>JACSRI010000269.1 GCA_014879845.1 Opitutaceae bacterium
GGATCAAGCGGCTCGCCGGCGACCCTCTGGGTGATCTTTGGCTTCTTGCCGCGCTGGGCATCGTCAACCCGCAACTTGGCGAGCTTGGCCTGCGCTGCGGATTCCTCGATGAAGTGCCACCGATAGCGATAGTTCCCAACGACCTCTTCAGGAAGCCTCAGGCCCGTCTTGGTTCCCACCAGCGGCATCGACTCCCAGCGAACCAGGAGGAAGCCCGGCGGCGATCCGGCGGGCGCGACGTAGAGGGCGAAACCATCGGGGTGCTTGTCCTTCAGCCCGTACTCGGAGTCGCCGACAGGATAGCGAGCAGGAAGACGAATAGGCTCCTCCAAGGCGGACCGCCGGGGAACGGCAGACGGCACGGGGAGCGGAGGCATCGGGGGACACGGCGCGTCGTCGATGAAGTCGAGCGCGTCACAGAAGGCGGGTGCGAATGGGTTGAATGGCATGGCATGGGATGGGTTGAAAGTGGGACCGGTGCCGCCCGGTTGGAGAGTCCGAGCGACACCGGCAGACAGACCGGCGACGATGTATGCCGGGAAGTTTTTACAGAAAGTGCAGAACAATAGAGAGGGACGCCCTGAAGATTACTGAGAGTCCCTTTGGTTATCTTGGTCCCACCTCTACCTAGACCCCTAGCTAAGAGATTCCTGATGTGTCCTCAGGGGTAGCCAAGGAGTCCTTCAGCTATCCCCTGAGGAGTCATCAGAGAAACCAAGCCTAACCAGAGATGACCTAACGCATCTCCACGGTTCCTGTCGCAAAGCCCTCAATACGCCTTCGAGGCACCAAGTCACCCCGTCAGGCAGCCTTGGGGACCGACTGAGCCTTCTCGCTCTTGAGCCTGACCAAAGGACGCACCCCGTAGACCTTCACAGTCTCCTCTTCGACGAATCTCCGGACCTGCGGAGCGAACCTCGCCTTGCACAGGATGCCGTCGTGAATGGTGAGGAACGGGCAATCAGGTAGCTCTCGAATGATGCGAGGTGCGATCCTTCGTTGAAACAGCTCGGATTCCCGGGACTGAAGGTCGCGGGCGAGACGACGGTGGTCTCCGGCACGCCTGAGGGTGAGTTCATCGGCGAGATACGGGAAGAGATGCCGAAGGGCCTTGCGCATCGGCGAGGGCTCGTCCCGGTTACGGTCGAAGAGAGCCGCAGCGACCTTCCTCTTGAGAGTGTCGTCGTCCCAAGATGAAGCCCGGGGCTCGAAGCCGTAATGTTCTGCGACGTGCCTGAGCATCGGGTAGAAGTGCCCCCTGCAAACGACGTCGCAGAACTGCTTCCGCTCTGGTTCGCCCGGCGGGTAGTAGGCGAGCATCAGAAATGGTTGCGCATTGGCCTTGTCGACCTCGTCCACGGACTCCCTGTCGATCGACAGGAAAGCCCGCAGCTCCCTCGGCATCACTACAACGTCGTGAAAGACCCGGCCCGTGTTGGCACTTGCGCTGATCCAACGCTCCCCGGACTGCAACGACTCGACGTGATGGGCCCATACGACCCTCGCCTTGGGATCGGACGGGTAGACGGACGTGGGAACTGGAGCCAAAGCGACCCTCCCCAGCGTATCGCGATAGTGGAGGCGCACCGGATCAGAGCCAACACACTCTCGGGTCTGTCGTTCACGGAGTTTCCGCAGTCGACCCGGAAGCCTACTGCCGGCGATCTCTTTGGCGACCGGCAGGGCCGATGCGTAGGGCTCCCGAAGGCGGTAGCTGTCGCAGCGTTCGCCGGGCTTGTAGCGTATCGCGGAGCGTTCGATGACGCCCCATCGAGTCAACAGCCGCAGGGCGTCGGAGCTATAGCGTGAACCGAGAAGCGCCTCCAGGGTCTTGCTGTGAAGGGGAATGGCGTCGTCATCGGCCCCGATGTCGCGTCGCCATCCCTGAGTCACGAGAAAGGAGACAAGTGCCTCCAGTTTCTCCAGCCGCAGGGGCCTCGCCCATGTTGGCTCTGAAGAGTCCAACGCCAGCCGCTCAAGATCGAGGTTAACGGGAAGGTAGATTTTCCATGCGTGCATCGTCGTTGTCTGTCGGTTCGTGATTGTCGTTCACCGCACGTCTCCACCGTGCGGGATTGTGTCCCTGTCCAGGTGCGACCACGCGCACCTGTCGTTCCACCTGAGCAGCCTCTCCAAGGCTCCCAGGCGGATTGTCTGAAATGGGCCAGCAGGCGACCCCAAGGAATCACCGGGGGAAGAGGAGCGGGACATTCGCTCAGACTCTCCCCCGGTGTCCTAGGCTGGTCGTTGCTGGGTGTTCGGCGGTCGGCTTGAACGGACCTGCCACGATAGGCTGCTGACCAACGCTGATGCTGGTCTTGGATGGCAGTCGCGGGTCCCGAGGTGTGACCGCAGAACCTGTACTTATTGGCCAATACAGAATCGCGAATCGAACGGCCGCAGCCGTTTTAAGGCCCTTCACCAATCAACCCGCTATCATCACCCTCGCCGACGTTCCGATCGCGTTAAGCGCGGTTTCTCGGAAGTGCCTACCTAGGCAAATCTTCCGGGCTTCTCTAGGACCGCATTCCGCTAGGCTGCGGGTCGTTCAGCAGCCTGACCGACGCCCGTGGTCGCTGCCTCAAGGATCTTTCGGACCTTGAGTGCGACTACAGGCAACGTCCCTTTCCCTTGGAAGAGCCGCAGGTAACCGCGTCCCGTGCCATGGCCTGACGGTCGCATGCCGGTCCAGTGCCGGATCAGGTCCGTGAACGCCGGCTCCCGCGACTGAACTCTCACCTCTCCAACTCCAGCCTTCCAGCAGGACAAGGCGGAGTTTCCAAAGGTGGTCCTATCGTCGGACCACCGAATCACACTGCCGGCGACGGAGCCCTGAGCGATGGCAGCGGAAGTTTTCGCGTCGCTCATGCGGCAGCCAGCATCGACATGCGGAGTCGGCGATCTAGCTCTTCGCGGAGGAAGAGCACCCGGCGTCCGAGTTTGGCTCGCGGGATGCGACCTCGGCTCACGAGGTTTTCCAAGTGTCGTTCTGTGATGCGGAGGTAGACCGCCGCTTCCTTCTTCGTGAGATTCAGGGGAGGGGCCGAACGGATCTTGTCGGCGTGCTCCCGGGTCATCTCGTGTTTCTCACTGTCGTTCTCTATCGTAGTCATGGTGTTGCTGTTTGGGTTCATGTTCTTGTTGCTTGGGGGGAAATGGTTGAAAGCGCTGCCGTGCGCACACGGCGCCGCGCCGCATCGAGCCGCGTAGAAACGAAGAAGCCCCCGGTGGTAAGTCGGAGGGCCTTTCTATTCACTGCCTACACGCAATCGCTTGAGCGAAGAAGAACTCACTGTATCTCAGTGCCTTATCGTGTCTCGACGGAGGCTGCGTTTGATGCACCTGCAATGCCCTAGGTTGGAGCGGGGTCGCCCGTAGAAGCGAAAGACCCCCACCGGCTGGAACCAGAGGGGGCCTTCCTTCATTTGGTATCACTAAGGGTCAGGCGAAGGCTCTTGCGGGCGTGAAGATGCGGGCTCGTTCGCCTGTGAACGTCTCCGGCTGGAACCGGAGGGGGCCTTCCTTCGTTTGGTGGGGTTAAGGGTCAGGCGAAGAAGAACTCACTCGCCATAACCCCTGAGGGTTCGAGACTTCCGTATTCAGGAAGCGGGTCCAGAGTCACACCGAAGTTTCCCTCGATCTCGGCCTTGAACTCCGCGAGGAGATCCCGGCTGAATGTTCGATGCGTCTCCCTGCGGTTCGGAGCCGTTCGGAACGCCTGCCTTCCTTCAGATAGGTGGTGCCTAAAGGGGCACTTTCCCATAACCGCACCGACATCAGCAGGTTCTGAAGTTAAGAAAACGCCCTGCCACTCGCGCGTTTTTCTCGGCGATTCTGACCGCATTTCATGGCTTCAGAAGCGCGCCTGAGGCGCACCTGAAGCTTACCAATCGGACGCCCCGGCTACCCCGCTGCGGCTTTCGGGAACGTCGTCAGCTTCCCCGCCTCCGGGTCCGGCAGGATTCCGAAGAACTCAGCCGCCGCTTCCTCCCGGACGAGCTGGCGATAGTGAGCAAAGAGAACGTCATCGCTCCCCTTGTGGCCCATTTGGGCCGCCGTCTTCAGAGCGTCCCCATGCAGGGCGTAGTGATAGCTCCCGAAACTGTGCCGAGTGTCGTTGCTCTCCCACTCGGACTCCCAACCGCCCTTTGCATTCTCCCGACCGATGCCAGCAGCCTTCGTGATGGACTGAAAGCGGGCGCAATACGCCTTGGAGTCCTTGCGGGCGTTGCCGCTGCCGGGAACGATCGCCCCCTTGGCCGGGGGATTGCACAGCTTCAGCCAAGCGCAGGCGTTCTCTGGGATGTCCACATGGCGGATACGACGTTTCTTCGCCTTGCCTGCGGGGATGTGGACGTAGGGCTTCGCATCGAGCCAGTGGACTTCGGACCAATCCAACTTGCAGACTTCGGCAGTCCGGATGCCGCAGAATAGGCGAAGCACCACAGTCGCGAGCATGCCCGTATCGCCGGATTCAAGGGCTGCGTTCAAGAGCCGGCGTGATTCGTCGACCGAGAGGATGTTAATGTCGTCCAGATTCCGGTCGTCGTTGGTGCCACCAAGGCCCTTCAAGTCTTCGAGGGTGAAGCGGTCGAAGGGGTTCGCATGGCAGTATTGCCGGGCCTTCGCGTGCTTCATGATCCCCGACAGGATCAATCGGTAGTTCAGAACCGACCGCCACGACAGCCCCTCACCTTCTCGCCCACCCTCCTTCTGGATCTTCCGCAGCCAAGCCGCGATCTCGGTGTGCTGGATGTCCCCGACAAACCGGGAGCCAAACTCAGCCTCGATCTTCTTGGCCCGCACCCTGAAATCGTGGAGAGTGGACGAGTCCAGTTTCCCCGCAGCGTGTCGCGCTTCCTTGCCGTTCAGAAGTTCGGCGACGACGTCAGAGAGAGTCTTCCGTCCTCCCTCAGGACAGAGAGCCCGGATGCCCGCCTCTACCACGTCGAGAAGGTGAAGGTTGATCCCGGCCTGCTGGTTGTGCTTCGACAGGATTCCCCACGCCATCGCTGCCTGTCGCTGGACAGCGGGAGGGACGGCGGCAAACTGGGTTCCTAAGCCCTTGAGTGCAAGGAACCGGTCTTCGGCATGCTTGAACGCATCGGCCTTCGTTAGGTATTGGGTAAACTCCCGCTTGCCGGGAACCCCCAGCAACTTCGACGGAACCCGGACCTGATAGCTGACGCCGAAGGAGTCCCCGCCGGTCTTGTTGGCAACCTCAGCGACCTTGATTCCGCTGCCCTCCGGATGAACCCAAGTCGGGTGCTTCAGCTTCCTCTTCCGGCCGGTCTTCGATGCTGCCATGCGTCAGAGCATCAGCATGTGAGGGCGAAAATCGACCAAAATCCGTGAGGAATCCGTGAGGAATCTCGATTCTTGAGGCTGTTTCTAGATTGGTGCCCGGGGTGGGGGTCGAACCCACACGCCTTTAGAGGGCGGAGGATTTTGAGTCCTCTGCGTCTGCCGATTCCGCCACCCGGGCCAACAGGAGTGTGCGGCCATGAAAACGCCAAGCCGCTGAAATTGAAAAGGATAAAATCTCCCGGAAATCTCCGCGGAATTTTCTGCGCGGACTTTGAACACTTTGGCGAGGGCCGCGTCTTTCCTTTCGCGCTAGATGTTTAGGGTTTTGTTCTAGTTAGCGTTCTGGTTTGTAGTTTGATAAGTCGGGAAAGGCATCGCGGAAACGCGGTGCCTTTTCCGTTTATGTTTGTCGCGAGCGACGTCTCGGTGCGGCCGAACTTCCCTTCGCGTGTCCTTCCGACTGGTATCCGCGCGCCTGCCGCCTCTCACTGGACGTTTCACTTCCAGCCATGCCCGACCTGCGTTGCTTCTGCCTCCCGCCGGAACTTGAGCCCAAGGAGATCCGCCTCTCCCGAGAAGAGTCGCATCACCTCGTGACAACCAACCGCGCCCGCGCCGGCGACACGGTCGTGGTCTTCGATGGTCGCGGCAACGAATGGGTTTGTGAATGCATCGAACCCGACCGTCAGGAGGCCGTCCTGAAGGTCCGCTTTCTCCAGAAGGCGCGCCCCCTGCCCTACGCGATCACGCTCGCCCAGGCGCTCCCCAAGGGAAAATACATGGACTCGATCGTGCGCATGGCGACCGAGGTCGGCGTGGCCAACATCGTCCCGCTGCTGAGCGAACGCACTATCGTGAAGGTCGAGGGCGGGGCCGAGGAGCACAAGCTGGAGAAATGGCAGGCCACCGCGATCGAGGCCGCCAAGCAATGCGGCAACGCGTTCCTGCCGACGATCCAGCCCGTGCAGCCGGCCGAGCAGTTCATCACCGCGAGCCCGCGGACCCACGATCTGCGTCTCATCGCCAGCCTCCAGCCGGGTGCACGCTCGCTCAAGGCCGTGCTCAAGCAGTTCCGCGAGGAGAAGGGCCGCGCGCCCAAGTCCGTCGCCTGGATGATCGGGCCCGAGGGCGACTTTACCACGGCGGAAATGGCGGCCGCGCGCAATGCGGGTTTCGAGCCGGTGTCGCTCGGGCCGCTCGTGCTGCGCTGCGAGACGGCGGCGATCTTCGCGCTGAGCATCCTCAGCTACGAGCTGCAGAATCCGTAGCCCGGCGGGCGCGCCGCGGGGCTTGCCGGCCGTAGCCGAACGGGTGAGTTTTGCGCCGTGGCGAAACCAACCGACGCATCCACGAAGCCAGGACAAGGCGAGCGCGACCGTCCCGTGCTGCTCTTCGACGGCGTGTGCCATCTCTGCCATCGCTCGGTGCAGTTCATCCTGCGCCACGAGCGTTCGCCGCGGGTCCTCTTCGCCGCCCTGCAGTCCGACACGGGCCGCGCCCTCCTTCGCGATCTCGAGCTGCCGGCGGGATTTCTCGACAGCATGGTGCTCTTCGAGGACGGACGCGTTTTCACCCGGTCGGAGGCGGCCCTGCGCGTCGCCCGATACCTGCGCGCACCCTGGTCGTGGGGCGGCTTGTGCCTCGCGCTGCCGCGCGTCCTTCGCGACCCGGTCTACGACTGGATCGCGCGGCATCGCTACCAGTGGTTCGGACGCGACGACGAGGCGTGCCTGGTGCCGAGTGCGGAGTTGCGGGAGCGCTTCCTGAGGTAGGGATGACTCGCCGAGACATCCGCGCACGATGTCCGGAGGGCGGAGAGCCTGCCCTATCTCACCGTCACCAGGTCAGCAGACCGCCCGCGAACGTCAGTCCGGCTCCCACGGAGCAGAAGACGATGCGGTCGCCGGGATTGAAGATCCCCTCCTCGGACGCCCATCCCAAGGCCATGGATACGGACGCCGCGGAGGTGTTGCCGTACTTGCCGATGGTCACGACGAACTTCTCGAAAGGGATGCCGACCCGCTTGCTCACAGCCTTGAGGATGCGCTCGTTGGCCTGATGCGGCACGATCCACGCGATGTCGTCGGCGCGCAGGCCGTGCCGCTGGAGCGTGCTCTCGATGATATTGGCGAAGGCGATGACCGCGTGCTTGAACACGGTCGGTCCATCCATCTGCAGGTAGAAATGACTCAGGTCGCAGCCCGGCTGCGGCAGCGGCAGACGTGCGCCGCCGCCCGTGCGCTGGATCGCAGCGTACTGGTCGGCGTTGCCCGAAAGGCTCATGCGATTGAGCCGGTGGCCGCCGGGCGCGTCGGTGAGGATGGCCGCGCCAGCGCCGTCGCCGAAGAGGAAGGCCGTGCCAAAATCGAGCGGGTTGGTGATGCGCGAGAGCAGCTCGGCCGTGACGACGATGAGCTTGTGCGCGGTGCCGGCGCGGATGAAGGCGCGGCCGATCTCGAGCGCGTAGAGCCAGCCCGAGCAGGCGGCGTTGAGATCGAAGCAAAGTGCGTGGTGGATGCCGAGTTCGCGGGCGAGCGCGCTGGCCGCGCTCGGCACGGGCTGGTCGGGGATCAGCGTGGCCATGATCACACCGTCGATCTCGGCGAGATTGACGCCCGACTGCGCCAACGCGTGCTTCACGGCGGTCACCGCGAGGCTCGTGGCGGATTCATCCTCGCTCGCGTAGTAGCGCGTGCGGATGCCGGTGATCTTGACGATCTCCTCGGTCGTCTTGTCGGGGAAGGCCTTGAGGATCTCCTCGTTGGAGCGGACGTTGCGGGGCACGGCGTAACCGATGCCGGCGACACACACGGTCTCGCGCGCGAGGTCGCCGGCCGCCTGCGCGGACACGGGAGCCGGCGCGACCTGGGCCACACGCGGCGCGGTCGCACGCGCGGCAAGGTAGCGCTCGATGTCGTCGCCCGAGACGCGCCCCCCGGGGCCCGTGGCCGGGACGTCGACGAGCGATTCCGGATCGAGTCCGGCCTCGCGGGCGATCTTGGCCGCGCGCGGGGTCCACTGAGGACCGCGGGCCGGGGCAGAAAGCGGCGTGGCCACGGGCCGGGCCGGCACGGGCCCAGCCGCGGCCGCCGCAGGCATCGCGGACTTCTGGGCGGTCGGGGCCGCGGCGAGCGCAACCTCGCCCTTCACCTCGAGGTGCTTGAGCGAGATGTCGGCCGTCTCGATGCGCAAGAACGGGGCGTTGACCGGCACGATATCGCCGGCGCGACAAAAGAGCTGCACCAACGTCCCGTCGCAGGGCGCCTCGAAATCGAAGGCAGATTTGTCGCTCTCGAGTTCGGCGAGCTTCTGGCCCTTGGTGATTTTCGCCCCCGGCGCCACAAGAAGGTCGATCAACGTGAGTTCGTTGACCGTCGCACCCATGGACGGAACCGGGACATCGATCAGAAACGTGGACATCGGGGAAGTGGCTTGGACGAGTCGGGATCGCGCCGAGGGGTCGGGATCCGGAGGGCCGCGATGGTCGGCGGACGCCCCGGAGTGGTCAACTTCGTAGGTCGCGGCGGCCTTCCCCTACGGCGATCATCAGAGACAGAACCAAACGATCGATCCTCAGCCCCGCACCGCGTCCCACACCCGGACGCAACCGCGCAGGACGTCCTCGAGTTGTTCGAGCGGCACCTGATTGGGTCCATCCGAGAGCGCGTTGGCCGGATCGGGATGCGTCTCAATGAAGAGACCCTGGGCTCCGGCCGCGAGCGCGGCGCGCGCGAGCGGCGGGACGAATTCGCGCTGGCCGCTGCTCTTGCCCCCGCCTGCCCCCGGCAGTTGCACGCTGTGCGTCGCGTCGAACACGGTGGGAAATCCGTTCGCCGCCATGATCGGGAAACTCCGCATGTCCACGACGAGATTCTGGTAGCCGAAGGTCGTGCCGCGCTCGGTCTGCCAGATCTCGCGCGCGCCCTTCAGCTTGGCACAGACGTGCTTCATGTCCTGCGGCGCGAGGAACTGGCCCTTCTTCACGTTGACCGTGCGTCCGCTGGCCGCGCACGCGACGAGCAGGTCAGTCTGCCGGCAGAGGAAGGCTGGGATCTGCACGACGTCGACGACCGCCGCCACGGCGGACACCTGCGTGGACTCGTGCACGTCGGTGAGGATGGGAAAACCATAGTCGCGGCGCACGAGGTCGAGCAACGCAAGGCCCTCCTCCATCCCGGTGCCGCGCGGCCCCTCGATCGAGGTGCGGTTGGCCTTGTCGTACGAGCCCTTGAAGACAATCCGCAGCTGCGGCAGCGCGCGCTGCACGGCCACGAGCTTTTCCGCGACGGCGCGACAGACCTTCTCGTTCTCCAGCGAGCAGGGACCGGCGATGAGCAGGAGCTTGGCGGGGTCGAAGAGCATGGCGGGATTCTTGGTTTCCTAATCTCGAGTTTCGATTCTCAGAGGGATCGCGACTTCCAGGATTCGAACGCCTCCGTCCCAATCGAAAATCGAGAACCCAAGATCGAGAATCCTACCTGCCTTCCTTGCGCTTCACGCACGCGGCGATGAAGGCGGCGAAGAGCGGGTGCGCCTTGTTCGGCTTGGACTGGAACTCGGGATGGAACTGCACGCCGACGAACCACGGGTGGTCGGGCAGCTCGACGATCTCAACGAGGTCGCGCTTGGGGTTGCGGCCGCTCACGCGCAGGCCGGCCTTTTCCAGGCGCTCGAGGTAGTCGTTGTTGAACTCAAAACGGTGGCGGTGACGCTCGCGCACGGAGGCGGCCCCGTAGGCGGCGTGCGCCTTGGTGCCGGGGACGAGCGCGCATTCATAAGAACCGAGGCGCATGGTCGCGCCCTTCTCGGTCACGTTCTTCTGCTCCTCCATCAACGTGATGACCGGGTGCGGCGTCTTCGTGTCGAACTCGAGCGAGTTCGCGCCAGCCAGCCCCGCGACGTTGCGCGAGAACTCGATGACGGCGATCTGCAGGCCGAGACACAGGCCGTAGTAGGGCACCTTGTTCTCGCGGGCGAAACGCGCGGCCGCGATCTTGCCCTCGGTGCCGCGGTCGCCGAAGCCTCCGGGCACGAGCACACCGTCGAGCGCGCGCAGGCGCTCGATGCCCTCGTCGTCCTCGATCGCCTCGGCGTCGATGCGCACGATGTTGACCGCACAATCGTTCGCGATGCCGGCGTGCACGATCGACTCGTAGACGGATTTGTAGGCGTCCTGCAGCTCGATGTACTTGCCCACCACTCCGATCGTCACGCGTTTGGCGGGCGACTTGAGGCGGCGGACGATGTCGGTCCAGATGTTTTCCTTCGGCGCCGGAGCGTTGAGCCCAAGGAGCTGTACGACCAGATCGTCCATGCCTTCGCGCTGCAGGCAGAGCGGCAGCTCGTAGATCGAGGTCTCGACGTCCATCTCCTCGATCACGGCCTTGACCGGCACGTTGCAGAAGAGGCTGAGCTTCTCGCGCATGTCCGCGTCCATCGGGTGTTCGCAACGGCACACGAGGATGTGCGGCTGGATGCCGATTTCGCGGAGCTTCGCGACGGACTGTTGCGTGGGCTTGGTCTTGAGTTCGCCCGCGGCCTTGAGGAATGGCACGAGCGTGACGTGGATGAACACGACGTTGCCGTGGCCCGCCTCGAGCGCGAACTGGCGCATGGCCTCGAGGAAGGGCAGGCCCTCGATGTCGCCCGTCGTGCCGCCGATCTCGGTGATGAGCACGTCGACATCCTGCCCGGCCGAGAGGATGCGCGCCTTGATCTCGTTGGTGACGTGCGGGATCACCTGCACGGTTTTGCCGAGGTAGTCGCCGCGCCGCTCCTTTTGGATGACGGCCTCGTAGACCTGGCCGGAGGTGAGGTTGTTGAACCGCGAGAGCTTGCCGGAGGTGAAGCGCTCGTAGTGGCCCAGGTCGAGATCGGTCTCGGCGCCGTCCTCGAGCACGTAGACTTCGCCGTGCTGGAAAGGGCTCATCGTGCCGGGGTCGACGTTGAGGTAGGGATCGAACTTCTGGATCCGCACCACCAGCCCTCGCTGTTCGAGGAGGGCGCCGAGCGACGCCGCTGTCAGGCCCTTGCCAAGCGAGGAAACCACGCCGCCGGTCACGAAGATGTATTTCACCGGCGACTGTTACACCGCGGAAAAATCCCCTGACAAGACAATCGTAGGCCCGTCGCGCGGCGGCGAAAAATCACCCAAAAACGTGTTGCCACGCGATCCAGGTCGCGCCCGCGACCACGCCGAGGGCGACCAGCGCCGCGAGGATGCGAAAAGCGCGCGCCAGGAGCCAGACGGCCAGGATCACAGCCAACCCCAGGACAAGCCCGACGACCCACAGCGGGTAGCCGGCCACGAGCGTCTGCGGGCCCAGCGGCTCCGGCGCGGGCTCGGTCGTCGTGGCAGTCGTGGTAGTCTCGGCGCTCTCCACGCCGCGACGATCGCGCCGGCGCGCCCGCCGTGGCAAACGCAAAGGTCTGCGCCTTTTTCGTTGCCGCCCCGCGATCGAGCAGCGCGACTGGCGACCGCGTTTTCTCCACACGATGTCCACCACGGCCAACACCTCGCGCTCCGTCCTCGTCGTCGGCTCCGTCGCCTTCGATCGCATCAAAACCCCGCTCGCCGATTCCGGAAAAATCCTCGGCGGCTCGGCCACGTATGGCGCGATCGCCTCGAGCTACTTCGCGCCGACGCGCCTGGTCGGCGTGGTGGGCAACGACTTCGGCCCGGCCGAGATCAACCGCCTGCGCCGCCACGACATCGACCTCGCCGGCCTGCAGATGGACCGCAGCGGCGATACGTTCTTCTGGTCCGGCGTCTACGGCGAGCACTTCGCCTCGCGCACCACGCTGGAGACGCGGCTCAACGTCTTCGCCAACTTCAGCCCCGCCCTGCCCGAGGAATACCGCACCTCGCCCTTCGCGCTGCTCGGCAATATCCAGCCGCAGCTCCAGGCCCAGGTGCTCGACCAGCTCGCGCCCGGCGCGTTCACCGTGGCCGACACGATGAACCTCTGGCTCGACCTCGCGCGCCCGCAGCTGCTCGAGCTGCTCCCTCGCGTGGATCTCTTCATCCTCAACGACGAAGAGGCCCACCAGCTGACCGGCCACGGCAATGTCTACGTGGCCGGCCCCAAGCTCATCCAGCTCGGGCCCAAGATCGTGATCATCAAGAAGGGCGCCCACGGCGCGGTGCTCTTCCATCCGGAGGGCCTGTTCGCGCTGCCGGCGTATCCAGTCACCCAGGTACAGGATCCGACCGGCGCGGGCGACTCCTTCGCCGGCGCGCTCATCGGCGCGCTCGCGGCCGCGGGCGACACCGGTTTCGCGACGCTGCGCCGCGCCCTCGCCTACGCCACGGTCACCGCCAGCCTCACGGTCGAGGCCCTCGGCGTGGACCGACTGGAGACCGCCGGACGTGCGCTGATCGACCAGCGGTTCACCGAGCTGGTGCGCATGACGCGCATCGACTGAGCGGCGGCCGAGGTCGGTGACTCCTTCTGATCTTGGGAGTCCGACCCCGCATGCTGTCCTGCGTCGTCCGCTTCCTGCCTCGCTCCGGCACGCATCGCGCCGTCACTGCATCGCCGACAACCCGAAGGTGACGGCGAGGCCGACCGCCAGCATCAGGCCGACGATGACGAACTTCGTCATCGCCGCGATCTTCAGCGCGGTGAGTCCGCTGCCCGCGATCTTGAACCAGGTGAGCGAGCACGCGAGGATGATGAAGCTGGTGACGTCATCGAGTTTGAAGATCGGGATGAACTCCCACCAGCCTCCGAGGCCGCCGAGTCCGTGCATGACCTCGCGCACGGCGAGGTAGAGCACCGCGACCTTGAGCAGGTCCGGCCAGAAGAACGGCACGCCGACGAAGTGGATCGAGAGACGCAGCACAAGCACGGCGAAGGCGAAACGAAACACCACATCGATGCCGAGGACCAGGAGTGTCTTGACCAGCGAGGGCGGAGGCTCTTCTTCGGGATCTTCGGCGTCCTCCACAAACTTCTCGATCGCGCCTCCCGGGGCATCGGCGCCGGCGTCGTCGGCGTCCTCGTCCTCAGCCACGGCCACGGCCGCCGCCGGTTTCAAGGCCGCACCACCGGTGGCCCCGGCCTCGGCCGCGGACGACGCCGCTTCAGCCGCATCCGCCGCCGACACATCGCTGACGATGACGGGCCGCTTGATGTTGCCATCCGCACCCGGCACATAGCGCGTACCGTCCGCACCGACGATCTCCGCACCACCGATCCCGGTCACGGAGACGACACGCCCGTCGCGCAGCTCGATCTTCGCCCCATCCGCGTAGACCATCAGGATCGAACCGTCCGCCCGCGCGCGTTCGCCCGTGGGCTTGCCGCGCGCCGCAACGACCTCGTCGCGGCTCAGCCCGATCAGGCTGGCCGGCGGGATCGCTGGAGCCGGGGCGGGTTCGGACTTGGCGGCCTGCGCGATCGTGGTCGTGAGCGCGAGGGCCGTGGCGAGCCAGAGGGTGCGAAACAGTAAGGACATTTGCCTAGTATCGGCAGCGTGGTCGTTATCCATAGTGCGGTCCCGGCCGCCCGGCGCCGCGCTCGACACCACCCGAACTTTCGCTTCTTTTTCGCCCTCCATGCCCTCCGCCACCGCACCCATCGCCAGCACCGATGATCATGCCGCCCTCGCGCTGCGGCTCGGCCGCGCCGCCCGCGCCGCCTCCCTCGTGCTCGCGAACGTGCCGACGGAGCGCAAGAACGCCGCCCTGCTCCGCCTCGCCGCCCTCATCGACGAATCGGCCGCCGCGCTTGCCGAGACCAACACCCGCGATCTCGCCGCCGGTGCCGAGGCCGGACTCGCCCCCGCCATGCTCGACCGCCTCAAGCTCACGCCCGCGCGCATCGCGCAGATGGCCGAGGGCGTACGCCAGGTCGCCGCCCTGCCCGACCCCGTCGGCGACGAACTGGAGCGCTTCACGCGGCCCGACGGGCTCGAGATCCGCAAGGTGCGCGTGCCGATCGGCGTGATCGCGATCATCTACGAGTCGCGCCCGAACGTGACGATCGATTGCGCCGCACTCTGCCTCAAGTCCGGCAATGCCTCGATCCTGCGCGGCGGCAAGGAGGCCTTTCACTCGAATACCGCGCTCGCCGCGCTCATCGCCCGCGCGCTCGCGGAGACCGGCCTGCCTGCCGACGCGGTGCAGCTCATGCCCACGACGGACCGCGCCGCGCTCACCGAACTGCTCAAGCGCGACGACCTCATCCACTGCGTGATCCCGCGCGGTGGCGAGGGGCTCATCCGCTTCGTGGCGCAGAACAGCCGCATCCCCGTGATCAAACATTACAAGGGCGTGTGCTCGATCTACCTGCACCGCGACGCCGACGCCGCCATGGCCTCCGCCATCGCCGTCAACGCCAAGGTACAGCGTCCGTCCGTCTGCAACGCCGCGGAGAAACTCCTCGTGCATCGCGACGCCGCTCCCTCACTGCTGCCTGTCGTCGGCCGCGCGCTCGCCGAGAAGAAGGTCGAGCTGCGCTGCGACCCCGAGGCCGCCCGGATCCTCACCGCCGCCGGCCTCGCGACCAAGGCCGCGACCGAGACCGACTGGGACGAGGAGTACCTCGACCTCATCATCGCCGTGAAGGTGGTGGACGACCTGCCCGCCGCCGTTGACTTCATCAACACGCACGGCAGCGCGCACAGCGACGCGATCATCACCGGCGACGCCGCCGCGGCCGAGCATTTCCTCAACACCGTCGACTCCGCCGCCGTGTTCTGGAACGCGAGCACACGCTTCAACGACGGCTTCGAGTTCGGGCTCGGCGCCGAGATCGGCATCTCCACGGACCGCCTCCACGCCCGCGGCCCGATGGGCCTGCGCGAGCTCTGCACCTACAAGTTCCGCGTCGTCGGCCGGGGCCACGTGCGCGGCTGAGTCGGGCGGGCGCTATCCCTGCTCCGCCACCGTGTGCACGGGTCCGGCGATCGGGTAGTTCTCGCGGTCGACGAGCACGACGGTCGGGCGGTGCCGCTTGGCTTCCTCGACTTCAAATTCCGCATACGCGGCCACGATCACCTGGTCGCCGCGCTGCACGAGGCGGGCGGCAGCGCCGTTGACGAGGATCTCGCCGCGCTCGCGGCCGGGGATGACGTAGGTCGTGAAACGCGCGCCGGTGGTGACGTTGTAGACGTCGACCCGCTCCCACGGGAGCAGGCCGGCGGCGCGGATGAGCTCCGGCCCGATCGCGATCGAGCCCTCGTAGTCGAGATCGGCGCCGGTCACGGTGACGCGGTGCAGTTTGGCTTTCAGGAGGGTGACTCGCATGGGTGGATCGAGAGTTTTTGTCGGCTGAGTTTCACAGGAGGTGACGGAAAACGCCCTCTGATCTGAGACTCTTCATGGTCTTCTCCATTCTCTCCGTTGCCTCGTGTGCAATGTCCGTTGTCAGGAACTAGCGCCGATCAGCGTGAATCAGCGGTTTCCTTCGGTTTGACCTTCAGGAGGTGATCCTCGCGGTTCATCCGCTCGGCCATGAGCAGGCCGCGGAGCACGAGGTCGGGCACGATTTCGTCGAAGAGTTTCTCGCGCTCATACATGCGCGAGAATCCGCCGGTGCCGACGACGAGCGGTCGACCACCCGCGAAGGCTTCGGACGAGAGCAACTCGATCAAGTGGCGAATCGCGCCGGCCTGGCCGAAAAACACGCCGGACTGGATGCTCTCGATCGTGCTGCGGCCGAGGACGGTCTCGGGCCGCATGATCTCCACGGCCGGGAGGCGGGCGGTCTTGCCTGCGAGCGCCTCGACCGAGATCGACGGGCCGGCAAGGATCACGCCGCCGAGATAGTCGCGCCCGGCGGTGACGACGTCGAAGGTCGTGGCCGTGCCGATGTCGATGACGATGGCGTCGCGTCCCGGCCAGAGCTGGGTGACGGCCACGGCGTTGGCGATGCGATCGGCGCCGACCTCGAGCGGGTTGCGGTACTTGATCTTGAGGCCCGTCTTCACGCCGGGCTGCAGCACGAACGGCTCGCTGCGGAAGTATTTCAGGCACGCACTGCGCAGTGGATACACCATCGGCGGCACGACCGAGCAGATGGCCACGGCCCGGATCGCGGCCTGCGGGTCGATGCCATTCTCGCGCAGCACAGAGCGCAGGAAGAGGCCGAGCTCATCGGACGAGCCGATCGGGTGCGTGCTGCGGCGAAACTGCATGCGCAGCGTGTCGCCGTCGATGACGCCGCCGTGGATGTGGGTGTTGCCTACGTCGAGTGCCAGGAGCATGGGGTCAGTGGTTCGGTGAATGTTCTGCCCGTGGGTCGCGGGCCTCATCGGGTGCGCACGGCCCGGCAGGAGCCGGGCCTTCCTGGGATCGGCGCTCGCGCGTCAGCGTGGAGGGCGGAGCTCCCGCTCCGCCGCGCTCGTTATCCGCGATCAGCGTGGCAATCGCATGCGCGAGCGCCTCGCGCGACTCGAGCGCGGTGCTCGTGCCGTCGGCGCGCCAGAGCGTGGCGGGAAAGCGCCCGGTCGCGGCGTCGACCGCGGCGAGGTCGTTGTGCACCACGGCATCGGCGCGCGAATGGGCAAAGAGCTTTTCGACCGCGGCGCGCGCGGCCGCGGCATCGGCCTCGCGCGTGAGCTTGAAGGCGATGACGCGCAGCTCCGGGTTGCGACTCCAGGCGCGCAGGTGGTCGACAAGCTTGGGATTGGGTGCGAGTTCGATCGCGATCTTCTGCTCGGTGCCGAGTTTGCCCGCGCCGGGCGGAAGCGGTTGGCCGTTCACGCGCAGGCCGGCAACGGCGTAATCGCTGACCGCGGCGGCGTGCACCACCGCATCGAAATGCTCGCCGCCGAGCAGCCGCTCGAGCGCACCGCGCAGGTCGGCAAAGGTCACGAACGTCTCGCCGCGCACGCCGGCCGGAGGCGGAGTGGCACGGTGCGCGCGCAGGAGCGTCACGTCGCAGCCCCAGGCCCGCAGGTGCTCGGCGAGCAGCGCCCCGGTGCGACCGGTGCTGAAGTTCGTCAACGTGCGCACGCCGTCGATCGGCTCCTCCGTACCGCCGGCGGTGACGAGCACGCGGCGGTGCGGCTTCGCCGTCGGCCGGGTCACCGACCCGGCGACATCCACGCTCGCGCCGCGTGGGGTCACGCGGCCGACAGCAGAAGGTGCGAGTGATTCGCGGATCGCCGCGAGGATTTCCTCCGGCTCGATCATGCGCCCCTCGCCCTCGTCGCCGCAGGCGAGGCGGCCGCGTGCGACAGGCAGGATCTTGACACCCCAGCCGCGCAACTTTTCCACGCCGGCCCGCGTGGCGGGGTGCGCCCACATCGCGGGGTTCATGGCGGGAGCGAGCAGGAAGGGCTTCTTCCAGTCGTGCGCAAGGAAGAGCGCGCCCACGAGATCGTCCGCGAGGCCGGCGGCGAGTTTGTTGATCGTATTCGCCGTGGCGGGACAGACCACCACGACGTCGGCCCACTTCACGAGATTGATGTGGTCCATCGCGGTGCCACGGTCCCACATGTCGCTGCGGACCCGTCGCCCGGTGAGGCCCTCGAGCGTGGCCGGTCCGATGAACTGCAGCGCCGCGGCGGTCGCGATCGTCTGTACCTCGTGGCCATCCTGCACGAGCCGTGAGATCACGGCGCAGGCCTTCCAGGCGGCGATCGAGCCGGTCAGCTCAAAGAGGATTTTCGCTGCGCACATTGTCGATGAGGCGGATGCCGTCGATCCGCACGGCGCCGAGGCGCCACTGCTCGTAGTGTTCGACGTAATCCACGCCGAAGCCCGCGGCCTCGAGGCGTCGCTTCGCCTTCTCCGGGTCGCTCTCCTCGCGCAGGATGCGGGCAAATTCCGGCGCACGCGCACGGCCCTCCGGCGTGAGCAGCGCGTTGCGTGAGCTCAGGGCGAGGCCGTCCTCGGCCCGCACGGTCGGACAGGCCACGATCTCGGTGGGGACAAAAAATGCCTGCGCCATGCCGCGCACGAGCAGGAGCTGCTGCATGTCCTTCTCGCCGAAGTAGGCGCGGTCGGCCTGGACGAGGAGCAGGAGCTTGAGCACGACCGTGAGCACGCCGTCGAAATGGCCGGGGCGGTGGCGACCCTCCATGAGCGCGCTGAGCGTGTCCTCGGTCACGCGGTAGCGGTATCCGTCCGGATACATCTGGTCGCGCACGGGCGCGAAGATCGCGTCGACTCCGGCGCGGCGCGCGGCCGCGAGGTCGGCCTCCCACGTGCGCGGGTATTTCTCGAGGTCACGCGGGTCGTTGAACTGCGTCGGGTTGACGAAGATACTGAGCACGACGAGGTCGTTTTCAGCCCGGGCGCGCTCGAGCAGGGCAACATGCCCGGCGTGCAGCGCGCCCATCGTCGGCACGAAGCCGACGGTCTTGCCCTCAAACACGGCGGAGCGTCGCAGATCCCGCCATTCTTCGGTGGTGTGAACGATGGTCATCAGCAGAGAATTTCCTCGCGGGCCGGAAAGCGTGCGGCCCGCACGTCGGCGACGAACCGCGCGAATGCTTCGCGCACGAGTTCGTGGCCCTCGAGGTAACGCCGCGCGAAGCGCGGGCGAAAGTCGGCCTGCAGCCCGAGCAGGTCGTGCATGACGAGCACCTGGCCCGAGGTGCGCACGCCCGAGCCGATGCCGATAGTCGGGATAGCCAGCGCCGCGGTGATGTCCGCCGCGAGCTGCTCGGGCACGCACTCGAGCACGAGCGCGAAGGCGCCGAGCTGCTCGAGCCGGCGCGCGTCCTCGAGGATGCGCTGGGCGGCCTCGCTCGAGCGGCCCTGCACGCGGTATCCACCAAGTTGGTGCACGGACTGCGGCGTGAGGCCGAGGTGGCCCATCACCGGGATGCCGCTGCCGACGAGGTGCGCGACCACGTCCTCGTGGCCGGCGAGCCCCTCGATCTTCACGGCGGAGGCGCCGGCGCGCATGAGCGCACCCGCCGCCTCGACCGCCGCGGCCGTGCCGCGGCGATGCGAGAGAAAGGGCATGTCCGCCACGACGAAGCTCTCGGGCGCGCCGCGGCGCACGGCCGCGGTGTGCGCGGCCATCATCTCGAGCGTGGCGTGCAGGGTGTCGGGGAAGCCGTGCACGACCATGGCAACGCTGTCGCCGACGAGCAGGCAATCGACGTCCGCCGCGGCGGCGAGGCGCGCGGACCAGGCATCGTAGCTGGTCACCATCGCGATGGGAGTGGCCTCGCGCCGGGCGCGGGCGAAATCGAGAACGCCTTTCATGGCCGGTTCATGCGTTTTCCTTGCACGGAAAACCGAATGAACGGCGCCAGGCGCGGGACGTGGGTGCTTGTCGCATGGATCAAGTCCTCGGAGTCCGAGAAGGTCAGAGCTGTGGTTGTGAGATTCCGGTCGCGAGCGAGTTCGCGCCGGAGCCGCACACGGTGTGGAAAACCGCCGGCGCCGCAACCGCTTTTGCGGCGGTGCACGGGGCGGCCGGGTGTATTAGAGGATTCATCGGGGGAACCACGACGGCGCTTATCAGCCGCCCCCCGTTCGTCACGGACGATGCGCTAATCCACTGGAAGCCGCCGGGTTGCAGCGTAGTTTGCCCTCACGCGATGGCCGCTTCTTTCGAAGAGATTATCGATGGCGCCAACCTCCTCCGCCCCCCGCCGGATGAGCGGCACGAGCGCATTTGCGGCCGCCTGCACGCCCAGGTCCTCGCCCACCTTTCACCCAACTCCGTCCTCGAGCTCCTGCCCGCACGGTCGCTTGTGGAGGTCAACTTCCGCAATGCCCTGCGCCCCGACCTGGCCATCGTCCATCGCGGCACCGGGCGGCTCTGGCTCGCGGCGGAGATCATCACGCCGCACGACCATCGCGTCGACACGGTGAGCAAGAAGATGATCTACCACGAGGTGTGCATCCCGCGCCTGTGGATCGTCGACCCGCGCTACAACAACGTCGAGGTCTACCGCCACCGCACCTTCGGCCTGCGGCTCGAGGAGATTCTCGCAGACTACGATCGCCTGAGCGAGGACCACCTCACCGGGCTGTCGATCCAGCTCTCGAATCTCTTCGCGAGTTGAGGAGGCCTGGGGGGGGGGAAGTCGGATGTAGGCTGCCCACTCGCGGGCGCCTGATCGACTCGCGCACGCGTCAGGGGCGCCCACCCGCGGGCGGCCTACAGTTGATCCATCAGCGCGGCGAGGATCGTGGAGCGTTCGGCCTCGAGCGAGCCGTCCGCGTGCGCACGTCCAGCGCGCGCGTACCAGTACCCGGCGTTGGCCTCGTCGCCCTCGACGCGATGCAGGTGCGCATGCACCCAGGAGCCCTCGGCGCTCGCGTCGCCTTGCGCGATCCCGTGAGCCCGCCCCCAGTCGCCCTTCGCCATCCACCAAAGCGCGCGCAGCGCGGCAGGCCACGGCGCGGGGGGCTCGTGTGCGGTGTGCACACTGTGGTTGAACTCATCGGGCCTCATGGTGAACCTGCGCCAGCTTTTCCGATGTCCCGCCCGACGCAACCTCGCATCCCGCTCGACGCGCTCTGCCGCCGCCTGTCCTGGGCGGACCTCGATCCGGAGGCCTTGCGCGCGCTCATCCTGCTCGCGCGGGCCGAGGACCTCGGCGGCTGGGGCCTGCGCGCGCGGCGTCGCCCGCGGCGCGCCGGCGACGTCACGACCGCCGCGGTGGTCGGCCGGTCGCGCGGACGCGCCGAACTCCGCGCGCGCCGCGCCATGGTCGTGTGCGGCCTGCCCCTCGCCCAATTCGTGCTCCGTGAATACGGCCGCGGGCGCGCCCGCCTCACGCCGACTGTCGAGGATGGCACCACCGTCGCTGCCGGCGCCCTCCTCGGCACGATCGAGGGTCCGTCGGCCGAGTTGCTCGAGTCCGAGCGGGTCCTGCTCAACTTCCTCCAGCGCCTCAGCGGAATCGCCACGCACACGGCCGCCCACGTGAAGGCCCTGGGCCGCTCGCGCACGCGCCTGCTCGACACGCGGAAAACCACGCCGGGCTACCGCATGCTGGAAAAGTACGCCGTCGGGTGCGGCGGCGCCTGGAACCACCGGCTCGGCCTCTTCGATCGCGTCATGATCAAGGACAACCATCTCGCCGCGACCGGCGCGACCCGCGGCGCGCGGCTCGCCGCCGCGGTGCAGACGGCGCGCGCGTGCCGGCCCGACCTCGCGATCGAGGTGGAGGTCGACGCGCTCGAGCAGCTGCCGCCCGTGCTCGAAGCCGGCGCCGACATCGTGCTGCTGGACAACTTCACGCCCGCCCAGCTCCGTCGCGCGGTGGCACTCATCGCCGGTCGCGCCTGGACCGAGGCGAGTGGCGGCATCACCCTGAAGAGCCTGCCGCGCCTCGGCGGGCTCGGACTCGACTTCATCTCCAGCGGTGCCCTCGTGCACCAGAGCACGTGGATCGACATCGGGCTCGACTGGTTGTAACCACATTCCCGTGACCGCCCGTTCGCCCCAGGATTCGCCCGAAGTCGTCATTGTCCGCGAGCTGCTCGCGGCCGGCGACGGCTTCGTCTCGGGCAGCACGCTCGCGGAGATGCTCGGCATGTCGCGCGTCGCCATCTGGGCGCACATGGAAAAACTCCGCACCCTCGGCTACGAGGTCGAGGCCGTGCGCCGCCGCGGCTACCGCCTGCTCAAGCGCCCGGACACGCTCGACGAGATGCAGCTGCGCGCCGCCCTGGCCTCGCTCGGGCGGCCCATCCACCTGTCGTTCCACGCCGCGGTCGACAGCACCAACAGCGAGGCCGAGCGCCAGCTCGCCTCGGGCGCCGAGACGCCGCTCGTCGTCGTCGCCCGCCAGCAGGAGCGCGGCCGCGGCCGCCTCGGCCGCCGCTGGGTCAGCGGCGACCACGGCAATCTCTATCTCTCCTTCGCCTTCCGCCCGGACCTGCGCCCCGCGCGCATGCAGGACTTCACGCTCTGGATGGGCGTGAACGTCTGCGACGCGCTGGCCAACACCTGCCGGATCGACGCCGCGGTGAAGTGGCCGAACGACATCTTCCACTCCGGCCGCAAACTGGGTGGCATGCTCACCGAGGCGCGTATCGATGCCGACCATACTCGCGACGTGATCTTCGGCCTGGGCTTGAACATCAACAGCCAGCGCCACGACTGGCCCGACGACATCGCTCCGCGCACGACCTCCGTCGCCGAGGCCCTCGGCCAGAAGGTCGACATCAACCGCGTCGCCCCCACCATCGTCGCGCGCGTGCTCAAGGCCTTCGACACCTTCGTGGCCGACGAGTACCGCGACACCTTCATCCAGCTCTGGACGCGCCTGGACTACCTCAAGGGCCGCCGCATCGCCGTGCTCTTCGGCCAGGAGCGCGTCGAGGGCACGGCCGACGGGATCGACTCGACCGGCGCGCTGCGCCTGCGCGACGACGCCGGGCGCCTGCACCGCTGCCTCGCCGGCGACGTGACGATCGAGAAGCCGCTGGTGTAGCGCGGGCGAGACGTCCGTGCGCGCGCCTCCCGGGCAGGGAGACCTGGCCGAGGCGCCCCTATCTCAGAAGCTACCGCCGCACGCCGGCCACGAGATCGGCCGCCGTCGCGCGCAGCGCGGCGGTCATCGCCGCGGGCTGGCCGAGGTTGTTCCTGATGCAGTTCACCAGCGCGCTGCCGACGACCA
>JACSRI010000076.1 GCA_014879845.1 Opitutaceae bacterium
GCGCCGGAGCGTTGCGGACGTTCGCGTTTTGCGCGCTGGTCCTCATCTTGCTGACGCCAGCCCTGCCGGTGTCCCGCTCGGGCATGGGGCTATCGGCGGTCATGGCGCTGGCGGTCGCTGGCGTGGCGGGAGTCCGGGCGATGCGGCCGCCTGGCGGCGCGCGGATCTGGCTCGGCGTCGCGCTCGTGCTCATGGTGGGAGTGGTGAGCGCGCGCACCGTCTGGCTCGCGCAGGACTCGGTCGCGGAAGGATGGCGACGCTCGCGGAAGGAGTGGGACCGACTGCAGCAGCACGGAGAGTGGAACCAGCGCGTCTACGTCGCCCAGGATACGTGGAAGATGGTCCAGGCGCGCCCGTGGTTCGGCTGGGGCGCGGGGAGCTTCGAACTCGTCTTTCCCCTGTTCCAAGGCGGATATGACCGCGACGCGGACGGCCGGCTCACGGCACTGTGGGAGCACGCGCATTGCGACTGGCTGGAGATGCTGGCGGAGTTTGGCCTGGTGGGGCTGGCGCTGGTCCTCTTGCCCGTGGGATTGGGGCTCGTGCGCCTGTGGCGGAGGGGAGGGCAGTGGTCGCGCTGGACGCTCGTGGGCCTCGCTTTCGCCGGGCAGTTCTATCTCTCGAGCAGCCTGCTCGGCCGCTCCATCCGCTGGAGCGAGGCCGTCGGCTACGCGCTGGCCGACTGGTATGTGTGGGCGTTGCTTTCGATCGCGATCGTGCGTTTCGCGCGGCGGTTGCCGCCGGAGGCGGGGATGTCATGGCGCATCGGCCTCATGCATCTCGGTGCGGCGGTCGCCTGCTCGCTCGCGTTCGTCGTGTTGCGTTCACTCGTCGGGCAGGCGCACGGCTGGGCGATCGACGAGCCGGTCGAGTTTGCCGAGGTGTTTCGCCCGCTGCTGGTGAAGACGTTTCCCTTCAACCTGCTCATCTACGGCGTGATCGTCTCGGTCAGCCACGCCATCGACTACTACCGCAAGTATCACGAGCGCACCGTGCAGGCGCTCGAGCTCGAGAAACACCTGACCGAGGCGCGCCTGCAGTCGCTGCTGCGCCAGCTCAAGCCGCACTTCCTCTTCAACTCCCTCAACGGCATCGCCTCGCTCATGTACTCCGACGTGGCTGCCGCCGACCGCATGCTCGTGCGGCTCTCCGAGCTGCTGCGCCTGGCGATGGCGCAGTCGGGCGCGCCGACGACGGCGTTGCGCGAGGAGATTTCGTTCCTGGAGAAGTATCTGGAGATCGAGCGCATCCGCTTTCGCGACCGGCTCTCGGTGCGGCTGCAGGTCGACCCCGACGTGCTCGGCGCCCGCGTGCCCAGCCTCGTGCTCCAGCCCATCGCGGAAAACGCCATCCGCCACGGCATCGAGCCGCATGCGCGGCCCGGCGTGATCGAGGTGCGCGCGGCGCGCGCGGGCGACGAGCTCGTGCTCACCGTCAGCGACAACGGCGCGGGCCTGCCCGACGGCGCGACGGCGTTTGCCCGCGAGGGAATCGGCATGTCCAACACCCGGGCGCGCCTCGCCGAGATCTACGGCACGCGGCACCGCTTCACCTTGGCCAACCGGCCCGAGGGTGGCCTGTGCGTGACCATCACCGTGCCGTTTGAGGTGGCCGGGCCGGGCGGGGGTTCTATTGATTGAATCCGGCCGGGATTCAGTGACCGGCCCTCTCCCTGCATCGGTAAGCCCACTCCCCACCCGCCGTGTCTTCGCTCCGCACCCTCATCGTCGATGACGAACCCCTCGCCCGCGATCGCCTGCGCGGCATGCTGCGTCAGGACGCGACGCTCGAGATCATCGGCGAGTGTGGCAACGGCCCCGACGCGATCGAGGCGATCCGCCGCGACCGGCCCGACCTCGTGTTCCTCGATGTGCAGATGCCCGGTTGCGACGGCCTCAAGGTCGTGGCCAGTCTCGACGCCAAGGCGCGGCCCGCCGTGGTCTTCGTGACGGCGCATGAGTCGTTCGCCGTCGATGCCTTCGCGGTGGATGCCGTCGACTACCTGCTCAAGCCCTTCGACCTCGAGCGCCTGCAGGCGGCGATCCGCCGCGCGCGCGAGCACGTCCGCTCGGCGCGCGTGGGCGCGCTCGGCGCGCAGCTCGAGTCGCTGCTGACGGGCAAACCTGCCGCCACCGATCGCCGACCTGATCGCATCACGGTCAAAGCCGACGGGCGTGTCGTGTTTCTCAAGCCGGAGGAACTGGTCTGGGTCGAGGCGGCCGACAACTACATCGTGATGCACCTGGCCAGCGGCGAGCGGCTGGTCGTGCGCGAGACGCTTTCCTCGCTGGAAGAGCGCATCGGCACGGCGAGTTTTGCCCGGGTCAACCGCTCGGCCGTCGTCAACCTCCACCAGGTGCGCGAGCTCCAGCCGACGTTGCACGGCGACTACTCCGTGATCCTGCGCGATGGCACGAAGGTGCCGCTCAGCCGCAGCCTGCGCGGGAGCATCGACCGGTTCATGTCGGGCGGTCAGGCCTCGTAGACGGCGTCGGTGCGATACGACGCGCGGAGCATGCCTTGCCTCGGGAAACAATCTCCGCCGGCGTGCGCCCGCATCGCCTCCGGCAGCCGGGAGGCCCACCGTGCCATGTGGCCTCACGCCTCCCGCGCGCTTCCGGTGTTTTTACCCACGATGATTGGTTTGTCACGGAGCCTGGGAGTCCTCGCGCTCGCGATGGCTTGTGTCATGCCGCCGTGGGTTTCGGCGGAGGCGCGGGCCGGCGACGTGAACGCAAACCCGCCGGATCGTTTCGTCGATTCGGCGACCGTGGTGGCGTCGGGTGAACCCACGACACGCGAGATACCGACCAGCGCGGGCCAACCCGCGAGCAACCGCAGGATGGCGCTGCTCCTGCAGGACATCTACCAGCGGGCCGACCCGATGCGGAATCAGTTCCGCTGCACCGAGCAGGTCTTCCTGCTGCGCCGCGAACTCGCCTCGGGGCCGGCACGCGATCGTATCCAGGAGCTGCAGTACACGCTGGCCAAGCAGCTCCTGCAGTCCGGGCTGCCGGAGGAGGCGCTGGAGGAGTTCAAGAAGCTCGAGCGGATGGCGCGCGAGTCGGGCGCACCCCTCGATGCGCGCAAGGAGTCCCTGCTCGCCACCTCGAAGGCGCTTTGCCACCTGCGCCTCGCGGAGCAGGAGAACTGCCTGCTCGACCACAACGCCGACTCCTGCCTGTTCCCGATCGCCGGAGGAGGCGTGCACCGGCTGCAGCGGGGATCCCGCGCGGCCATGGCGGAGCTGACCGCGCTGCTCGACCGGGCGCCCGGCGACCTTCGCGCCCGCTGGCTGCTCAACATCGCCCACATGACGGTCGGTGAATATCCGGAAGGCGTGCCGCCGCTCTGGTTGATCGATCCCAGTCGCCTGGCCTCGGGGTATGACATCGGACGGTTTCCGGATGTCGCGGGCCACGTCGGCCTCGCGGTCAACAGCCTCGCCGGAGGCGTGGTGCTCGACGATTTTGATGGCGACGAGTTGATCGACGTCATGACCACGGCCTGGGGCTTCACCGCCTCGAACCAGATGCGCGTGTTCCGCAACGAGGGCGACGGCACGTTTGTCGAGCGCACGATCGAGGCCGGACTGCTCGGGTATGTGGGCGGCCTGAACATCCTGCAGGGCGACTACGACAACGACGGGTTCCTCGATGTCCTGGTGCTGCGCGGCGCCTGGCTCAGCGCCGAGGGGCACTACCCGCTCTCGCTCCTGCGCAACAACGGCGACTTCACCTTCACCGACGTGACGGAGGCGGCCGGTCTGCTGCGTTTCCATCCCACCCAGGCTGCGGCCTGGTTCGATTTCGATGGCGACGGCCGGCTCGACATCTTCGTGGCCAACGAGTCGACGCGCGGCGATTCCAACCCCTGCGAACTCTTTCGCAACAACGGCGACGGCACCTTCACCGAATGCGCGGCGGCCAGCGGGGTGGCCTTCACCGCCTTCTTCAAGGGCGTCGTCTCGGACGACTTCAACAACGACGGCCGGCCCGACCTGTATCTCTCGCGTCGCGATGGGCTCAACCTGCTCCTGCGCAACGACGGGCCGGCGGGGCCCGCTGCGTCCTGGAAATTCACCGACGTGGCTCCGCAGCTCGGCGTGGGTGAGCCGCGGGCCAGCTTCTCCTGCTGGATGTGGGACTACAACAACGACGGCTGGAACGACATCGTCGCGACCGGCTACTGGATCGAGGATGTCGGCGACGTGGCGGCCGACGTCATCGGCCTGCCATCCCGCGGTGCGCGGACCCGGCTGTATCGCAACAACGGCGACGGCACGTTCGCGGATGCGAGTCTCCAGGCCGATGTCCACCACGTCCTGCACGCCATGAGCGCGAACTTCGGCGACCTCGACAACGACGGCTGGCTCGATTTCTACCTCGGCACGGGCGATCCCGACCTCGCCACCATCATCCCCAACCGCATGTTCCGCAACGACCGGGGCCGGCGTTTCCAGGACGTGACAACCAGCGGCGGCTTCGGCCAGCTGCAGAAGGGCCACGGCATCGCCTTCGCCGACATCGACAACGATGGCGACCAGGACATCTACTCCGTGGTCGGCGGCGCGGTGGAGGCCGACTACTACCCGAACCAACTCTTCGCCAATCCGGGCCGCGGCGCGCATTGGCTCAAGCTGCGCCTCGAGGGGGTTCGCACCAATCGCGCCGCCATCGGCGCCCGCGTGCGCGTAGTCGTGGACGAAGGCGGGAGCGAGCGAGTGATCCACCGCACCATCGGCAGCGGCGCGAGTTTCGGCGCGTCGACGCTGCGCGCGGAGATCGGCCTGGGCGCTGCGCGCGAGGTGAGGCGCGTGGAAATCTTCTGGCCGGCGACCGGCGAGACCGAGGTGTTTTCCGGCCTCGAAGCCGATCGTGCGTTCCACCTGCGCGAGGGATCGGGGCGCGCGGTGCCGGTCGACTTCGCGACCTTCCAGCTTCCACTTACAGGGGACCTGCACGGCACCGGCCGGGCGCACGGCGGTCGTCGTCCGCCGATGGAGTGGTGCGAGCCGCTCCCCGCGCGCTGAGGCTGTGCGAGCCGGCGCACGCGCGGGAGCATCGAGCGGATCGTGTCGGGCGCGCAGCAGCGCGTGGTTGCGCGCTGGTTGGCCGAAGCTGAGCGTATCCTGCGGCTGAATTCAAGCAACCCGCCACGAAACGGCGGCAGGTGATCCCTGCAGGATTCCCCGAGGGCTCGTCCGCCTTAGGGTGCGCCGCGACATGCCCCCCGATGTTCACCGCGCTCCCCGCGCGGCGCTGCTGCGTATCCGCTTCTTCATGCCACATGATGGCGCTCCTGGCGCGTCCGGTCTCCTGATCGTCGCGGGACTGGCGTGTGCCCTCGGCGGAGCGTCGGCCGCGCCCCTGGCCGCGCAGGGCACGGGCGTGATGGGCGGTTCCGAGGTGGAGATGCGCCACAGTGGGCCCGGCCATGCCGTGCCGACCGAGGCGCAGATCGCCGACGCCGTGCCTTCGAACGACAGCCAGCCCGAGAGCAACCGTCGCATGGCCCTGCTCATCCAGCAGATCTACCGCGGCGCCGACCTGGCGCGGAACAACGTGCGCTCCACCGAGCAGATCCCGATGTTGCGCGAGGCGCTCGCCTCGGGCATCTCGGGCAAGGCGCGGATCGACCTCCAGAACGCGCTCGCCACGCACCTGCTGCAGTCGGGCCTGCCCGACGAGGCGCTCGCGGAGTTCCAGGTGCTCGAGCGGTTGCTGCGCACGAGCAACATCGCACTCGACGGGCGCAACCTGCCGCCGCTCATGACCTCGATGGCGCTCTGTCACCTCCGCCTCGGTGAACAGGAGAACTGCCTCTACAACCACAACGCCGACTCGTGCCTCTTCCCGATCGCCGGGGGCGGGGTGCATCAGCTGCAGCGTGGCTCGCGTGCCGCGGTCGAGCAGCTCACCGCGCTGCTGAAGATGTTTCCCGGCGACCTCCGCGCGCGTTGGTTGCTCAACGTCGCTTACATGACGCTCGGCGAGTACCCGGACAAGGTGCCGCCGCGCTGGTTGCTCGAGCCCAAGCTCTTCGCCTCCGAGTACGACATCCGGCGCTTTCCCGATGTCGCGGCTCACGTCGGCCTCGCCGTCAACGACCTCGCCGGTGGCGTGGTCATGGAGGACTTCGACCGCGACGGTTTTCTCGATTTGATGGTCTCAGCCTGGGGCTTCAACCCCTCCGATCAGATGCGCGTCTTCCGCAACAACGGCGACGGCACGTTCACCGAGCGTACGCGCGAGGCCGGGCTGCTCGGGTTGGTCAGTGGCCTGAACATGATCCAGGGCGACCTCGACAACGACGGCTTTGCCGACGTGCTCGTGTTGCGCGGCGCGTGGTTGCGCACGGAGGGCCACTACCCGCTCTCGCTCCTGCGCAACAACGGCGACTTCACCTTCACCGACGTGACCGAGCAGGCCGGCCTGCTGCGCTTCCGTCCCACGCAGGCCGCGGTCTGGTTCGATTTCAACAGCGACGGCTGGCTCGACATCTTCATCGGCAACGAGTCGGCAGGCCGCGACGCAAATCCCTGCGAGCTCTTCCGCAACAACGGCGACGGCACGTTCACGGAGTGCGCGGCTGAGCACGGGGTGGATTTCGTGGGCTTCTTCAAAGGCGTTGCCTCGGGCGACTACAACAACGACGGCCGGCCCGACCTCTACCTCTCGCGCCGCGACGGCGAGAACAAGCTCCTGCGCAACGACGGCCCCGCGCGGCCCGACAGTGGCGCGCGAGCGCCATGGAGGTTCACCGACGTCGCGCCCGAGCTCGGCGTGACCGAGCCGCTCGCGAGCTTCCCCTGCTGGTTCTGGGACTACAACAACGACGGCTGGCCCGACATCGGAGTGACCGGATACCAGATCCAGGACGTGGGCGACATCGCGGCCGACCTCCTCGGGCGTCCGCACGCGGCCGAGCGTGCACGGCTGTATCGCAACAACGGCGACGGCACCTTCACCGACGTCTCGCGCGAGGCCGGGCTGCGCAAGGTGCTCCACACCATGGGCTGCAACTTCGGCGACCTCGACAACGACGGCTGGCTCGACCTCTACCTCGGCACGGGCGACCCGGATTTTGCCACGCTCATTCCCAACCGCATGTTCCGCAACGACGGTGGCCGTCGTTTCCAGGACGTCACCACGGCCGGCGGCTTCGGCCAGTTGCAGAAGGGTCACGGCATCGCCTTCGGCGACCTCGACAACGACGGCGACCAGGACATCTACTCCGCTGTCGGCGGCGCGGTGGAGGCCGACCACTACCCGAACCAGCTCTTCGCCAACCCGGGATCCGGCGGGCGCTGGCTCAAGCTCACGCTTGAGGGCGTGCGCACCAACCGCCTCGCGCTCGGCGCACGCGTGCGTGTGATCGCCGTGGAGGACGGCGTGGAGCGCGTCATCCACCGCACGGTCGGCAGCGGCGCGAGCTTCGGCTCGTCGACCTTCCGGCTCGAGATCGGGCTCGGCGCGGCCACGGCCGTGCGTCGCGTCGAGGTCGACTGGCCGGTGGCGGGACGCACCGACATCTTCACCGGGATCGAGCCCGAGAACGCCTATCACTTGCGCGAGGGCGCCGCCGCGCCGGTGCCAGTCGCGCTCGCGCGCTTCGAACTGCCGCTTGCGCCGGATCCGTCACGTCCCATGGCCCACGGGCACCACGGCCACGGGAGCGGACGCCCGGTCGAATGGTGCGCGCCGTCACCCGTCCCGTAACCACTCCGACCCACCTGCCCATGTCCCACCCGCGCCCGCTCCTGGTTTCCATGACGCACCTCGCGATGCTCATCCTGTTCGGCTCCTTCGCCTCGGCCGCCCCGGCAGCGGCGGCGCCGCCGGCGGCGAACGTGCCCGAGGCGCTGCAGCCGTACGCGGCGGTCGGCTCGTCGCTGGCCGCGAGCAGCCGCCTCGGCGAGGTGGGGTGGAACGACGAGCAGATCGAGGCGTTTCTCGCGGGCGTGCGGGCCGGGATCCGCGGCCCCGGCTATCCGCTCGATGACCGTGCCAAGGCGTTGTTCGCGTCGATGTCGCAGCGGTTGAAGGCGATCGACGCGGAACGTCGTGCGAAGGAGTTTGCGCAGCCCGGTCGCGTCGAGGCCTTCATGAAGGAGGCGTGCACGAAGTTCAGACTCCAGCGCACGGACAGCGGCCTGGGCTACGGCATCATGGAGGGCGGGGCGGGCATTCGTCCCAGCCCTGAGGATACGGTGGTCTTCAGCATGTCGGCGACGGCCGAAGACACCGAGACCGAGATTCCTGTCCTCACGCGCGAGAAGATGCGTGCCCGGGTCGGCGACCTCATGCCCGGTCTGGCCGAGGGCCTGCAGATGATGACTCTCGGATCGAAGGCGATGCTCGTCCTGCCGCCGGCGCTTTCGTTTGGCGAGGGGTCTTGGCCGGAGGGAACGGTCCGCGGGACACCGATCTTCGTCATCGTCGGGCTCCACGAGATCATCAGCCCACCTGTCGATCCTTGAGCGGATCAGGCGTCCGCGATCGGGACGTGCGCCGGCGCTGGCGTCTTGTCCCCGGATGGCGGCGATCCGCCCCTTAGCCATTTTCCTCGACCCTATTAGACCTCCTATATCTTCCGTCCTAACCCTCCCCGGGACCACGTGCCGCCCCGGGTGTATTCCCCTCGACGACCTCCTCTATGAACAAGTTCCCTCTGATCGTTGCCGGCTGTGTCATGCTCGCGCTCGCCTCGCCCGGATCGGGCGCCGACAATGCGGTGCTCTACTGGAATGAGCAGGCGCTCAATGCCACGCGCCTCTCGCGTACGCCGCCGCCCCTGGCCGCGATCCGCCTCGCGTCGGTGCACGCCGCGATCTTCGACGTGGTCAGCAGCGTCACGCACACGCACGCCCCGTGGCTCAGCCGCGAGCCCGCTCCCGAGGGCATCGACCTCGACGCCGCCATCGCGGGCGCTGCCTACACCGCGCTCAAGGGCGCGTGGGCCGAAGCCGTCAACGCGCGCAACTTCGAGACCGCGCTCACCCAGGCGCTCGCCACCATCCCCGATGGCCCGGCCGAGACCGAAGGCGTCGCCTGGGGCCGCAAGGTCGCCGAACTCGTGCTCGCCAAACGCGCCCAGGCCGGTCTCGACCGCCCGCTCGCCGAGTCGTTCAGCAGCGAAAAGATGGGCGAGTGGCGCGAGACGCCGCCGCAGTTCCGGCCGGCCCTGCTGCCTCACGTGAAGAACGTCACGCCGTTTGTCATGAAGTCGCCCGATCAGTTCCGGGCGCCGCCGCCGCCGGCGCTGGATTCGAAGCAATGCGCCGACGAGCTCGCGGAGATCGCCCGCATCGGCGCGCGCGACGGTTCCGACCGGACCGAGTATCAGACGCTCGCCGCGCCGTTCTGGTCCGACGACCTCGGCACCGCCACGCCGCCGGGCCACTGGAACGTCATCGCGCAGGACCTCGCCCGCCGCCAGGGCCTCTCCACGCCCGAGAGCGCGCGGCTCTTCGCCTTGCTCAACTTTGCCTGCGCCGACGCCGGCATCTGCGTCTGGGACACGAAGTTTCACTACCGCACCTGGCGCCCCGAGACCGCGTTGCGCGACGAGGCCTACAAGGCGATCAATCCGCATGTGGTCAGCCACCCCGAGTTCATCCCGCTCATGCAGTCTCCGCCGTTCCCGTCCTACATCTCCGGACACAGTGGATTCTCGGCGGCGGCCTCGCGCCTGCTCGAGCGCTACTTCGGCACCGACGACATCGAGTTCACCACGACCTCCGACGGCCTGCCCGGCGCCGTGCGCACATTCAAGAAGCTCTCCGAGGCCCGCGACGAGATCGGCATGAGCCGCCTCTGGGGCGGCATCCACGTGATGGCCGACAACGTCCAGGGCCAGGCCTGCGGCGTGAAGATCGCCGACTGGGTGTTTGACAACGCCCTCCAGCCCGTGAAGCCCTGAGCCTCGAAGAAGACCTCGCCGCACCATGCGTTCCCCCCGCGCATCCCTTCTCGTCGCCGCCGTCCTCGCCCCCGCGCTGGCGTCCGCCGTGCTCGCGGGCGACTTCACCACCACGCCACTCGCGCCCCGCGCGGCGGTCCCGGCCGGCACCCGGCCGTTCGCCGTGCTCGCGCCGGAGCAGACGGGTGTCACAGTCAACAACGTCTACAGCGACCCGCGCATGTGGGGCGACCGCTTCCGCGAGTTCACCCTCGGCGCGCTTGAGACCGGCATCGCCGTGGCCGACTTCGACCGAGACGGCCGGTCCGACATCTACGCCGTCTCGAAGAACGGCCCGTGCGCCCTCTACCTCCAGCGCGCGCCCTTCGCCTTCGAGGATGTCGCCGCCGCGGCCGGAGTCGACGCTCCCATCGATCCCGGGGCGGGCAAGGCCGGCGCCGCCGTGGTCGACATCAACCAGGACGGCTGGCCCGACCTCTATCTCTGCCGCTACGACGCGCCCAATCTCCTCTTCGTCAGCAACGGCGCCGCCGGCGGGCCGCTCACCTTCACCGAGCGCGCCGCCGAGTTCGGCCTCGCGATCAAGGATGCGTCCGTGCACGCCTCGTTTGCCGACTACGACCGCGACGGCGACCTCGACGCCTACCTCGTCACCAACATCCTCGACTTCTCCAAAAGCCCGCAGGGCCGTCGCGACTACCTCCTGCGCAACGACGCGGGGACGTTTTCCGACGTGAGCAAGGCCGCCGGCATCTGGGGCCTCACGCAGGGCCACTCGGCGATCTGGTTCGACGCCAACGGCGACGGCTGGCCCGACCTCTACGTCGCCAACGACTTCGAGACGCCCGACCGCTTCTACCTCAACCTCGGGGACGGCACCTTCAAGGACGTCGTCGACGAGCGTCTGCCGCACGTCACCTACTTCTCGATGAGCGCCGACGCCGGCGACATCAACAACGACGGGCATGTCGACTTCGTCGTCACGGACATGCGCGACCGCACGCACGCGGGCTTCATGGCCGGCATGGAGGAGATCGGCCGCGGCCTCTGGGAGATGGAGCGCGTCACCGAGCTCATCCCCCAGTACATGTGGAACGCCGTGTATCTGAACTCCGGGCACGACCGGTTCCTCGAGTCCGCGCACCTCTTCGGCATGCAGGCCACGGGCTGGACCTGGGCCGCGCGTTTTGCCGATCTTGACTGCGACGGCCGCCTCGACGCCTTCTTCACCTCCGGGATGCTGCGCAACTTCGTCGACGCCGATCTCGTCGACCGCCAGAACCGCGCCCCCACGCTCACGGCCCGCGCCGCCGTTTGGAAAAACGCGGCCGAGCGCCGCGAGCCCGCCCTGGCCTATCGCAACCTCGGCGACCTCCGCTTCGAGGAGGTCTCGGCCGCGTGGGGGCTCGACCGCACCGGCATCGCCTTCGGCTGTGCCGTGGCCGATCTCGACGGCGACGGCGATCCCGACCTCGTCTACGCGAGCTGCAACGAACCGCCCGTGGTCGTGCGCAACGACACCGCCACCGGGCACCGCCTCGCCGTGCGGCTCGCCGGACGCGCGCCCAATCTCGATGGGATCGGCGCCGAGCTGCGGCTCGAGACCGCCTCGGGGGTGCAGGTGCGCCAGCTCTACACCGAGCGCGGCATCGTCGCGAGCGAGCCGGCCGTCGCGTTGTTCGGCCTGGGCGCCGAGACCGCGGTGAAGTCTCTCACCATCCGCTGGCCACGTGGCCAGGTGCAGGTGCTGAAGGACCTTGTGGCGGACCAGATGCTCACGATCAGCGAACCCGGACTCGCGCCCGAGGCGAAGCTGCCGCCCGCGCAGTTCCACGCGCCGGTGCGCGAGGGCACGCTTTTCGTCGAGACCGCGGCCGAGCGCGGCCTCAAGCACGTGTGCGCACTGCGACCCTTCGACGAATTCACCCGACAAAGGCTGCTCCCGCGCCGGCTCAACGGCCTCGGCCCCGCTCTCGCCAGCGCCGATGTGAACGGCGACGGCCACGCCGATCTCTTTGTCTCCGGTTCCTCAGGACAGGCGGGCGGGCTGTTTCTCGCGGAGGGCGACGGATCCTTCGCCGCCGCGTCCGCCCAGCCATGGGCCGCGACGGCCGAGGCCGACGACCTCGGCGTGGTGTTCGTCGACGTGGATGGCGACGGCGACCAGGATCTGGTCATCGCGGCCGGTGGCGTCGTGCGTGCCGAGGGCGATGCGCTCCTAAACGATCGTCTCTATCTGAACGACGGCCGTGGCGCCTTCTCGCCCGCGCCCGAGGGCGCGCTGCCCGCCGACGGCGTGAGCACGGGTGCGATCGCCCGCGGCGACTTTGACGGCGACGGCCGCATCGACCTCTTCATCGGCGGCCGCGTCGTACCCGGCCGGTATCCAGCCACGCCGCGCAGTTTCCTGTATCGAAACACCGGCGGCACGTTCATCGACGTGACCGACGAACTCGCTCCCGGGCTGCGTCAGGTCGGCATGGTGACGGCGGCGGAGTTTGCCGACGTCGATGGCGACACGCGTCCCGACCTCGTCCTTGCGCTCGAGTGGGGACCGATCACCGCGTGGCGCAACACGGGCCGGGGATTCGAGGACATCACCGCCGCCGCCGGTCTCGCCGGCCGCACGGGCTGGTGGAGCGCGCTCCGCGTGGCCGACGTCGATGGCGACGGACGCCTCGACCTCGTCGCCGGAAATGTTGGCCTCAACACCAAGTACAATGCCGCGCCTGGCGCGCCGACCGTGCTCTTCGCCGGCGTCTTCGACGACTCCGGCAAGGAGCAGCTCGTCGAGGCCCACACGGTCGACGGCAAGCTCATGCCCGTGCGCGGGCGCAGCAAGCTCGCGTATGCCTTTCCGTGGCTGCCGAAGAAGTTCCCGACCTACGCCGCCTTCGGTCGTGCGACGGTCGAAGACATCTTCGGTGCGGAGCGGCTCGCCGGCGTGCGCCGGCTCGAGGCGACCGAGCTCGCGAGCGGGGTGTTCCTGAGTCGTGCCGCGGCCGACGGCGGCGTGCGGTTTGAGTTCCAGGCGCTCCCGCGTTTCGCGCAGCTCGCGCCGATCCATGCGATCGTCGCGCGCGACCTCGATGGCGACGGCGCGCTCGACCTGGTGTGCGTCGGCAACCATTTCGGCCCCGAGCCGAGCACCGGCCGCTTCGACGGCAGCCTCGGAGCCGTGTTGCGCGGCGACGGCAAGGGCGGCTTCACCGCCGTGCCGCCGGTCGAGTCGGGCCTCGTCGTGCCCGGCGACGCCCGCGCCGCGACGCTCGTCGTTCTGGACGGCGGTCGCATCGGCATCGCGATCGCGCGCTGCGATGGGCCGGTGCTGCTGTTCACCACGCGGTGACGTGTGGCCGCGTCTGGCAGACGCGGCTACGGACCTTCGCGGCCCGTAGCCGCACGTGGCAAGTGCGGCGCGCGATCCGAGCGCGCCGCTCTGCTGTTTGCATGGAGTCGGGGTTTGCCGCGCCGATTCGGATCAGGAAACTTCCACCATGCGTCGCTTCCCCTCCCTCGCCGCCGGTCTGATCGCGTTCGCTTCGTTGGTGCCTGTTTCTGCCCTCGCCGGCCCGCTCACCGAGGCGCCGTCCGCCTACGTCCGCGCGCACGACACCTCGCCGGTGAAATTCCTGCCGTGGGGCGAGGCGGCCTGGGCCCGCGCCAAGGCGGAGCAGAAGCCGCTCTATGTCGTCGTCGGCTCCTTCACCCAGGAGCTCGCGCGCGCCATGCGCGAGCAGTCCTTTGCACGCGAGGAAAACGCCGCGCTGCTCAACGAGGGTTTCATCCCCGTCGTCGTCGATCGTGACGAACATCCCGACCTCGCGGCTTTCCTCCAGGCCTACGTCAACACGGTGAAGCAGATGCAGGGCTGGCCGCTCAACGTCTGGCTCACGCCCGAGCTCAAGCCCTTCGAGGGCGCGAGCTACCTGCCGCCGTCGGACGAGTGGGGCAAGGAGGGGTTCCCCAATGCGCTCAAGCGCGTGCTCAACGCCTGGCAGACCGATCCCGAGGCCCAGCGCGCCAAGGCCGACGAGGCCATCGCCGCCCTCACCGCCGCCGTGCCGACCGAGCCGCCCGCACCGGTTGACGCTGTCGCTGTGAACAGCCTGCTCGACGATGCCACCGCCGCGTGGCTCGCCGCCTACGACGCGACCAACGGGGGCTTCGGCGAGCCGCCGCGACGGCTCGAGCCGGAGCTGCTGCGTTTCCTTCTGCGCCGCGAGGACAAGGCGTCGCGCGATGCCGCGCTGGCCACGATCCGCGCCGTGCTCGCCAGCCCCGTGCGTGATCCCCTCGACGGCGGCTTCTTCCGGTCCGCTGGCGACACCGCCTGGCGCCAGCCGACGCTCCAGAAGGTCCTCTCGGACCAGGCGCGTGCGGCGCTGGCCTGTTTCGCGGCGGACCTACCGGCCGTGGCGGACGGCGCCCTGGGTTTCGGCGAATCGCTGCGTCCGCCTATGCAGGGCTGTATGGCCTCGCTCGACGGCACGGCGGAATCGTGTGTGCCGGCCTTCCTTTGGACCGTCGCCGAGGTGCGCGAGGTGGTCGGCGCCGACGCAGCCGATCGCGTGGCCGCTCTCCTCGGTCTGGCCGACGCCGGCAATCTGCCGCCTGACTCCTACCTCGGTATCGACACGACGGGGAAGAACCTGCCGCGCTGGACCCAGGAAGCCGCGGATGAGAGCATCCGCGATGCGGTGCTGAAGCTGCGCGTCGCGCGGGAGCAGCGCACCCGGCCGGCCCGCGACAGCGAGGCGACGAGCGGAGCGCATGGTCTCATGGTCGCCGCCCTGGCGAAGTCAGCCCACAAGCCGCTGCAGGTGGCCGCGGCGCAAATCGTCGCCGAGATCGAGGCTTCGTTCATCCGCCGCGACGGCACGCTGCGCGCGGCGCGGATCTATGCGACCGAGGCGGCGCCTCGCGACTACGCCTTGCTCGCCGACGGCTTGCTCGCCTACGCCTCCGTGTCGGGCGACGCCGATGCGCGCCGCCTCGCGCTTGCGCTCGTCGCCCGGTGCAACGCCGTTTTCTGGAACGCCGCCGCCGGCCGCTATATGGCCGCTCCGGTGACGCTTCCGGCGGGCATCGGCGCACGCGTGGTCGCTCCCGCGCCCGATGCCGGCGACCTGCCCTCGGCCGAGTCGGCCATGCTTCTCCTTCTCTCCACTCACCGAGTCGGCGAGCCTGCGCACCGGGCCGCCCTCGCGGCAGCCATCGCCGCCGAAGTGCGCGAGGCCGGAACACCCGCGCGCGGTGATCAGTTGCTCGCGTTGCAGGCGTGGGTGACCACGCTCAAGTGACTGTCGCGCGCGGCCACGACCTCAGATCGTTGCGACCGCCTCCATCTCGACGAGCAGGTCGTGGCGGCAGACGTCGGCCAGCACGCTGATCTTCGGGATGGCGGGGATGCGCAGCAGGCGCGAGACCCGCTGCCACGCCTCATAGGCGGCGCGGTCCTTGCAGAAGAGCGTGGCGGAGGTGATGCTCGCGAGGCTGCCGCCCTGCTCCTCGAGGATCGCGGCGATGCACATCAGCGTCTCGAGGCTCTGCATCTCGGCGTCGCCGACGTGGATGCTCGCGCCGGCCGCGTTGATGCTGGCCGTGCCGGAGATGTGCACGGTCTTGCGGCCCTCGATCTCAAAGACCATGCCGCGGGAAAACGCCGAACCGTATTTGAAGGATTGATGCTGGCGCGCGCTTGTCGTGATCGCGCTGGCCGAGGCGCTCTGCGGGCCGTCGGTGTCGAAGGCGAGCACATCCATCATGATCTCCTCGCCGTCGCAGCTGCACTGGATGCCCGTGCTGGCGGGAAAGGCGAGGCTGCCGCCCATGTCGAGGCCCTCGGTGCGGTAGAAGGCCGTGCGCACGCGGTTGAGGTCGTCGTACCACTCGAGCAGCCGGCGCACGTAGATCCACGTGCGTTTCACCTGGCCGTAGTGAAATTGCTGCGCCTTGAGCGCGCCCTGCGCGTTGCGAAACATCAGCTCCGCCTGTTCGGCGTGCCCGGCGGGCAGCGTGCCATCGGCGCGCGTGCCGCGGACGAAGGGCAGGTGCAGCATGCGGAACCCGCGGCCCGTCCAGAGGCGGCCGCGCCCGGTCCGCTCGTCGCCGACCGTGGTGACGCAGGTCCAGCCGCCGCGTGGCGCGATGCCCCACACCTGGATCCCGGCGAAGTCGCAGCCGTCCAGCGGCACCCCCTGTATCCAGGTCACTGGCACGTGGACGTCGATCTCGTGCTGTCGGAAGGCGGCGGCGCGGATGCGCAGCACCTCGGCGCGCAGGCCGGAGAGGCCGTAGAGCTTTTCCTGCACCGGCTGGATCCCGGTCTCGGCGATCTCCTCGGCCACGAGGTCGAGCAGGCTGCGCGCGGCCTCGAGGGCGTCGCCGGGACCGCTGACCGTGCCGGTGATGTGGTACTCGGTGAATGTGTCGCGCTCCGTCTTGCGCACCTCGACGCGGCAGCGGTCGCCGGGGCCGCCGCTGCGCAGCGAGCGATCGGAGCCGAATCCCTCGGGATTCAGCTGACCCAGGAGCCGGACGGAATCCGGGACGAGATCTGCGTGCAGGGGCTCGGGGAGGCGGTTCATGTGCGCGATGTGGATGCGGGACGTCGCGACACGGTTACCGGATGAGGCCACGCGTGCAGGCTGCCCCCGAAGGAAGGGTCGACCCGCCGGGTGCGTAGGGTCGCATGGATAAGTCGTGTCTCGTGGTCGAAAGCGTGTGCGCGGGGGAAGCACAGCGGACCGTGCGTAGTCCTCGCCTTCGCCGGCCGGAGGGACAACGACGCAGGGACGACCTGCCCGGGATTCGTGGTGAGGCGCGCGATGCAGGATTGGCGCGGCGACGCAGGTATTCACCGATGCGACGCGACGACTCGCCACGAAGGAGCGGCCGGTTGTCCCTGTGTTGTTTTCTGGTGCGCGGAAATTGTCATTCACGGCGGTGCACAGCCCGCCCGCCGGTGCGCTCTCCCCCTTTCGTCCCCTCCTCGAGCGCCGGGCCGGCTCCATCCCGATGAACAAACCCACCCTGTCCTCCCGCCTCGCGGGGACGGCTGCGCTCGCGGCCATCCTCGCCGTCCTCTCGCCCGGACTCTCGTCCTCCGCCCACGCCCAGGGCTGTGTCGCCGTGCGCCAGATGGGCGACGTCGCCTGCACCATTGGCGCCTTCGAGCACGCGCATGTCGAGCGCTGGTCCGTGAACGTGAACTACGAGTGGTTCGAGTCGCACCGCCACTTCGTCGGTCGCGAAGAGCAGGTCCATCGTGCCGAGCAGGGGACGGAGGTGATCAACGACACGCACCAGATCAACACCCGCATCTCCTACGCGCTCTCCTCGCGCACGACGCTCTCGCTCGACGTGCCCTACTTCAGCGCGGTGCGCTCGTCGCTCTACGAGCACGACCGGGTCAACCGCCACGAGACGAGCGCGCAGGGCATCGGCGACATGATCGTGACAGCCGACTGGTGGGTGAAGGACCCGATGTCGGAGCCGCGCGGCAATTTCTCGATCGGCCTCGGCTTCAAGATGCCAACCGGCCAGACCAACATCAAGGACACCTTCCACACCGTGAACGGCCCGGTCGTGCGCAACGTCGACCAGTCGATCCAACCCGGTGACGGCGGCTGGGGTTTCACCTTCAACGTGCAGGGCTTCCAGCGCCTCGGCCAGACGACGTCGCTGTATGGATCGCTCTACTACCTGGCGAATCCGCACGAGACGAACGACACCTACCGCTCCGCCGATCCGATCGTCGGGACCAACTCCATCCCCGACCAGTATCAGGCGCGCGCCGGCCTCTCGCAGGTGCTTTCCGCCAAGCACGGTCTCGCTGCCTCGCTCGGCGGGATCATCGAGGGCATTCCCTCGTCGGACCTGATCGGCGGCGACAGCGGCTTCCGCCGCCCTGGCTACACGATCTCAGTCGAGCCGGGCCTCTCATGGATGGCCGAGCGGCACACCGTCTCGCTCTCCGTTCCCATCGCGGTCGATCGCAATCGCGTGCGCAGCTACGCGGACAAGATCAGCGGCCGCCACGGCGACGCCGCCTTTGCCGACTACGCGGTCAATGTCGGTTACGGCTACCGCTGGTGATTCCCGCCGGCCGCCGCCGGAGTCGTGCGGCGAAACAGCAGCAGCGGCGCATTGTTGCGCGCGACGACGAGGACGGGACCGCCCGGCGCGGAGCCCTCGAACGCGAGGGCCGCGCTGCCGGCCCCCGGAACGACGAGTCCGCTGCTCGCTGGCGGCACGGCGTCGAGGCCGCCCCGGCCGTCGCCGCGGAGCAGTTGACTCAGACCGCCGGTGAACCTTCCGATCGTGGCGTCGGGCGTGTGGGAGTTGTGCGCGACGTAGAGATCGGCGAGGCCATCGTCGTCGAGATCGCCCGCAAGCAGCGCCTGGGCTGGGGAGACCTGGCCGATGCGCGGGAGGCCGTCGAAGCGCCACGTGCCGTCCGGCTGGCTCAGGAACACACCGCTGCGCAGCTCGGTGGCGACGAAGCGGCGCGCCGCCGCGAGTCGGTCCGCGCCGAGGATCTCCTCGAGCGAGGCCGCGGCAAAGGCATCGTTGGACGGGTAGCGCTTGAGCAGGGCCGGGATCTTGGCAGCCAGTTCCTTGCGCGTGCGCCACGGCACGAGCCGGTCGCCCTCGAAATGCGCCTCGATGAGCTGCGCGACGTTGCCGGTGGAGAACGCGCCGTAGTAGATCACAGCGGGACGTTCGGGCGTGGCTTGGTAACGTGTGTTCAGGCCGAGGTTGCCGGCGGCGAAGTCGGGACGGCCATCGCCGTTGAAGTCGGCGGACGCGAGCGCCGTCCACAATCCGGTGCCGGCGGCGGCGAAGCCCGCGGCGGCGGAGCGGTCCTCGAAGCCTTGGCCGGCGTTGATTCGCCAATACGTGATGCCGCCCCACTCGCAGGCGACGAGCAGGTCGGTCCAGCCGTCGCCGTCGATGTCGCGGGCAAGCGCCGCCGTGACGAGGCCGACCTCGCGTAGCGCGGGGGCGAGCGTGTCGGTCGCGTCCTCGAAACGCCCGCCGCGGTTGAGGAGCAACGCGCTGCGCGGGGCGAGCGGGTACTTGCCGGGGAGCACGCGCGCGCCGAGGAAGAGGTCGGTCCGGCCGTCGCGGTCCCAATCAAGCACGGCGACGGCGCCGACGCTGATCGGCAGGGGCGGCAGCGCCTCGGCAGCCGCTGCGGTGAATGAACCGCGGCTGTCATTGAGCAGGAGCTGCGGCTGGTAGGCTGCGTTGGCGGCGGGACGGCGCGTGCCGGTGCGTGTGCGCACGAGGTCGAGGTCGCCATCGCCATCGGCGTCGAGCACCGCTGTCGGTCCATCGTCGAGGACGAGTCCACCCGACGGTGCCGGAATAGCGCTCGCTGGAGCATCAGAGAAGCGCCCGCCGGCATCCCCGAGCAGGAGTCGTGTCGGCGCGCGCGTCGAGCCGCCCAGCAAGAGATCGCTGTCGCCATCGCCGTCGAGGTCGGCCGCGGCCAGGGTCGGCCCGCGGCGATTGAGCGTCCACGGCAGGAAGGCCTGTGCGCCCGACTCGTCAGTGAAGTTCTCGGGGACCACGACCGGTTCGGCGAAGGCCCGCGCGTCCTCGGTGAAGAGCGGAATTTCCCTGGCCGCGAGCGCCACCTCGGCCGGCGCGGGCGCGTCGGGCTCGGTGATGAGGTAGCGACGGTCGGCGGCGAGATTCTGCAGGACCTGCGTGTGTCCACTCGGCCACGACACCGTGACGCGGCGGATCGCGGCGGCCTCGCCAAGGCCGAAATGCAGCACCGGCTCGCTCGAGGAAAGGTAGCCGCGCGAACTCAGCAACGTGCGCACCTGCGTGCCCGCCTCGGTCTCGAGGCGCACGGTCGCACCGATGCCGAGGCGGTTGCTGCGCGTGCCGCGCAGGGCGAAAAGCACGTGGTGCCCACGGTCGTTGTCGTTGCGCAGCACGGTGGGTCCGGCCTCGTGGTTGGCGAAGATGAGGTCGAGATCGCCGTCGCCGTCGAGGTCGCCGAAGGCCGTGCCGAAACTCACGCCGGCCTGGTCGAGACCCCAGGCCCGGCCGACGCTTTCGAGGCGAAGGTCGCCGAGATTGCGGAAGGCGAAGTTGGTCTCGGCCATGGCCGGGCTGTCGCGCATGATGCCGCGCTGGGCCTGCAGGCTCTCCGAGCCCATGATGCGCTGGAGGATGTCGACGTTGTGGTACTCGCGGCGCATACCGTTGGTCACGTGCAGGTCGACGCGGCCGTCCTCGTCGAGGTCCTCGAAGCGCACCGACCACGTCCAGTCGGTCGCCGGCAGGCCGGCGAGCCAGGCGGCCTCGAGAAAACGGGGTGTGCCGGTGGCGAGGAGCAGGACGTTGCGCATGTACTGCGGCGCGGCGGGCGAGTCCTCGCGGTTCTCCTTGTTGAGTGCACGCGAGGCGGCCATGCCGCGCTGGTCGCGTTCGTGGCTCGTCGGCATCATGTCGGCGACGAAGAGGTCGAGGCGGCCGTCGCCGTCGGCGTCGCCGATGTCGGAGCCCATGGCGTAGTAGGCCTGCAGGGGGAAATGAGCGTCGAGCACGTCGGTGAAGGTGCCGTCGCCATTGTTGCGATAAAGGCGGTTCGGCACCGCGTAGTCGTTGGCCAGGTGGAGGTCGGGCCAGCCGTCCTCGTCGAAGTCCCACCAGAGCACGGAGTGGCCGCAGGTCTCGCCCGCGATGCCGGCCCGCGCGGTCACGTCGGTGAAGAAACCGTCGCCGCGGTTGCGGTAGAGGCGGTCGGGCTGGCCGGCCGGCGCCCCAGTGGCGCTGAGCATGTTGGTCTGGACGTAGAGATCGAGCCAGCCGTCGCGGTCGTAGTCGGCGAAGGCCGCGGCCGCGCTCGCGTCGCTCAGCGCGAGACCGCGCGCCGCCGCCTCCTCGCGGAAGGTGCCGTCGCCCCGGTTGACGAAGAGCCAGTTCGGGGCACCGAAGCGCGTGACGAAGAGGTCGAGATCGCCGTCGTTGTCGATGTCGGCGAAGGTCGCGCCCTGGCGCCAGGGACGGATCGTGGGCGCGGCGGGATCCGTGGGCGTATCGACGGCGCTGATGCCGCTCCGGGCGGTGACGTCCTCGAAGCGCCAGCCGCCGAGATTGCGGAAGAGCCGGCAGTCATCGGTCTTGCTCACGACGAAGATGTCCGCCCGTCCGTCGCCATCATAGTCAGCGACGGCCACGCCGGTCCCGAGCGCACCGAACGTGAGCTCCTGGTAAAGTTCCGTCCACATGCGCGGGTCGCCGAAGGAGTTTGCGGCCACGATGCCCGTCTGCCCCGCCGGCATGGTGGCAAACAGCGTGGCCCCGCGCGGGCCGGAGCGCGGCGCGAGCGGGGTCGACTGGACGGAGGCTTCCTCGACCGCATGGCCCAGGCAGCCAAGGAGGAGGACTCCGGCGAAAGCGGCGCGGCGAGTCATGGTGCGGACAAGGTCAGGCGGCGCGAGCCGGCTGGCACCTCGTGGCGGGTGGTCGAGCCGTCCGGCCAGCGCACGTCGACCCTGCGTGGTACGGCCTCGCCACTGTATCCGAAGAAGCACGCCGCCGAGGTCTGGCTGTAGTAGCCGGAGCCGGCCGGGATCTCCGCGAGTTGGGTCGAGCCGTCGGTGAGCGCGAGGGTCACCCGCGCGCCTACCGCGGCGGGATTGCCCTTGGCGCCGCGCAACGCGACGCGCAGAAAATGCCGCCCGGGCGGCACGCGATTCTGGAAGGCGAGGGTGGTGCTGTTGTTGCGCGAGCAGAGCAGGTCGGGCGCACCATCGTCGTCGAGGTCGAGTGTGACAAGTGCCTTGGCGTCGCCCGGCACGACAAGCCCGCTCGCGGCTGGCTCGACCGCGGTGAAGCTGCCGCGTCCGTCGCCGAGCAGCAACTGGCCGAGGCCGCCGCCGAAGCGGCCGATGAACGGGATCGGGGCGAAGGAATTGTGCACGGCGGCGATGTCGGCGCGTCCGTCGCCATCGAGATCGCCGGCGAGCAGACCCTGGAAGGGCGCGACCTGGGCGATGCGCGGCAGCGGCGCGAAACGCCAGCCGCCGTCGGGCTGGCTCAGAAACACGCCGTGCCGAAACTCTGTCGCTTCGAAGCGCCGCGCTGCGTCGAGCTGCGGTTTCTCGAAAACGGCTTCGAGGGGCGCACGGGCAAAATCGTCGTTGAGCGGGAACTTCTTTTTCAGCGCCGGGATCCTGGCCGCGAGATCGCGGAGCGTGCGGCGCGGGTAGAGGCGGCCGTCCTCCCAGATCGTGTCGATCACCTGGGCGGCGTTTCCTCCGGCGAATGCCCCGTGGAGCATGACGGCCGGCTGCTCGGGGCTCGCACGGTAAGGCGTGTTGAGCCCGACGTTGCCGGCGACGTAGTCGGGGCGGCCGTCGCCGTTGAAGTCGGCGGAGGCGAGGGAGGTCCACCACCCCGTGCCGGCGGCGGCGAAGCCGGCGGACTCGGTGGCGTCGTCCAGGGCGGCGCCGCCCCGGTTGCGAAAGAGACGGACGTGTCCCCATTCCGTGGCGACGAGCAGGTCGAGCCAACCGTCGCCATCGGCATCGCTCCAGAGCGCGGCGGTGACCAGGCCGACCTCGCGCAGCGCGGGCGCGAGTTTGTCGGTGATGTCGGTGAAGCGGCCTCCCTCGTTGTGCAGGAGCGCGCTGGCCGGCGGCAGCGGATACCTGCCGGGCACGACCCGGGCGCCGAGGAAGACGTCGAGCCGGCCGTCGCGGTCGAAGTCCGCGGCGGCGAGCGCGCCTGCGCTCATGGGCAGGGCGGGCAGGGTGTCGGCCG
>JACSRI010000212.1 GCA_014879845.1 Opitutaceae bacterium
GAGACAGCACCAGCACCGGCTCGGTGCTGCCGTTGAGAATCGGCACACGGTCACTGTGCAGTGCCTGGGTGCTCGGCCCGACGATCAATGCCGACATGGCGGAGGCCGACGCGCCGCGCGTCGAGGCTGCGCTCGCACGCGCCGTCGCCCTCGCGCGCGGGGCGACGCCCAGGCTCCGCGATCTCGCCGAGGCGCTCGCGCTGCGCCATCCGCGCGGCCGGCCGATCGACGAGGCGGGCTACGCCGCCCGGATGCAGGCGCTGGCGCGCAAGCACGCAGGCGACGCGGACGTCCAGATGCTGGCGGCCGAGGCGCTGCTCAACCTGCATCCCTACGACTGGTGGGCGCCGGACGGGCGCGCGCAGCCCTGGACGCCGGCCATCGAGGCGCAGCTCGCGCGCGCGATCGCGCTCGACCCCGCGCACCCGGGCGCGCTGCACTACTGGATTCACCTGCACGAGTCGTCGCGCCGGCCCCAGGCGGCGCTGGCGGCGGCAGACACGCTCGCGGGGCTCGTGCCGGGCTCGGGCCACCTGACGCACATGCCCGCGCACATCTACATGCGCACCGGGCGCTACGCCGACGCCTCCGCCGCGAACCGCCGCTCGATCGAGGCGGACGCGCGCTACCTCGTGCAGGTCGACGCGCAGGGTGCCTACCGCGTCGGCTACGTCGCGCACAACCACCACTTCCTGTGGGCCTCGGCCGCGATGCAGGGCCGGTCCGCCGAGGCGATCGCGGCTGCGCGCGCCGCGTGGCCCGCCGCCTGCGGGCCGCGGCCCGGCGACCGCAGCACCGCGATCCTCCAGCACTACTATGCGCTGCCGCTGTACGCGCTGCTGCGCTTCGGCCGCTGGCGCGAGATCCTCACCGACACGCTGCCTCCGGACGTCGCCGAGCCCTATCCGCTCGCGGTCTGGCACTACGCGCGCGGCACGGCGCAGGCGCGCAGCGGCGAGCCGGCGGCCGCGCGCGAGGCCCTCGCCCGGGTGGAGCGCCTCGCGTCCGAGCCGGCGCTCGGCGCCACGCGCATCAAGAACATCAACGCGGCGGCGGTGCTGGCCCGCATCGCGGCGCTGACCCTGCGCGCGGACCTCGACCTCGTCGAGCGGCGCCACGACGACGCGGTGGCCGCGCTCGCCCAGGCGGTCGCGCTCGAGGACGGCCTCAGCTACGACGAGCCGCACCTGTGGCTCGCGCCCACGCGCCACGCACTGGGCGCGGCGCTGCTCGTGTCGGGGCGCCCGCGCGACGCCGAGCGCAGCTACCGGGAGGACCTCGCGCACTATCCCGAGAACGGGTGGTCGCTGATGGGACTCGCGCGGAGCCTGCGCGCCCAGGGGCGCAACGAGGCCGCGAAGGACGTCGACCAGCGCTTCCGCGCCGCGTGGGCGAACGCCGACGTCCGCCTCGACGGCTCGCGCTTCTGACCGCGCGGCGGCGCGTCCGCGCCCGCGGCCCATGCGGCGCGCCGCATATGAGAACCGCGGCATACCATGCGCGGCTCATACAGTAACCCTCTGATACAAAAAGCGGCCGCGACGATGACCCGTCGCAAGCATTCGACGCCGCGTATATGACCGGCATCAAGCCTGCGCACATGCGCATGGCGCACAGTCCTCGTCGCGACACGGGCGCCCGCTGCGGCGCCCGCACGGTCGACTGGCATCGAACACCGAGGACGCGATGGAAAGGCTCTCCCGCAGGCGCTTCCTGAAGATCTCGGCGGCGACCTTCGGCGCCGCCACGGCGGCAGCACACCTCCCCGACGCCCTGCGCGCTGCGGCGGCACAAGGCGAGAAGGGCGTCCGCACGGTGGCGACCTTCTGCGAAATGTGCTTCTGGCGCTGCGGCGGCATCGCGCACGTCCGCGACGGGAAGCTCTGGAAGTTCGAAGGCAATCCGAAGGACCCGCAGAGCCGGGGGCGGCTGTGCCCGCGCGGCACCGGGGCGGTCGGCGCCTACTACGCCCGGGACCGCCTGCAGAAGCCGCTGGTGCGCGTCGGCGCGCGCGGCAAGGAGCAGTGGAAGGCCGTGACCTGGGACGAGGCCCTCGGCTACGTCGCGGAGCGGATGCAGAAGATCAAGGCCGAGCACGGCGCCGAGGCCATCGCCATGTTCAACCACGGCATCGGCGTGCGCATGCTGCAGCACGTGCTGAAGAGCTACGGCTGCACGAATTTCGCGGGGCCGTCGTTCGCGCAGTGCCGCGGGCCGCGCGACGTGGGCTTTCGCCTCACCTTCGGCGAGGATGTCGGTTCGCCCGAGCGCACGGACATCGAGAACGCCCGCTGCCTCGTGCTCATCGGCTCGCACCTCGGCGAGAACATGCACAACACGCAGGTGCAGGAGTTTTCCGACGCCGTCGGGGCCGGCGCGACGGTCATCGTGGTGGACCCGCGCTTCTCGGTCGCCGCGAGCAAGGCGAAATACTGGCTGCCCATCCGCCCAGGCACCGACCTCGCGCTGCTTCTCGCGTGGATGCACGTCATCGTGACGGAAAAGCTCTACGACGCCGACTACGTGGCGCAGCACGGCTACGGCTTCGAGCAATTCGCGGCCTATGTGCAGGCCTTCACGCCCGAGTGGGCGTATCCGGAAACCGGGATCGAGCCCGAGCTGATCCGTGCGACAGCCCGCGAGATGGCGCAGCATCGCCCGGCCACGCTCATCCATCCCGGCCGCCATGTGAATTGGTACGGCGACGACGCCCAACGCAGCCGCGGCATCGCGCTGCTCAACGCGCTCATGGGCAGCTGGGGCCGCAAGGGCGGTTTCTTCACGCCCGCGAGCATGGATGTGCCGGACTACCCGTATCCCGCCTACCCGAAACCCGCGCGCCCGAAACTCGACAATCCCGACAAGAAATACCCGTTCGCCCACGAGGCCCTCACGACGGGCATCCGCGAGGCCACGCTTTCGGGCAAACCCTACCCGATCAAGGGTTGGTTCGTCTACGCGACCAATCTGCTGCATGCGCTGCCGAACGAGGCCGAGACGATCGAGGCGATCAGGAAGCTCGACCTGCTCGTCGTCGTCGACGTGATCCCGAGCGAGATCGCCGGCTGGGCCGACGTGGTGCTGCCCGAGTCGACGTATCTCGAGCGCCACGACGAGCTCAACGTCGAGTTCTTCAAGCACCCCTTCGTCTCAATCCGCCAACCGGTGATCGAGTCGCCGCACGACCAGAAGCCGAATTGGTGGATCGCCCGCGAACTGGCCGTGCGCCTCGGCCTCGAGCGCTACTACCCGTGGAAACACATCGAGGAATACCTCGAGAACCGCGTCACCGGAGCCGGCCTCGACTTCGCCCAGCTCAAGAAGCAGGGCGTGATCCGCGGGGCACGCCAACCGGTGTTTTTCGATGAGGGTGTGCCGGCGGAGTTTCCGACGCCGTCGGGCAAGATCGAGTTCTACTCCACGCAGTTGCAGGAGCACGGCTTCGACCCGATCCCGCGCTACACGCCGCCGGATCCGGGGCCGGCCGGCTCGTTTCGGCTGCTCTACGGCCGCGCGCCCATGCATTCATTCAGCCGCACCCAGACCAATCCGCTCCTGGCCGACCTGATGCGTGAGAACGTCGTCTGGCTCAACGCCGTCGCCGCACGCCGACTTGGGCTCAAGCACGGCGACTGGGTGCGCCTGCGCAACCAGGATGGTGTGCTCAGCAACCGCGTGCAGGTGAAGGCGACCGAGCGCATCCGGCCCGACTGCGTGTACCTGGTGCACGGATTCGGCCACACCGCGAAGGGCCTGCGCCGGGCCCTCGGCCGCGGGGCGAGCGACGCCGGCCTGATCACCCGCTACAAGGTCGACCCGCTCATGGGCGGCACGGCCATGAGCGTGAACTTCGTCACTCTCGAACCCGCGGACGCCCCACAGGAGGCCTAACCCATGTCGCGCTACGGAATGGTCATCGATACCCACCGCTGCGTCGGCTGCATGGATTGCGTCGTCGCCTGCAAGACGGAGAACCACGTGCCCGAGGGCTACTGCCGCGACTGGATCACGGAGGTGACGCGGGGTGAGTTCCCCACCCTGCGCATGGAGATCCGCACCGAGCGCTGCAACCACTGCGACAACCCGCCGTGCGTTCATTGCTGCCCGACCGGGGCGAGCCACGTGCACGAGCGCGGCGGCGTCGTCCTCGTGACGAAGGAGGAGTGCATCGGCTGCAAGGCCTGCCTCGCCGCCTGCCCCTACGACGCGCGTTTCGTCCATCCCGAAGGCTACGTCGACAAGTGCACGTTCTGCATCCATCGCGTCGAGCAGGGCCTGTTGCCCGCCTGCGTCTCGGTCTGCCCGACACACTGCATGCATTTCGGCGACCTCGATGACCCGCTCAGCGAGGTGAGCCGCCTGCTCGCCTCGCGTGCGCATCACGCGCTGCTGCCGGAGGCGGGGACGAAGCCCTGCATCTACTACCTCACATGATCTCCGTGCACGACGCCTCCGAGGTAGGGCGAGGCCTCTGGCCGAGCCGCCATCGCTCGCATCACGTGAAACGCGGCTCGGCCAGAGGCCTCCCCCTACCTTCCCTAGCGCCATGATCGAGACCACCATCCATCGCCAGAATCCGATGATCGATCCGGCCTTCCATGCCTGGGGCTGGGAGATTCCCGTCTACCTCTTCCTCGGCGGCCTCGTCGCCGGGCTGATGATCCTCTCCGGCTACCACATCATCCGCGCGCTCTGGGACAAGGACCGCGCCCACGGACACTATGTCACCGCACCGATCCTCAGCCTCGCGCTGCTGACCGTCGGCATGGGCGCGCTCTTCCTCGACCTCGAGCACAAGCTCTACGTCTGGCGGCTGTATCTGACCTTTGAAGTCACCTCGCCGATGTCCTGGGGCTCGTGGATCCTGCTCCTCGTCTATCCCGCGCTCGCCGCCTCCGCGCTGCTCACACTGCCGCAGACATTTCCAAAGCTCGCCCGCCGTCTGCCCTTCTGCTCGCGCTGCGCCGGCGCGCTCCATGACTGCCCGCGCGTGGTCCAGGCCATCGGCTTCGCCAACATGCTGCTCGGCGTCATGCTCGGCATTTACACGGGCATCCTGCTCAGCACGCTCTCAGCCCGCCCGCTCTGGAACAGCGCGCTGCTCGGGCCGCTCTTCCTTTTCTCCGGGCTCTCGACCGGCGCCGCGACGATCCATCTCCTCGCCCATGTGCGCCGGCCGGACAGCGGCAGCGATGACTTCTCCGATGCTGTGCTCTCCGCCCTGGTCAACTGGTTGCGTCCGCCCGCGCCCGGCCACGTCGGCACGCAGAAGCTCGAGCATGCGGACAACAGTTTCCTCACCGTCGAGTTGCTGCTTCTCGGTCTCTTCATCGTCGGCCTGCTCAGCTCGACCGAGGTGCACCAGCGCGCGGTCGAGCTCATCCTCACCGGCCCGTATGCGGCCGCGTTCTGGGTGCTGGTCGTTGGCTGCGGCATCGTGCTGCCGCTCACGCTCCAGTTCCTTCAGGCGCAACATCGCATCCGCAGCACGGTCGTGCCGGCCCTTCTCGTCATCGGGGGCAGTCTCGCCCTCCGCATCGTCATCGTCGCCGCCGGCCAAGCCAGCGCCTGGACGGTTGCCTCTCATTGATCCTTTTCCGCCCCGTTCCTGTCATGACCGACTCCACCGACACCTCCCACGCTCCGCGCCCGCACGTGAACCCGTACTGGGCGGGATTCGCCCTCGGCCTCGTGCTGTTGACCTCGTTCGTCGTCATGGGCCGCGGCCTCGGCGCCTCGGGCGCCTTCTCGACCGCCGTGGCCACGACCGTCCACGCCGTCGCGCCGGCCCACGCGGAGAGCAATGCCTTCTACGCCGGCTACCTCGGCGACGGCACCACGCACCCGATGAAGGACTGGCTCGTCTTCGAGGTGCTCGGCGTCTTCGTCGGCGGTTTCCTCTCCGGTGCGCTGGCCAACCGCCTGAAGTTCGTCGTCGAGAAGGGACCGCGCATCGCCAACGGGCCGCGCCTGGCCTTCGCTTTCGTCGGCGGCGCGCTCATGGCCATCGGCGCGAAGTTCGCGCTCGGCTGCACCAGCGGCCAGGCCCTGACCGGCGGCGCGCTCCTCAACGTCGGCAGCTGGGCTTTCATGATGTGCGTCTTCGGCGGCGCCTACGCCCTCGCCTGGTTCCTCCGCCGCCAGTGGCTTTGACTTCGATCCGTCGTCACAGAGAGCACAGAGCCGACTTCACCAGCGATACGCCTTTCGCCCAGATGACCGACCTTCACATCAGGAAATCGCCCGAAACCTGAAGGTTCCCTCCTCCGTGACCTCTGTGCCTCCTCTGTGACCTCTGTGACCCAACCCTCCGTCCCTATCCTTCGATGACCGCTCCACTCTTCAAATACGGCCTGTTCGGCGACGAGATCTCGCTCATCGTCGCGTTTGGCATCGGCATCGCGTTCGGCTTCGTGCTCGAGCGCGCCGGGTTCGGCAATGCGCGCGTGCTCGCGGCGCAGTTCTACTTCCGCGACCTGCGCGTGCTGAAGGTGATGTTCACCGCCATCGTCACGGCCATGACCGGTGTGTACGTGCTCTCGCGCATGGGCGTGGTCGACCTTTCGCTCGTCTACCTCACGCCGACGTTTCTCTGGCCGCAGATCGTCGGCGGGCTGATCCTCGGCGTGGGTTTTGTCATCGGCGGATACTGCCCGGGCACGTCGTGCGTGAGCGCGGCGACCGGCCGCATCGACGGGATCGTCTACGTGCTCGGCATGATTTTCGGGCTCATCGGTTTCGCAGAGATCTACCCGATGGTGGAAAACTTCGCGCACTCGTCCGCGCTCGGCCAGATCACGCTCTCGTCGCTTTTCAAGATTCCCTACGGTGTGCTCGTCTTCGCCGTGGTCGTGATGGCGGTCGTCGCGTTCGTCGGCGCCGAGTGGGCCGAAACGAAGTTCGGCGGCAAGAAGCCCGACGCCGACTCGCTTCTCGCACCGGCAAAAACACTCGCGCCGTCGCGCCTGCTCGCCGGCGGCATCGTCGGCCTGGGCGTGATCGCCGCCGTATCCGGGGATCCCTACCGCGGGCCTTTCGCGCGCGTCGACACGCGCGAACTCGCGCTCAACGCCGGCACCAAGGCCGACCACATCTCCGTCGACCAGCTGGCCGACTGGCTCGTGCAGGGACGCAACGATTTCCTGCTCGTCGACGTGCGCGAGCCGGCGGAATTCGCCGCCTACCACATCCCCGAGGCGATCAACGTCCCGCTCGCCGCGCTCTCGCCCGACATCGCCGACCGCACCGAGCGCATCGTGTTCTACTCCGACGGCAGCATCCACTCCGCCCAGGCCTGGCTGCTGCTGAAGTCGCTCGGGTACTCGAATGCGTACATGCTCTTCGGCGGGCTCGAGGAATGGAAGGACTCGATCCTCTTCCCGCGTCTCGCCGCCGACGCCACGCCGGAGCAGAAGGCCGCTTTCGACAAACGCGCCGCAACAGCTGCCCATTTCGGCGGCGCCGCGCAGACCGGTGTCGCACCGGCCACCGGCACGCCGACCGAGACGCCCAAGCTCGCACCACCTCCGCCCCCGGCGGGCGATGGTGCCGCTCCGGCCGCGGTGAAGAAGAAGAAAAAGGAAGGCTGCTGAGCCACGACGCTCAGCCCACCTCCATCGCTTCAACCGCCGCGACGACCTCGCGGATGAACTCCTCGCAGCGGCCGGCGCGGTAACCGGCCGCGCGATACGCGAGCTGGCCGACCTCGGTGTTGATGTCGCAGCCGTCGAGCAGGTCGCGGCAGCGGCAGCTGCCATGATGCCCGACGAAGCTCGACAGCAGGCAGCGCACACAGGCGTAGGTCTCCTCGGTGCGAGATTTCGGGTCATCAAGCCCGCGACCATGTCGCGCTCCGAGCACGAGCACGCCGCCGGCCACCGCGCCGCAGGTCTCCTGCGCTCGCCCCAACCCGCCGCCGAAACCGCACGCGAGCCGCACCGCCTCCTCCGCGCCGCCTGGAAAGACGTCGGCGAACGCGACGGCCACGGCCTGCGCGCAATTGAAGTCGCGTCGGAACAGCTCCATCGCCGCGTCGATCCGCGTCAGGCTCATCTAGATCTCCTCGAAGCTCCAGCGAGCGCCCGCGTGCAGTTCGGCGCAGGCCACCGGAAACTCGCTCCAGAAGCGGCGTAACGCCGCACCGCCCGTGCAATGCCCGCCACCCAGGCATCGCACCCCGAGGCGCCGCAGTGTCGCCACCGTCGCGTCCATGCGCCGGGCCGAGGCGCGCTCCAGATGCATGCCGCCGAGGACCGCGTGGATGCGCTCACGGCCGGACACGCGGATGATGTGCTCCAGCGTGTTAACCAACCCAGCGTGGGCACAGCCCAGCACCACGACAAGCCCCTCGCGCGTGGGCACGAACAGCGCCTGATCGTCGAGGAGCGGGTCGGGCCGCGTGAGTTCGCGATCGAGAAAGAACGGGCCGCCCGTATCCTCGAAATCGTTCGTGCGCGGAATCTCGCCCGTGCACCAGAGGCCCGGAACGATCTCGCTTGGCTCGGTCGCAGCGATGACCACGCGCTCATCCTGCCGGAAGCGCTGCTCCTCCACGAACGGCGTGCTGATGCGACGTGCCGCCGGGCCCGAGCCGGAAAACTTCGGCTCGCACACACGCGGATGAACGTGCAGCGGCGCACGCGGCGCCCGAAGCAACGCCGCCTCCAGGCCACCCACGTGGTCGAAGTGCCCGTGGCTGAGCACGATCGCGTCGGCCCGTGCGAGGTCGGCGCCAAGACGCGCGGCGTTGCGTTCCAGGGCGAGTCCCTGGCCGGTGTCGAAAAGCACGCGGTGCGTCGGCGTCTCGATCCACCAGGCCAGTCCGTGCTCGCCGAGGATGCCCGCGCCGCGCGCGGTGTTTTCCACAAGGGTCGTGATGGTGATCATCGGCGCTTCACGCTCCGTCCGCCGGACGCGCGGTGTCGGACACGCGCATGAAACGCGCCGTGCCGCGGGCGCAGCGGACACCATCCTGGCACAGCTCCGCGGCCAGATGCATGAGCGCGCCATGCGCCCGCTCCAGCCACGCCCGTACCTCGACTGGTGCGTCCGTGCGCACGACCCGGCGAAAGCGGACGTTGAGTTCGCCGGTCAGGGCGATGATCCCGCGCACCGTGAGCACATGGTTCATCGCGCTGTCGAGCAGTGTCGCGGTGACGCCGCCGTGCAGCACGCCGACGTAGCTCTCGAACCTATCCAGCGGACGCCACGTGCCGCGCACCGCGCCGTCGGACTCGACGGTGAAGTCGACGCCGAGGCCGCTCGGATGGGTCGAGCCGGAGAGACGCCGCGTCAGTCCACCGGCGGCGCGAGGTGGCGCATCGGCCGTCCGCTCAGTGTCGGCAGCCACACGAGCCTCCCTGTTCGTGCGCATGGTCGTGCGCGTGATCATGCGGCCCGGCCCCATCTCCGCAGGCATTGGCGCCCACGTGCAGCGTGCCGCGGAGCCAGGAGCGAACGATCATGTCGGCCTCTCCCGCAGTGACGCCCACCACCACGTCGATGCCGCAGGCCCCCATCTGCTCGCGCGCACCCGCGCCCATGCCTCCGACGAGCAGACGCGTCACGCCAAGGTCGCGCAGCCACGGGCCCCACGCACACGGTGACAGGCCCGGCGGCCGGAACGTGCCGGACGTCACGACGACGTGCTTCTCGAGGTCTACCTCGAAAATGGCCGCTATGGCCGAACCGCCGAAATGGGCGGAAAATGTCTCATCATGGGTGAGCGGGATCGCGATGATCATGGCTGAATGCGGAGACGCCCAGGCACGACGCCGGCCTGACATCGATCCAGCGTCCGTTTTTCGTGCATGTCGGGATTGCCGTCTCCACCGTTATGAGCTTATGCTCATAACGATCCCCTTCAAGATCCTTTTCCCCCGCCATGCCACGACCACTCTGTCCCCGCCGCATCGCCCATCGTCCACCGGCCGACTACTTCAAGCCCGCGGGGATCCCGCTCTACGATCTCGACGAGGTCGAAGTCGCGGCCGACGAGATCGAGGCGCTCCGCCTGGCCGACGTCGACGATCTCTACCATGGCGACGCGGCCGCGAAGATGGGGGTCTCGCGCCAGACGTTTGACCGTATCGTGCGCCGCGCGCGCATGAAGGTGGCCGCCGCGCTCGTGCACGGCCAGGCGCTGCGCATCCTGCGGCCGGCCGAGGCCGAGCGACCGCGCTCGCGCCGCCGGAAGCAGACCGCCTAGGGCGACGGCTTCGCCTGGGTATCCGTTTTCCCGGCATCGGCCTGGCGCCACGCCTCGAGCAGGGCACGCTTGCGGGCCAGACGCTGGTCGGCCGGCAGCGCCTGCAACTCGGCCTGCACCGCGGCGCGCTCCTCGGGAGGCTTCGCATGCATCATCGTGCGCCAGTCGTCGCGATCACGCGCATCGTGCCACCCCCAGCCCCCCCGGATCTCGTCGCGGCGCTCGGCCGGCAGCTGGTGAAATGCCGCAATCTGCGCCCGCAACTGGGCGCGCTGCTCCGGTGTCATCGCACGCACGCGCGCGATCGCCTGCTGCATCTCATCCAGTTCGGCGTCGCTCATCGCGAGGAACCGTTCGAGCGCGGCAAATTCGTCGTCCCCGGCCCCGGCGTCGCGACTCGCATGCGGACCGCCTCCCTGGCCGGCCCACGGTGGCGGTCCGCCCTGGGCCCGAACTGACGTCGGCAGCACGACGAGCGCGGCCCCGAGCCACCATCCCACGATCAGCATCGATTTCATGAATCACCTCCGGGTGTTTCCACGGACATGAGCGAAACGACCTCGCGCGCCTCGCCATCGGCGAGCACGAGCGCACCGCGCAATGATTCGTCGAGGGCGACGGTCTCGGCATACCACTGTTCCTCGGCTCCGTCGGGAACGACGCCGCGCGGCGTGCGCGTCCGCGTCACGACGAAGGCGAGCGCGAGGACCGCCGCGGCCGTCGCCACGCCGAGCCACGCCGCACGCATGCGCAGCGCTGAGGCCAGGGTCGCAGCGATCGTCCGCCGCGCCGGCTCCTGGGCGAGGCGTCGGCGCAGGTCGTCAAAGCGCGCCTCGAACTCCGGCGTGGTGCCGCGCAGACCCCGGGCGAGCCAAGGCTCGGGATCGGCAGGGCCGTGGGTATCGTGGACTGGGCGTTTCATGGTCGGACTTTCTGGAAAAGGCCGCGCAGCGTCCGGCGCGCGCGATGCAGGATGACGTTGAGGTTGTTGACCGATACACCGAGCGCGGTGGCGATGCCGGCATGGTCGAGGTCGCCGGCGGCGGCGAGCAGGATGGCGCTGCGCTCGCGCTCGGAGAGCTGCTGGAGCGCGGCGAGCAGGTGCTCCTCGATCTCGGCGGTGTGATCCGCGGCGGCGCCGGTCTCGACCAGTTCGTCCGGCGCGACCGGCTCGAGGGGCTTCCTGCGGCGGCGCCGCAACTCGTGGAGCAACTCGCCGCGCGCGATGGCGAAGAGCCAGGTCGAGAAACGCGCCTCCGCACGAAATCGCGGCGCCGCCCGGTACACCCGCTCGAAGACCTGGAGGGCGAGATCCTCCGCATCGGCGCGCGAGCCGAGCGCACGATAGAGATACGAGAGCAGCGGCAGTTTCCATCGATCAAAGATCGGACGCAGCGCATGCGTATCGCCCCGGGCCAGACGCTCCATGCACTGGCGGTCGGCGAGATCGCTGTCGTCGACCGCAGCAGCGCTCGCCTCGGAACCGAGCGCGCCCGAGAACAGCACGACGCACCACCGCCACACTCGCGCGAGACTCGCGCCAGCAGGCGTCGTCACCGTAGCGTCAATCGTGGCCACCGTCGTCATGCAAAGAACACGGCGCGGCGAAGGCGAGCCCCCTCGGGCGGCCCCGTCGCGCCAGCGCCGCACGCGCGGAGTTCAGCCCTGCGTCGAGGGGGTCGTCGGATGGCGTGGTTGGTTGCCCGTGCCGTCCTTCGCACCTTGGCCCGGTGCCGTGGATTTGCCCGAACCATCGCGCCGCGGCGTGCCGGTCGCGGCGGGATTGCCCTGGGCGGTCGCGGGAGCCCCGGACGGCGCGACGCACGAGCCATCGCGCAGGCGCAGACGCTGTTGCGTCCCGTCGCAGGCGCCCGATCCGCCACACAGGCCGCTGCCGGGGACATTGCCAATCGGGCAGACGCCGCTGCCCGAACCACGGCCGCCGCCTCCCTTGCCTCCGGCCCAAGCCGGAGCGGAGGTCATGGCGACCATCAATGCCGAGATCATGAGGATGCTTTTTGTGTTCATGTCACGGGGTGATATCCCGCCGGTGGCCCGACCTTACACGGCGCGGGCCGATTTTCCGGGCAAGGACGTTGGCATTTCCCCGGGGTGTGCTTACGTGCCCGCATGCGCCTGCCTGTCCTCCTCCGTGTGGTCGCGTTCCTCTGCCTCGCCGCAATGGGCACGTCCTGTTCCCGTTCCGCGGCCGTGCCGTCGCTCACACCGGCCGAAGCGGCCGAGCGCGTGCGCGCCGGCACCGCCGTGCTCGTCGACGTGCGCGAGGCGGCCGAGTGGCGCGACACGGGCGTGGTCGCGACCGCCCATATGCTCGCGCTCAGCGACCTGCGCGGCCCGCGCGCGCAATGGGCGCCGTTTCTCGAGGCGCACAGGGATCGCGAACTCATCCTCTACTGCCGGTCGGGCAACCGTTCGGGCCAGGCCGCGCAGGTCCTCGCCGCCGAGGGCTTCCGCGTCGCCAATGCCGGCGGCCTGGGCGCCTGGGTCGAAGCCGGCCAGCCGATCCGCCGCGCCGACGAACCGCCCCAATTGCCCGCTCCCTGAATGTCCCGACGTACCCACATGATGAGCACAACACCTTCCCTCCCCGTCACCCACAACGCGGCCGAGAGCCGCTTCGAGGTCGCCGTCGATGGCGCGCTCGCCGTGATGGAGTACGCCCGCGCCGGCACCACCCTGGCGATCACGCACACCTTCGTGCCGACGACATTGCGTGGCCGCGGCCTGGCCGAGGCGCTGATGAAGGCCGCGATCTCGTTCGCCCAAGCCGAACGACTCGCGATCGACCCTGTGTGCTCCTACGCGGCGCGTTACCTGGAAAAACACCCGACGCGCACTCAGGGCACCGCGTAGACCTCGACGAGGACGTTGCCCGAACGTCCGGCGGTGTCGGTCGCGTGCGCGGTGTAGCTTCCCGCCGGCAGATCGACGAGCAGGCATGCGTCCTTGCTGCCGGTCGGCAGTGAGAACGCGCTCACCGCGGAGGCGGCAGTGGTGATCGCCACGGGATCGCCCTGATTCCCCCAGTCGTCGTTCTCCGCGATCGTTTGTCCACCGAGGGGCTGCACCACGAGGCGCGGGTCTGGCAGCAGATCAGGCACCTCGAACCGTGCCAGCGACGGCCCCACCGCGCGGATCAGGAGCCGCACCGTGCCGCTCCCCCGGATGGAGAAACCCGCCACGAGCAGACTGTCGCCGGCGCTCACATACGCACGGCCGGAGAGGTTGACGAGTCGCGCCCCGGAATCGAGATCCGCATCATACAGCTCGACCAGCGCCACGCCCGGCGCACCCGCGGCCGGCACGACGTGTGCGGTCAGGGTACCCGGGGCGAAGGAGACGCAGAGCGCGGCATCGGCACTGCCGGCCGGGAAGGAGAACGCGAAGGTCTCCCGCGTGGCTGCGATGATGGCATCCAGGTTGAAGGCGGCGCCCCAGGTGTCGTTCCCGAGGTCGAACCTCGGGCCGCGATAGAGTTCCAGCCTCGGATCGGTCATGGCTCCAGATACCTGATACGGCACAAGTGCGGGTCCCGCGGCGCGCACGAGTAGTCCTTTCGGCCGGGTGCCCTCCAGCGCGGCGCCGGCCACGAGCACCCGGCCACCGGTTTCCGAATAGGCGCGCACGGAGAGATTGACGAGGTGTGCCGGCCCGGCCGGGGCCTCCGGCGGCGGAGAGCCGGCCCGCGGGTTGAGCATCCCGGAGAAGGGAAACTCGAACCGGCCCAGCGGAAACCGAGGCACGGGATCGTCGCTCACCACCATGGGACGCAGGGCACGGCCACTCGCGTCCGTGCCCATGTCGACCTGGTCGGGCGTGCCGCCGCCGAGGGCGATGGCGCGACCAGCCGGATCGCCCGCAAAGCACGAGGCGGAGAGCGCCGCGATGACGCGCAGCAGGCCGCGCTCGAAGATCGCGTCCTCGGCGCCGCGACCCGGGACATTGTGCCCGGTGTTGTAGCCGTAGCCCGCGATCTCGTCCGACACGAGCATGATGAAGTCCTTGTCCGCAGCCGGAAGGCCAAGGCGGCGAAAGACGTCGATGGCCATGCGGTGATCGTTCATGATGTCATCCTCGTAGACTTGCATGACCACCTGCGTGCCCGCCGGGTAGGCGGCGAGGTCGGCGTCGGTGAGCCGATAGCTGTACCACGGCGCGAGCGGCATGAGGCAGCGCGCGTCGATGCCCCAGCCGAGTTCGCGATACGTCTGCAGGAGCAGCCCGGGAGCCGCCCCGCCGCCGAAGGAGTGCCCGGCGAAGCCGACACGCCGCGTGTCGATGAGATCCGGATACCGCGTCACCGCCGCCACGAAGCCCGAGAGCAGGTCGTCGTAGTGCTCCTCGACGCTGCCCGTGATCGGGTACGGCGAGAAGACCGCGCACCAACCGTGGCTAGCGAGATGGCGCAGCAGCGGCGCGTAGAAGACCACCTGGTACCCGCCGAAACCATGGCAGAAAAACCACGTGGGCCGCGGGCCGGCTAGACCCGCCGGCGCAAAGACCGTCACTTCCTGCCCCGCAAATCCCGGGCTCGGGAACGAGCGTGTTTCGACTGCATACGGACCGGGCGCGCCAAACCCGTCGGCCGGCGCCGGGACCGGGCCGGTGTGCGCGGCAGCGAGCGGGCGGGCCGCGGCCAGAACGAGAGCGACTAGGATCAGCGGAAGCGTGAGATGCATGGGCGCGCGTCGACGCAGGAATCAGTCCGTGACCCCACCTGCATCGACCGTCCAGATGCAGTCCGACCGCCCAGGTTACGCCCCCGGCGCAAAACCGGTGTCAAACACGGGATGCGCTCAGCTCGACGGGACCTGCACCCGGACCGTCACCTGGCCCGCGGTATTCTGGCCGATGTACTCGATCGCGGCGTCGATCATGGCCGGAAGCGCCGCCTCGAAATCGGTGGTCTCATCCTCGAGCGTGGCCTCGACCGCCCAGACCTGCTGCGGGGGCGGGTCGCCGCGGCGCTTGAGCTTGGGATTCTCATTGGCGCGGATGCGGATGTATTTCTCCGTCGTGTAGGTGACGCGCTGCGTGGGCACCATGACGACCGATGAGCGCGGCAGGCCGGTCAACGGGTCGATGTTCGAACCCGGATAACTGGATCCTGGATACGACGAGCCCGGGTAGCCGCCCATCGTGGAGGTCGGATTGACCATGACGGGCTGTGAGACGGTGGTGACCTTCGTCTGGGGCGGATGCTCACCGTAGTCGACCTCGATGATCACGTCGGCCTTGGCGGGATCGGGCGCCTCGTACATCCCGCGGGAGTTGAGCGCGGTGTGCACGTAGCCGATGACCTCGTTGTGGCGCGCGTCGCTGGACTTGCCCGGATCCCGGGTCGAGATGGCGTAGGCGTAGCCGTCCGCGGCGGAGGCATTGGCGGCGGCGTCGATCTTGACCGCCGTGGTCGTGGCGCAACCGCCTCCGGCGAAGCCGAGCAGCAGCGTGATCGACGCGACACATATCGTATCAGTCAGGGAGCGCGATGAGCGGGGCATGGATCGAGCATGGCCAAATCGTGACGCGCCGCAACTGGCGACGTGCCGGCTCGAACACAACACCGTCCCCCGGCCCGCCCCCTTCGCCCAGCCACAAAAAAAGACGGGAGCCGCCGGGGCTCCCGTCTCTGTAAACCCGATGCGTCGGGCTGGGCTCAGCGCCGGCCGGGGCGCCGCTTCTGGGCGAGGCGCACGGCTTCCTCGGCGTTGACGAACCCGTAGCCGTCGAGGCGGGAGTAGCCGGAGCCGATCAGGTTGATGAACCGCCCCGAGAACGTCTCGCCGTTTTCCAGCGCGCCGCTGAATGCCGCGCCGCCGCCGGTCAGCGTGCCCTGCGGGATGAGCACACCGCCACCGAGCAGGTCGGCCGAGTTGCCGGAGACGGCGCCGGACGGGCCGTAGGCATCGGCCTCGTCGCGGTCGATGCCGAAGCCGATCGAGTCGCACCAGGTGAACGAGCCGGGCGTGAAGTTCAGGGTGAGTTTCTTCCACTGCCCGGCGACACCCGGCGCATCCGCGGGGCCGGACAACACCGGTGTGACGTCGCCCGGCTCCAGGCCGTCGAGGGAGCCAAGGATGAACGGCTGGCCCGGACCGCCGGAACGTTCGTCGAAGACCATGCCACGCGGCGTCTCCGTCGGATTGCCGCCGGAAAGGTCGAACTCGATCCGAGCGAGCGCGCCGAAGCCGTAGTTGGCGACGGCGAACACCTGAGGATCGAACTGGCTGATGCTGTTGGCGTCGGCCGTGGCGCTCACGCCGATCAGGCCGCCGCGACGCGTGCGGGCGAGCCCGAAGGCGAAGTGCGGGTCGAGGTCGTGCGGGAAGGTGCTCTGCTTGAGCAGGTCCGCCACGCGATCGGGCTTGAGCGACCCGGGACCGCCCGCGACCTGGAGCATGAGCGCGCCGATCGCCGCCGCGTGCGGCGCCGCGGCGCTCGTGCCGAAGAAGTTCGGCAGTGTATCCGGATCCTGGGACGAGTCACCACCGCCGAAGAAGGTGTTGTTCGCGCCATCCATGGCAGCGATGTCGGGCTTGAGCCGGATCTCCGGACGACGCAGGCGGCGGTTGTCCTGGTCGAAGTAGATGGTCGCATGGCCCGGCGACGTGAACGACTCCGGGATGAACGGCGGGTAGAACGCGTAGGCAGCGACGCTGTTGGATCCGCGCGCCGCGCTGTGGCCGTAGGTCACGCTGTCCAGGTAGCTGAAATACTCCTGGGGCACGCCGCTGCCGAACCAGACGCAGCGAAGGTGATCGGCGGAGCGCATCCGGCGGCTCGTGGCCTCGGGCACGTTGGCCCGTGCGATCACGACCTGGATGGGCACGGTCGCGTTGCCCACGTTCAAGCCGCCGAGCTCGATCGGGCGGTTGGTGATGCGGTTCTCCTCCGCCAGCGCCCCGAGGTAGGCGCCGTCGGCGGTGAAGAGCAGCACATTGAAGTCGGTCAACACGATCTCCGGAATCTCGACCTCGTCGACCTGGCAGTAGATGTCGCCGACGGCGTCGTCGTAACCGGCGATCACCGCGTAATAGGTGCCCGTCGCGCCCAGCTCGGCGTAGAGCGTCTCGGGGTTGGTCGTGGCGTCGCGGAAGGCCACGACCTCGAAGTTCGCATCGAGCAGGTAGATCATCACGTCGGGGTTCGGCGTGCCGTAGTAGTCGTCGCCATCGGCGTAGATGCGCACGGTCATGCCAGCCTCACCCTCGAACGGCAGAAACACATACGGCTCGTCCACGCTGATGGAGCCGAAGCCGTACCCGAGATTCTGGATCACGGTCGGCGGCACCGGATCGAAGGGCTCGTTCCACTGGAAGACGAGCGTGCTGGATCCGCTCAGCGCGACGGTCTGCGCGATGTCGAGCCCGCCGGAGCCGGCGAAGTTGTGGAAACCGCCCGCATACAGCGCCGGGTTGACCGCGGAGAAATCCAGGCCGGATCCCGCGAGCGTGGCGTCATCCGCTGCGACGGGACGGAAGGACGCATCGTAACCCTGCGTAGCCGGTCGATTCCCGGCCGAGGAAAAGTAGGCCACGCCCGCGGCCGCGACGTCGTCCACCGCCCGGGCGACGATGCCGTCCTGGAACATCGGCTCGGCCAGGTAGATGACATCGTCGACGATGACATCCGCGCGGAAACCCTCGCGGCTGTTGGTGCCCGTCGGCAGGCCCGCGAGCGAGCGGATGTTATTGGCGAAGCTGACCTCGCCGCCGTTGGCGGTGGCGAATCCCAGCCGTGCCTTCGGCGCGAGGTCATGCACGATTTGCAGCATCGCGCGCCCCTCGTCGGAGCCGTTCGGGAAGTCCTGCAGCACCTCGACCGGGGCGGTGTTGCCCAGGGGATTGCCCGCGCCGGGCAGATCGCCGCTGAGGATATCGTCCTCGGCGCGGATCGCATCGTCACTGGTGTTGTAGCTGTCGGAGAGCACACCCACCGTGATGCCCGACCCGTCGACACCCTTCGCCAGCCGGTCGACCCGGTGCTGGACCACACCCTGCGACGTGGCCGCCCCGACGTCGAAGACCACCGGACTGGCCGGGACGACGGCGAGCACACCACGCAGGGTCGCCGCGGAGACAAGTGCCTCCGCGGGCACGTAGGCCTCGATCACACCGGCGCGGTAGGCGGCATCCACCGCGGTGACGCGCGCGCCCGGGAGGCCGGCGAGTTCGGCGGCGACGTCCTTGAGCGCCCGTTCGCCGTCGAGGGAGACCTTGACGAGGACGCGGCCCTCGGCGTCGAGGATCATCACGGCCTGGTCATTGATCTGCGGCACGCCGGTCTCGGCCGCACCGGCTGCGGCGATCTGGCCTGGTGCCAGCGAGCGCGCGGCCGACGGGCCGACCGAGGTCGGGCGGCCCGCGAGGCGCGCGAGGCCGCCGCCGAGGTTGTCCGGCACCGGCCGGGCGGCAAGCCGCCCGGGTGCGGCGCAAAGCAGCAGGGAGGTGAGAGCGACCAGACCGATACGTGGCGAAAAGCGGCGCCGGTTCCCGGCCCGCGTGGATGGGATCGATGACATCATGGCAGTGGATGGATGGCTCCGTGCGCCGGTTCGGTCGCGGCGCCGTGGGTTGTTCGAACAGCAGGGACATGTCTCGCGGGGCCTGCGCGACCGCGCGGGCCTGCGACTCTGGGGAATGCCGCGCAGACTGTAGGTCCGGCGGCACGACGCCAGCGTCAAGTGCTGACGTGAGCACAATCTCTGCCGGCTGCTGCAAACGATCGCGGAACATGAGAAAATCTCCGCGCACCGGCTGGCAAACGTTCGACTCCGGGCCTAGATTCTCGCCACCAGGGAGGCCCCATGTTGAAAGCCAGACTGGGCAAGGAAATCGTCGTCCGCGTGACCAACGAGATCGGGGTCATCAACCAGATCTCCAAGGTCATTGCCGAAAAGGGCATCAACGCACTGGCCGTGAACGGAGAGGTCGAAGGTCGCACGGCAACCATGCGTTTCGTGACCGAGGACAACCTGCGCATCGGCGACGCGCTGCGCGCCAAGCACTATGCGCCGCGCGAGTCCGAATGCGTGATCGTGGAGGTGCTGAACAAGCCCGGCATGCTGCGCAGCGTGACCGAGAAGCTCGCCGCCGAATCGATCGACATCCACCACCTCTACGCCACCGCCGCCGAGGACGAGAAGCACTCGCTCCTGGCGTTTGACTCATCGAACAACGACCACGCCGTGGTCGTGCTCAACCGCTAGCCCACGGACACGCAGCAGACGTGTGAACCCCATCCCCTGCTGCGACGGCAGCGGGAACGGATGTGCGTGCGGCGCTGCAGCGGGATTGCAGGACCGTGGCCCGCGTGATTGGCTCGGTCGCATGGAACTCTCCGCGGGCGGTCCGCTCGAGCTCATCCAGCTCTCGATCACACCGGTCATCCTGATCTCCGGCCTCGGCGCGCTGGTCATCTCCATGACCAACCGCATGGGCCGGATCGTCGATCGCACGCGCCTGCTCGCGGGCCTGGCGCGGCAGGCGAACGACGACGAGCGCGGCCACCTCGTGACCCAGCTCAAGGTCATGTTCCGCCGGGCCAAGCTCATGCGCCTGGCCATGACGCTGATCGTGAGCAGCATGTTTGTCTCGGGCCTGCTCATCACCCTCATCTTCCTGAGCGCGCTGACCGAACTCCAACTGGCGGCCGGGATCTTCGCGGTGTTTCTCGTCAGCGTCGTGCTCATGCTCGGCGGCCTCGCCGCGTTCGTGGCCGACCTCTGGGTCTCACTCGTCGCGCTCGACTCCGACGTGCGTCGCGCGCTCGGACCCGAGGCGGAGACGATCACGCTGCTCTGAACCTGAACGCGGAGGCCGAACGGCGTTCGACGGCAGGGCCGGCGCCTCGGCGCACAACGGTGCCTGATCAAGGCCATCAGCCGACGCGATAACCCGGAGGTCGTTTTTTCCCGCGGCTCGCTCCCCGGCCGGCGCGAGCCACTGTTGCGACCTCCTTTCCCGCCATGGACGTCGAGATCCTCGCCCGCCTGCAGTTTGCGTTCACGACTGCGTTTCACTACATCTATCCGCCATTGAGCATCGGGCTCGGGCTGCTCCTCGTCGTCATTGAGGCAACGTGGCTCTGGACGAAGAACCCGCTCTATCATCAGATGGCGCGGTTCTGGACGCGGGTCTTCGCGCTGACCTTCGCCATCGGCGTGGCCACGGGCATCGTGCTCGAGTTCGAGTTCGGCACGAACTGGGCGACCTACTCGCGCTACGTCGGCGACGTCTTTGGCAGCGCGCTCGCGGCGGAGGGCATTTTTGCCTTCTTCCTCGAGTCCGGGTTCCTCGCCATCCTGCTCTTCGGCTGGGACAAGGTCGGTCCCAAGATGCACTTCTTCGCGACCTGCATGGTGGCGCTGGGCGCGCACTTCTCGGCCATCTGGATCATCGTCGCCAACTCCTGGATGCAGACTCCGGCGGGCTATCACATCGTGGGCGAAGGAATGGAGGCGCGGGCGGAGATCACGGATTTCTGGGCCATGGTCTTCAATCCGTCTTCGATGGACCGGCTCGCGCACACCATCGTCGGCTGCTGGCAGGCCGGCGCATGGCTCATGGTCAGCGTGGGCGCGTTCTACCTCCTGCGCCGGAAGCACGCGGAGTTTGCCCAGGCCTCGGTGAGACTCGGTGTGATCGTCTCGCTCCTCGCCTCGGGTCTCACGCTCGTGACCGGCCACACCAGCGCGGTCGGCGTGGCGAAAAACCAGCCGTCGAAACTGGCCGCGATGGAAGGTCACTGGGAAACCGGGCCGAACGCGCCGCTGCACCTCTTCGGCTGGGTCGACGCGGAGAACGAGACCACGCACGGCCCCGCCATCCCCGGCATGCTCAGTTGGCTGACCTACGGCGACCCGGGCGCGCCCGTGACGGGCCTGAAGGACATCCCTAAGGACGAGCGACCGCCGCTGAACATGACGTTTCATTTCTTCCACATCATGGTCGCGGTCGGATTCGCGCTCATCGGGCTTGCGGCGTGGGCGGCGTTTGCGCTCTGGCGCGGAAACCTCGCGGAGTCGCGCCTGCTGCTCTGGAGCCTGACGCTCTCCGTGCTCGGCCCGCAGATCGCCAACCAGGCGGGCTGGTGGGCCGCGGAGGTCGGGCGGCAGCCGTGGATCGTGTGGAAACTCCTTCGCACCTCGGAGGCGCTCTCGAAGGTCGTCACGGCCAACCACGTGCTCGCCTCGCTCATCATGTTCACGCTGGTCTACCTGCTGCTCTTCGCGGTGTTCGTCTTCCTGCTCAATGACAAGATCCAGCACGGCCCGGACGACGCCGACCTGCAGCCCACGGGCAAGCTCGCCCTCGGCTTCAAGACCGCGGCGACCGCGCCTGCCGGGCGCGAAGGAGGTGCCCTGTGAGTTTCGGCGGCCTCGACCTCCACGCCACGTGGTTCATCATCGTGGGTGTTCTATTCACTGGATACGTGATCCTCGACGGCTTCGACCTCGGCGTGGGCGTGCTCCACCTGCTCGTGGCGAAGCGCGACGAGGACCGCCGCATCTTCCTCAACGCCATCGGCCCCGTCTGGGACGGCAACGAGGTGTGGCTCGTCACCGGCGGCGGCGCGCTCTTTGCGGCGTTTCCCGACGTGTATGCGACGGTGTTCTCGGGCTTCTACATCCCGTTCATGGCGCTGCTGTGCGCGTTGATCTTTCGCGCGGTGGCGATCGAGTTTCGCAGCAAGCATCCTTCGCCGCGTTGGCGGCGTTTCTGGGACCTCGGGTTCGCCGGTGGCAGCCTCTTCTCGAGCCTGCTCATCGGCGTGGCGATGGGTAACATCGCCTGGGGCGTGCCGATCGGCGCGGACGGCGAGTTCGCCGGGACCTTCCTCGGCATGCTGCATCCCTACGCGCTGCTCATGGGGGTGACCACGGTCGCGCTCTTCGCCATGCATGGCGCGATCTACCTCGAGCTCAAGACCGAGGGCGAGATCCAGGCCCGCGTGCGCGCATGGATCAACCCGCTCATCATCACCTTCATCCTCTGCTACGTCATCGCGACGCTCGCGACCCTGCTCTACGTGCCGCACATCACCGAGGCGTTCCGGCGCGAGCCGTGGTTTTTCGCCATCGTCATCCCGGTGGTGCTGCTCATCGCCAACATCCCGCGCGAGGTGAACCGCGGGCAGGAGTTTTTCGCCTTCCTCTCGTCGTGCGGCGCGATGGCGGGGCTGATGGCGATCTTCGGCGTCGGCATGTTTCCCAATCTCGTCTTCAGCGAACCGTTCGCCGAGCACAGCCTCACCGCCTACAACGCCTCGTCGTCGAAAAAAACCCTCGAGGTGATGCTCACGATTGCCCTCATCGGCGTGCCCGTCGTGCTCGCCTACACCGCGAGCATCTACTGGATCTTCCGCGGCAAGGTG
>JACSRI010000044.1 GCA_014879845.1 Opitutaceae bacterium
GTAGCGGCCGCGGCCAGCGCCCGCCGCAGTCAGCGGTTCAGGCGCCCGCGCCCTCCGAGAACTCCGCCCCTCGAACTCAGCAGGCCGCCAGCCCCGGCCCCCAGCCGCTCACCGTCACTGTGCGCGAGGCCGGCTCCTGGCCGCGGACGGCCACGACCACGCTCACCCTGAATCCATTTACCGGAAACGTGCTCCGAAGCGAGGGCTTCGCGGACCTCTCCACCGCGCGTCAGGTCCGCTCCTGGACGCGATTTCTCCACACCGGCCAGGCGCTGGGGTGGGGTGGGCAACTCGTCGCTGGGCTCGCCTGCCTCGGCGCGCTGTTCCTGGTCTACACCGGCTTCGCCCTGTCGTGGCGCCGGTTCTTCGCGAAGCGCCGCGTGCCGGCGCCGTCCACCGTTGCGGTGGATGTACCCGCGAACTGAGCACACGCTCGATTGGACGAGATGTGTGACAAACCCAAGACACGTTGAGACTGAGTCCCAAGAACGATGAAAACGATCCCCCGCGCCACCTCCGCCTTTCCTGAGCTTCGTTGCGAGATCCACGCCTCCAAGCGCTTGGCGCCGATCCTCTCCAACATCGTGCAGACCTGCGCGCGCGATCTTGGCCAGCCCGTCGCGGTCGTGCTGACCGCTCGAGCCAACGCCACCATCCCGGTCATCACGCTCGTGCTTCCCGCCGAGGTCGTGATCGAGCCGCACCAGGCCTGGTGCCTCGCCTGCCGGGTTGCGTGCTTTTGCCCGGACGCGCGCGTGAGCGTGCTCGTGACCGGCGCGACCGAAACCGCCGCGGCCGAGACGAACGAGCCCGCGGCAGACGCCGCCTGAGCCTCCAACTTACCGACATACCATGAAGACACGTCAGACTTATCTCCTGCTGGCCGCGCCCCTCGCGCTCCAGTTCCTCACCGTTCCGCTCGCGGCGCAGACAGCCTCATCCGACTCGGAGGCTGTCGAACTCGAAAAGTTCACCGTCACCGCCAAGCGCGAATCTCGCACGTCCTCGGGCGCGACGAATCTGCCGCTGACGATCAAGGATACGCCCCAGTCCATCAGCACGATCGACCAGTATGCCATGCGCGACTTTGCCACCACCGGCACCAACGACGCGCTGCGCCTGGGCACCGGTCTCACCGTCGATGAGTGGGAAACCAACCGCACGTCCTACAGCGCGCGCGGCTTCGACATCATGCTGACCCAGGTGGACGGGTTGGGTATGACCAACGACTGGGGCCTGGTCGTCGGCCAGGAAGACACCACCCTGTTCGACCGCATCGAGCTGATCCGCGGCGCCAACGGACTCCTCACGGGTGTGGGCAACGCGTCCGGGACGATCAACTACGTTCGCAAGCGCCCGACCAACCACGACGGCGGCGAGATCGTCGCCCGCGCCGGCTCGAACAATCTCATGCGCGCCTCCTTCGACTATAACAAAGTCCTCACGGACTCCGGCTCCTGGGCCGCCCGCATGGTGATCGCCCACGAGGACGCGGATTCCTACCTGCGAGCGCTGCAGAATCGCCGCACCACGCTCTACGGCGTGGTCGAAGGTCAGGTCGGTTCGGCCGGCGCACTCACCGCTGGGTTCACCTACTCCGAGTCCCTGCAGCGCTCGCCCATGTGGGGCTCGCTGACCCTCATGCTGGCCGACGGCACCCAGGCCGAGTTCGACTCGTCCGCCTCGACCTCCCAGGACTGGACCCGGTGGGAACTGCGCTCGGCGAACGCCTTCGTCGAATATGCACACACCTTCTCCGACGACTGGGAAGCCAAGCTCACCTACAACCACCGCACCGGTGACGAAGCCGTCAAACTCTTCTACGCCTACACGTTCACCGGCGCGCTCAATGACGACTACACCGGCCTCTACGGCTGGCCCTACCGCAGCGATGCCGAATCCAGCAGCGACATCGTCAATGCCAACCTCACCGGGCATTTCGACGCCTTCGGCCGCCGCCACGAGGTGATCACGGGCGTCAGTCTTTCGAAGCAGGAAACGTATTCGGAATTCTACGCCATCGAGAGTGCTCCCGATGCCGCCCTCCCGGCCTTCCCTTACGCCGGCGACGTCTATGCCGAGCCCGTCTGGGGCGCGACCGATGTCGGCAACGACGGCGATCAGTCACTCACCCGCGTCTATGCTGCCACGCGTCTCGTCCTGACGGATCGGCTCAAGGCCATCGCCGGTCTCAACGCCATCCACCTCGAACGCGACGGCACTTCGATCTACGGTGGCGGCGTCAACCTCGACAACGAGACCACCGAGGAGGTCAGTCCCTACGCCGGGCTCACCTATGACCTGACCGACAGCATCCTCGCCTACGCTTCCTACTCCGACATCTTCCAGGCTCAGGACCAGCGCAACATCAACGGCGAGTTCCTCGCTCCGATGAAGGGCGTGAACGTCGAACTCGGCCTCAAGGCCGAGTGGCTGCAACGCCGCTTGTTGACGACCGTCGCGGTCTTCGAGGCCGAGCAGTTGGGATTGGCCACCGAAGCCGGCTTCGATCCGGTCGCCCAGCAATCCTATTACGAGCCAAAGGACGTGAAGTCGCGCGGCTTCGAGTTGGAAGCCACCGGTCGCATCGGTGAACACACGAACCTGACCGCCGGCTTCACCCGCATGGAACTCACCGGCCCGGACGGCGACGACATCTACGAATGGATACCCCGCACGATCGTCAGCCTGCGGGCGGACACCCGACTGCCGGCGCTGCCCAAACTCAGATTCGGCGCGGGCCTGCGCTGGCAGTCCGACATCTTCAAAGCCGGCGCCGCGCGTCAGGAATCCTACCTGCTCGTCAACGCGTTCGCCGCCTACGAGTTGACCGGGCGCGCCACCGTGCGCCTCAACGTCGACAATCTCACCGACGAGAAATACCTGCGCACCGTGCAGTTCGGCGCCATCTACGGCGCGCCGCGGGAGTTCTCGCTCGCGTTCGAATACAAACTCTAGCCGCACCGCCATCGACCACGTCTCCTCGCTCCTTCCCGTGCGCAAACGTCTCTGGCAACTTCACTCCTGGCTGGGCCTGATCTGCGGGCTCATGGACCCGCTGCGCGGCACCATCGAGGTCGACGGGCAGGACATCCACGACCTGCGCGGGGCCGCACGCGACAGATTCCGCGGGGCTCGCATCGGCGTGATCTTCCAGACCTTCAACCTGCTCATCGGCTTCTCGGCCCTCGAGAACGTTCTGGCTCCGCTCATGCTCTCGAACATCCCGCGGGGCGAGCACCACGCCCGCGCCTCGGCGCTGCTCGAACGCCTAGGGATCGAGCGACCCCACGCCAAGGTTGAACACCTGAGCGTTGGGCAGCAGCAGCGCGTCGCCGTGGCCCGTGCTGTGGCGTGCAAGCCCGCGCTGGTGCTGGCCGACGAGCCCACGGCGAGCCTCGACCCCGAGAACGCCGGGGGCGCGATGGACCTGATCCAGGGCATCTGCCGCGATACCGGCGCCGCGCTGCTGTGCGTGAGCCATGACCCCGCGATGGCGCAGCGCTTCCCGCGCCAGGAACGCCTCGACGCGTTGAGCACCCAGGGAGCGAGCGCCTCATGACCGACTGGACGATCATCCGCCGCAGCATGACCGGGCGCATGTTCTCGACCGTGACTACGGTGCTGACCGTGAGTGTCGCCGTCGCCCTCATGCTCGTGCTGCTGGCGATGCAGGGGGCGGGGCGGCGGGCCTTCGAACGGGGCAGCGGGAACATGCACCTGCTGGCCAGCGCCGACGCCAGCCCGCTGGTCGCCATCCTCAACGGGATCTTCTACGCCAACGCCCCGCGCCGCCCGCTGACATGGGCGCAGTTTGATCGCGTAGCCCGCAGCGCGCCGTGGGAATACGCCGTCCCCACGCAATACGGCGACAGTTTCATGGGCCTGCCGGTGCTGGCCACTAACACCGATTTCTTCGCTCGCTTCCAGCCCAACCCGGGCAGCGCGTGGCGCCTGCGCGAGGGTCGCTTTTTCGAGGCCCCCTTCGAGGTGGTCGTTGGCGCGCGGGCGGCCCGCGCCACGGGCCTGAAGGTGGGCGACACCATCCACCTCACGCACGGCGCGCCCCAGTCGCGCGACCTGGGCGATGCCTCCGCCGTCGCGCCCCACGTGCACACCGAGTATGACTACCACGTCGTGGGGATCCTCGAGCCCACGGGCGGCAGCCACGACCGGGCCCTCTTCACCGACCTGAGCAGCGCGTGGATCATCCACGCCCACGATCGGCGCGTGCGCGAGAACCCGGGCGCGGGGCGGACCACGCAGGAGCACCTGACCGACGCCGACCGCCTCATCACGGGCATCTATCTGCGCCTGGTGACGCGGGCCGGGTCGGACACGCCCGCGAACCTGCCGCAGGTCTTTGACCAGTTGCGCCGCGATGCGACGCTGACGATCGCCCAGCCCAAGCAGGAACTCGACCGCCTGTTCCTGATCGTGGGGAACGTGAACGAACTGCTGGTGGCCATCGCGGCGGTGGTGCTGGTGTCGAGCGGCATCGCGATCATGCTCGCGCTCTACAACTCGATGGAGCAGCGCCGACGCCAGATCGCCGTGCTGCGCGTCCTGGGCGCCAGCCGCTCACGCATCTTCGGCCTGGTCACGACCGAGGCGGCCCTCATCGGCATGCTCGGGGCGGTGGTGGGCATCGCGCTCAGCACCATCGGAGCGGCGGCGGCGGCGGGGATCATGAAGACGCGCCTGGGCCTCGATATCGACGCTGCACTCCCCCCGCGCGAGATCGTCCGCGTGGTGCTCATCGCCGTCGCCCTCTCCACCCTCGCGGGTTTCGTCCCCGCGATGATGGCCTATCGCACCAGCGTGGCGAAGAATCTCAGGCCCATCGCCTAGCGCCGACCAACGGCCAGGGAGTCGCATGCGGTATTTCTGGATCATCGTGGGCCTGTTCGCGGCGGCGGGATTCGCC
>JACSRI010000046.1 GCA_014879845.1 Opitutaceae bacterium
GAGCGGAATCGCCGTCGCCCGCCAATCCTTCTCGGGCCACGCCACGCGCGGCATCGGTGGACGACACAAGGCGCCGGACCTGCCGGCGCCTTGGCGTGGGAGACGGACGGCACGAACCGTCCGATCGGTGTAGGTTCAGACCGTGACGACCTCGCGCACCGGGAGTTCCCGGAACGGGGTGGCGAGCAGGCGCATGGCCTCGGCGTGCGACGTGGTGATGAAGAACCTCGGATCAAGGCTCTCCCAAGCGTCGTCGACCGTGTGCTTCTCGACCAGGTAGCCGACCGGCGTATAGTGCTCGCCGTAGAGCAGCCGGAGATTGCCTGAGCCCATCTCCTGCGTATTGGGCAACGCCTCGGACATCCGCAGCGCCGCAACCAGAGGTTTGGTTATCTCTATGGGTGTGTGCATCGCTTCGTTGGGTTGAGGGTTGATGAAATGCCACGGGCACCGTGCGCCGCGGCGAAGCAACGTACGCCGCCGGCCGCGCCGCGCAAATCGCCGCGGGCCTTTTCGCGGTCAAAGCAGGTGCCGTAGGAGTGGCAGCTTGAGCATGTCCCAGCCGTGCAGCGCGATCAGGACGTGGCCGGCGATCCACGGCCAGGCGGCCCGCCGCTCGACCGCCACGATCACCGCCACCACGCTCAACGGCAGCACGGCGCGCGGCACGGCCATGACCAGTTCGCCCCAGACGTTGGGTCCCGAGCAGAGCAGGAGTAGCGCGAAGGCCAGGCCGAGTCGACCGAGGTGGGTGCGCGGGCTGGCCCAGCGCAGCAGGCAGGCGAGTTGGAAGGCGAGGCCGAGCCAGGTGACGAGCGGCCAGAGCGTCGGCCGCGCCCAGCCGGCCGCGATGCCATCGCGCAGGATCGTGCCCATGCGCGCGAACGCGGCCGTGCCCGGCAGCGCGAGATTCTCGTGGCCGGCGACGAGGTCCCAGCCGAAGCGCGCACCCAGCCACGCCGTCCAGGCCACGACCGGCGCCGCGGCCAGCGCGCCCATGACGCCCGCGTGCAGCCACGCGCGCCACCGGCGCGGCTCGTCCGGCCAGAGCAGGACGAGGCCGAGCAGCGAGGTCTCCTTCACCAACGCCGCGGAGGCCAGGAGCAGGGCGCACACGCCGAGCCGGCCGCGCTCCCGTGCGGCCGCGGCGAGCAGCACGAGGCCGAGCGCGGGAAGGTCGAGCAGCGAGCAGCGCACCGAACTGAGCAAACCGACACCGGTGACGAGCAGCGTCCACGCCGTCGCGTTCTTCCACGAGGCCTCGCGCATGAGCCGGCGCCAGAGCCACGCGGCCAGCGCGAGCCAGCACGCGAGGTTGGACCAGAGATAGACCTGCATCACGGCCGCCGGTTGGCCGAGGCCGAGCGCGTGGCAGAGGGCGGGCCAGCCGATGCGGCGCAGGCGGTAAGGGGCGTTGTCCAGCGCGGCCTGCAGCGCGGGATCGCCGGCCTGCGGCCGGATCGCCATCTGCACGTAGAACTGGCCGTCGTAGCCAAATTCATGGGACGGTTCAGTCGTCACGATCTCGCGCACCTCCGGCAGGGTGCGGTCGCGGAAGACCCGGCCGAAAAGCAGCGGATCGAAATAGCCGCCCTCGGCCTGCACCGAAAACCATCCGGCCAGCACGAGCGCGCCGACGATCCAGGGAATCGCGCGCAGCAGCAGGCGGGAGGCGGGATGCGGCGCGCGGGTTTCGTCCATGAAGCCGCCGAGCATGCGAACGCCCGTCGCCGGGCGGCAAGCGCGGACGGCGGGCGGCCGTCAGGCCGGGTGTAGCCCAAATCGATGGCAGCGCCGGGGGACTCCGCCGCGTTTCGCCAACGCGGCCCGTGGCATCGCATCGAGTCGCACTCCCGCGGGCAGGAGCCCGCGGCCCCGGAAAATCTCCTGTCCTCCGCCTGCGGTCTTCCGTTCCCCGTCGCTACTCCACGACTGGGAGCCCGGCCAGGGCCATCGCGACTTCCTTCGAGCTGTACTCGTGGTCGCGCAGCTTGCCGGCCTTGTAGTCCATGTAGGCCTGGAGGTCGAAGTGACCGTGGCCGCAGAGGTTGAAGAGGATGGCCTCGCTCCGGCCCTCGGCCTTGCAGCGCAGGGCCTCGTCGATGGTGGCGCGCACGGCGTGGTTGGCTTCGGGGGCGGGCAGGATGCCCTCGTGTTTGGCGAAGAGCACCCCGGCCTCGAAGCAGGACAGTTGGTGGTAGGCGCGGGTCTCGACATGGCCCAGGTCGGTCACGTGCGAGACGAGCGGCGCCATGCCGTGATAACGCAGTCCGCCGGCGTGGACGCCCTCGGGCACGAACGTGCTGCCGAGCGTATGCATCTTCACCAGCGGGGTGAGGTGCGCGGTGTCGCCGTAGTCGTAGGCGAACTTGCCCTTCGTCAGGGACGGGCACGAGGCGGGCTCGACGGCGACGATGCGCACATCCTTCTCGCCGCGCAGCTTCTTGCCGAGGAAGGGGAAGGCGATGCCCGCGAAATTGCTGCCGCCACCGGTGCACGCGACCACGACGTCGGGATAGTCGCTTGCGATCTCGAGCTGTTTCTCCGCCTCGAGGCCGGTCACGGTCTGGTGCAGGAGCACGTGGTTGAGGACCGAGCCGAGCGCGTATTTGGTATTTGGATCCGAGGCGGCCACCTCGACGGCCTCGGAGATGGCGATTCCGAGCGAGCCCGTGCAGTCGGGGTGCTCGGCGATGATGGCGCGTCCGGCGTTGGTCTCCTCACTCGGGCTGGCCACCACGCGTGCGCCCCAGTTCTCCATCAGGCCGCGGCGATAGGGTTTCTGGTGATAGCTCACCTTCACCATGTAGACGAGCACCTCGAGGCCGAAGATCGCGCCGGCGAAGGCGAGCGACGAGCCCCACTGGCCCGCGCCGGTCTCGGTGGCGAGGCGCTTCACGCCGGCCATCTTGTTGTAGTAGGCCTGCGGCACGGCGGTGTTCGGTTTGTGCGAACCGGAGGGCGAGACGCCCTCGTATTTGTAGTAAATGCGGGCGGGTGTCCCCAGGGCCTTCTCGAGGCGGCGGGCGCGGTAGAGCGGGGTGGGGCGCCACTGGCGGTAGATGTCGCGCACCTCCTCGGGGATGGGGATCCAGCGCTCCTGCGAGACCTCCTGCTCGATCAGCGCCATCGGGAAGAGCGGCGCGAGATCGTCGGGCGAGATCGGCCGCTTCGTGCCCGGGTGCAGCACCGCGGCGGGCGGTTTGGGGAGGTCGGCCTGGATGTTGTACCAGGCGGTCGGCATATCCCGTTCGTTGAGGAGGATCTTGACGGAGTCCATGGGGTGAAAGGATGCGGGACGCGCCGGGGTGGCGCGCGGCCGTGATCAAGCCTCCAGGGGCGGCGCGGGTCAACTCCGTGCCCACCCGCGGCAAGCCGGTGCGCAGGGAAGCGCAAGCGATGCGCGGGTGTACCGGCGCCGCCGACGTAGGGGCGGCTCAGCCGGCCACCGGCTGCTCGGCCATGGCCTCGGCGTACTCCTGCACGGTGGTCAGGCGCACCGGGATCTGCCGGAGCAGGCCGGCCATCGGTATCCAATCACCCCGCACGACGCCGAGCATGAGCGCGGCGAAGGACTTCTCCATCGGGTCGGTCGCGCCGGCGTAGCGCAGGTGCAGGGCCGAGTCGAGGACGTGGCCGATGGCGAAGCGCTGCCGCAGCGTGGTTTCGAAGATCGAAACGACTTCGAGGGGCGTGAGCGCGTCCGGTCCACCGAGTTCGAGGGTGGTATTGTGCGCGACCGGCCGGCGGGTGCATTCGACCGCGAAGCGCGCGACATCGTGCAGGGAGATCCAGCTGATGCGCCGGTCGCCGGCTCCGTAGATCGTGGCGTGGTGAGAGGCGGCATCGAATCCGACGGCAGGCGAGAACCACACCTCCATGAAGTAGGAGGGACGCAGGATCGTGTAGCTCATGCCGCTCTCGCGCAGGTGATGCTCGACCGCGCGCTTGGCGTCGCGCAGCGGGCTGGGGATCTCGAGATTGCCCGAGAACGAGGTGTAGACGAAGTGTCGCACGCCGGCGGCCTGGGCGGCGTCGATGAGCCGGCGCACGCCGTCGTGGTCGACGGACTGGATGTCGTTCACGCCGGCCTGGTAGGCGAACGGCATGGCCGAGGCGGTGCAGATCACCGTGTCCACGCCATGACAGGCGGCGGCGAGCGAGGTGCGGTCGGCGAGGTCGCCGATGGCGAGCGATGCACCGAGCCGGGCGAGCGGCTCGACGCGCGCTGCGTCGGCCGAGGCACGCACGAGGGTGCGGGTGAGCAGGCCGTGCGTGGCGAGTTGATGGCAGATTTCCCGGCCGAGGTGGCCGGTGGAGCCGACGACGAGTATCATGGAGTCCTCCGGAAGGGCGTTGGGCGGTGGCGTGGGGAGGCTCGTGGCCGAGGGCGCCGCGGGAAGTCAGTCGGCGCGATCTGTCGCGACGAAGCACTGTCGGCCACATGCGCTCCCGCGCAAATCCGGGGCCTGCCTGCCCGGGGTGTATTCGTCGGGCTACTCGAACCTAGAAGGTGAAATTCGCGTATGCGGCGGTGCCATGGCCCCGGGGACGTGACCACTGACCACGAACTCAGGCCTTGCTGGCGGGAGATGCTGCTCAGTCCTGATCGATATGAATTGTTGCGGCCAGCGCGTGCGTGGCCCCGGGCGCCAGCGTGACGGTGTCGTCCGCGGCGTTGCACGTCTCGACGCAGACAAATCCCGGCCATGCGTCCTCGCCGAGGTCGGCCATGGCCCGGGCCTTGTCCGTCCATGGATTCCAGATCACCGTGGAGCGCGAGCCCGACTTGGCCACGTGGATACGGCGTCGCCAGCCCGGGTCGTCGACGACGCAGGTCGCGGTCGTGTCGAGGTAGACGCGATCGACCTCGCCGGAGAAGCGGAGCGGCTCCGCGCCCTCGCGCCGCCGCACGCTGCCACCGCCGGTCTTGTCGAGGTAGTCAGTGTGCTCGAGGCCGCGGATCGCGATCTCCCGCACATCCGAGACCGCGAGATAGGTGTGCAGCGCGGCGCTAAACGTTAGCGGCGTCGCGCCGGAGTTCAGGACGGTGAGGGCCAGTTCCAGCTCCGCGCCGGCGCGGATCGCCAGCCGTGCAGCAAAGGCATGCTGCCAGGCGGCGAGCGTCGTGGTATCCGAGTTCAGGGCGAACTCGATCCGGGCCCCGCCGTCGGGCGCCACGTCCGCGCGCGCGAGTTTCCACGAGCGCGTGCGCGCAAACCCGTGCTGCGGCGCCTTCGGATCATCGGCCTTCGGTCCGAACCACGGGAAACACAACGGCACGCCGCCGCGGATCGCCTTGTCCGGCACGAAGTGGCTGCGCGGGCTGAGAAAAAGCACGGGCCGGGCGTCGTGGGGTTGCCAGTCGACGAGGTGCGCTCCGTGCGGCGTGGCGACGACTCGGGCGTGGGCGCCGTCGATCTCGATGGCGGGGAGTTGATCGCGAGTGACCGTGCGAACAGAGGAAGACATGAGGAGTGGTACGGCGGGCCTCGACGCCCCCGGCTGGCGGGCGGAGACCGGTCCCGGGTTCGTCGACTCGAGTATCCGGAAGGGCGGCGATCGACGCAACCGCGATGAGGCGGGGCGTAGCACCGCGTGTCACCCGGAGCCGGGGTGGGGAGGCGTGAGGATTCAGGGTAACGGCGTGGGCAGCGTGGCCGGACATCCCATCGACGGCGACACCTGCAAGAGTGGCGGGCAAGCGTGCTGCGGCCGAGGGGGCGTTGCCCATCTGGGCGGCCGTGCGCGCCGGGCCGAAAGGTGGACGCGCGCGTACTGTTGGTGCGCGGGAGCGCGGATGCGGTCGGCAAAAGATCAGTTGCCCGCGCCGGACCCCATGCGTGCCGATCGGCGGCACGTTGGATGGCACGGAGCAGGAGAACTTCCTGCCGGCCCATCAGCGTCGGTCGGGAACTCCGAGGATCCGCGTGCGGCAAACCTCCAGGATTTCATCTGCCAGCGGAGAGTCATCCGGACAGGCCCTGGACAATACGAGCGCGCCCACGACGTGCGCAAGCGTGTCGATCCTCCTGGCTCGCGCTTCGCGTGTCGCGCTCTCGCTCAAGGCGCTCTCTTCACGCGCCAAGATCGCCAGTTGATTTTCAATCCCGTCGGCAAAGGCCTTCTTGATCGCCTCCGGCTGACGTGCCGCATCTCCAGAAAGAGCAGCCAGCGTGCAGCCGTCACCGCGCGAATCACGGTGTGGCCGCGACAGGTATTTCGCCACAAACTGGGCTGCATCAACGCCCGCGAGGTTTGCCACCGCGCGCGAAAAGCCGACCCCGGCCGCCTCGGCCATCAAGTCGGCCTTGGATTGAAAGTGCTTGTAGAAACCGCCGTGGGTGAAGCCGGCCGCTGCCATCAAATCCGCCACGCTCACTCCGTCGTAGCCGCGTTCTCGGAAGAGCGCAGAGGCTGTCTCAACGATGTGCGCCCGGTTCTCGGCCGCCTGTGCTTTGGTGACTTTCATTTTTCAGATCCTCCTCTGGGAAATAGGGATTCACGAGGCAATGATGTCAATCATCATCTAAAAGTGCTTGACGTTTAGATTATGGTCGTCATCTATGCGCGGCGTCATCCACCGATCCGGTGGAAGAAGGAAACACTCAATCACTCTACACATGACTCGTTCCTCCGCCCTCACCGGCAAAGTCACCCTCGTCACCGGAGCCTCCTCCGGCATCGGCCGGGAAATCGCCCAGCTCCTCGCGCAGCGCGGCGCCCGCGTCTTCGGCACCGCCCGCAATCCCAGATCCGCCAGCCCTGTCGCGGGCGTTGAGCTCGTCCGCATGGACGTGACTGACGACGCCAGCGTCAACGAGGCGATTCAAGGGATCGTTCAGAAGGCAGGGCCCATTGAGATTCTGGTGAACAACGCCGGCTACGGCCTCACGGGGGCGCTGGAGGAAACGACCGTCCAGGAAGCACGTGACCAGTTTGAAACCAACTTCTTTGGCGTGCTGCGAGTGACCAACGCCGTGCTGCCCCGGATGCGGCAAGCGGGCTACGGTCGCATCGTCAACATCAGCTCGGTGGTCGGCTTCATCCCCGCCCCGTTCATGGGCATGTATACGGCGAGCAAGCATGCACTCGAGGGATACACCGAGACCCTCGACCATGAGGTGAGGCAGTTCGGGGTGCGTGCCGCGTTGGTCCAACCGTTTTATACCAAGAGCAACATCAACCAAAACGAGAAGACCGCCCAAACCCGCCTCGAAGCGTATGCCGTGAACCGGCAGCGCGTGCACGAGGTCGTGGCCAACGGCATCAAGAACGGGGACGATCCGCAACTCGTGGCCGAGACGGCTTGGCGGGCGGTGACGTCAACATCGCCCCGGCTCCGCTATCCGGTCGGCAAGGGCGTGCTTCTGAGCCGACTGCGCCGTTTTGCTCCGGCCGCCCTGTTCGACCGGGCCATTCGAAAAGAATCCGCCCTGAACTGATTCTCCAAGCCCCGCGTTCCCTATCAACTGGCCCAAAGCCGAGACGCAAAAGAATGAAAGCTCTCATCTTCACCCGCTACGCCAAGGCGGACAACATCGCATTCGCTGACCTTCCTCGCCCTGCGCTCAAGCCGGATGAGATCCTCGTCGAGGTTCACGCCGCCGGTCTGAACCCCATCGACACCATGATTCCGAAGGGAGCATTTCGGCCGATTCTCCGCTTCGAGCTACCGGCTACGCTCGGCAGCGATCTCGCCGGTGTGGTTGTGGAGACGGGCAGCCGTGTGACCCGCTTCAGGAAGGGCGATGCAGTGTTCGCCAGCATCTTTGATCTGGGTACGGGTTCGCTCGCGGAATTTGCGGTCGTGCCCGAGGGGGCGGCGGCGCTGAAACCGTCGAACCTGGACTTTGTGCAGGCGGCCTCAATCCCGATGGTCGGATTGACTTCCTGGCAGGCGCTCAAAGAGCGGGCGCGAGTCAGGCCCGGTCAGAAGGTTTTCGTCCCCGCAGGCTCCGGCGGCATTGGCACGTTCGCGATCCAGCTCGCCAAGCACCTCGGAGCGAAAGTCGGGACGACCGCGAGCACGGGTAACGTGGAACTGGTGCGGAGCCTCGGTGCCGACGAAGTAATCGACTACAAGAAGCAGGAGTTCGAAAACGTGCTGAGGGACTACGACGCCGTGCTGGGCACCGTCCGGGGCGACGCCCTGATGAAGTCGTTGCGCATTCTGAAACCGAACAGCTCCATCGTCTCGCTCGTCGGTCCGCCGGACGTTGCCTTCGCGCGCGCCCGTGAAATGAACTTTGTCCTGAAGTTCGTGTTCGGTTTGCTCAGCCGAAAGATCATCCGGACCGGGCGCAAGAACGGCACCGCCTATTCATTCCTCTTCGTTCATCCCGACGGCGGGCAACTCGCGGAAATCGGCGAGCTGCTCAAGGCGGGCAAAATCCGGCCGGTGATCGACAAGGTCTTCCCGTTCACCGAGGCGAAGGAGGCACTGGCCTATCTCGAGAAAGGTCGGGCGAAAGGAAAAGTCGTCGTGCGGATGAAGTGATTGTTTCACCCGAACGGGAAATTGCGCGACGCGGTGGCAATCGGTCAGATGGGTGGCGATGCATTCACACTACGCTCGTTCCGGTGGATGTCCGATCCGGAGCTGGGCCCGAGTCCGTCCTGCCATCGGCTCGCTGCTTCGTTCGGCCTGCCGCGCGCTTTTCGGCGGTGCCTTCTCGGTTGTCGCTGCATTCATCGGGTTGCCTGCCTCCGTCTGCGGCGCGGAAGACACGATTGATCCTGGCTGGCGATTCTTCCGAGGCGACATCGCGGGCGCGGAGGTGCCGGCGTTTGGCGATGACGCGTGGCGCGTCGTCGATCTGCCTCACGACTGGAGCGTGGAGGATCTGCCGGCCGGTGACGGCGTGGCCGGGCCGCACGATCGCAACGCACCGAACGGTTCCGACGTGGGCTACGTGCGCGGAGGGGTGGGGTGGTATCGCCGCGTGTTGACGGAGGCCGAGCGGCCCGCCGGCGACGGGCTGGAGTTGATCGTGCATGGCGCGCAGCAGGAGTGCGACATCTGGGTGAACGGGACACACGTCGCGTTTCAGCCGCACGGCTACATCCCGGCGTGCGTGGAGATCGGTCCGCACCTGCGGCCGCGTCCCGAGCCCATTGTCATCGCGATCCGGGTCGCCAATCCCGAGAGAAACTCGCGCTGGTTCTCGGGATCGGGACTCTATCGCGGCGTTTCCCTGCGCGGTCACGCCGAAGTCTTCGTCCCCACATGGGGCGCCCGCTTCGACACCTTGTGGATCGACGAGCCGCGGGAGCGCGCGGGCGTGCATGCCCGTATCGCCGTGCGCAATCTGGCCTCCGTGCCGCGCGACACCCAGATCGAGGTGGAGTTGACTGCACCGGACGGCACTGTCTCGCGCCACTTGATCGGTCACCTGCGGGTCATGCCGGGAACCACCGAGTGGCACCACGGCTGGATCTGGTTGAACAAGGCCCAGCCGTGGTCGCCGGAGACGCCGAGGCTCTACCAGGCGCGAGTCATCGTGCAGGACGGCGAGCGCATCCTCGACGACTACGCCACGCGTTTCGGCGTGCGCACGGTCGAAGTGAGTGCGGAGCAGGGACTGCGCATCAACGGCAAGCCCGTCCTGCTGCGCGGCGGCAATCTTCACCACGACAACGGTCTGCTCGGCGCGCGTGCCTTTCCCGACGCCGAGCGCCGGCGCGTGCGCCTGATGAAGGAGAACGGATACAACGCGATCCGCACGGCGCACAATCCGCCGTCCATCGCCTTCCTCGACGCGTGCGACGAGCAAGGGGTGCTCGTGATCGACGAGTTCACCGACACCTGGCAGCTCCCAAAAAAACCGAATGGGTATCAGCGCTACTTCGATACGCATGGGGAGCGCGACCTGGAGACCATGATCGCCCGCGACTTCAATCATCCGTCGATCATCCTGTGGAGCATCGGCAACGAGATACCGGAGCGCTTCATGCCCTCGGGCGTGGTGATCGGCCGCCGGCTGGCGGAGATCGTGCAGCGCGAGGATCCGAGGAGGTTTGTCACCGCCTCGGTCAATCTCACGTGGGAGGATCCGTCGAAGAATCTCGATTGGGAGATCAACGACGCGGCGTTTTCCGTGCTCGATATCGGCGGCTACAACTACTGGTGGCACAAATACGAGACCGATCATGCGCGCCACCCCGCGCGTGTCATGTACGGCGCCGAGATGTACCCGCTCGATGCCTGGGCGTGCTGGGAGGCGGTCGAGCGATTGCCGTATGTGATCGGCGACTTCGTGTGGACCGCGATGGACTACCTGGGCGAGTCCGGCATCGCGCACACCGGCTACGTCGACACCAGCGTGATCCTGAACAAGGACCAGGATGCCTCGCACATGCCGTGGCCGTATTGGAACGCCTGGTGCGGCGACCTCGATCTCATCGGCGACAAGAAACCGCAATCGCTCTATCGTGACGTCGTGTGGCGTCGCAGCCCGCTGGAAATCCTCGTCCACGAGCCGATTCCGCCCGGGAAAAAGGAGAAGGTCGGCTCGTGGGGGTGGCCGGCCGAACTGCCGTCGTGGAACTGGTCGTGTCCGGAGGGCACGGCCCTGAACGTCGCCGTCTACTCGCGCGCGCCCCGTGTGCGCCTGGATTTGAACGGGAAGACGATCGGCGAGCAGACAATCGACGCCAGCGCGGGGATCGCCGCGAGATTTGTCGTGCCTTGGATGCCCGGTGTGCTGACGGCCACGGCGTTGGACGGCGATCGCGTCGTGGCGACGAAGGTGTTGCCGACGACCGGTCCCGTGGCACGGCTGGAGTTGCGGCCCGAGGTGGCCGAGCTGCGCGCACGTCGGGATGCGCTCTTGTTTGTGCGGATGCTGGTCGTCGATGCCGCAGGCCGCTGTGTCTCTGACTCGGCCTCGCCCCTGACGCTCGCGGTTGAAGGCGCGGCGGAGCTGTGTGCATTCGGCTCGGGCGATCCCGCCGGGATCGGTCCGCTCGCAGATGGATCGACGCAGGCGTTTCGAGGCCGTGCCCTGGCGATCCTCCGTGCGACCGGTGAGCGGGGGCAGGTCCGCCTGCGTGTCACGGCGCCGGGATTGCCCAGTGCAATGATCGAGATCCCCGCGGTTGACCCAGATCGGAAGTGATGATCGGGACCCACGGAAACGCGGGTGTCCGACCCGGGTAGAACCGTGCTTAGGGCTGCGCGGGCGAACCAGCGCGCCGGTCCATCGACAGGATCACGGCCAGGAACACCGCCGCGGCCACATCGTAGGCCAGGCAAAATTCCGGCCACCACAGGGGCACGCCGCGGTTGGGGATGACATGGCCATGGAAGGAGTCGAAGATCCCGTGGGCGGCCAGGGCCGCGACCACCACCCACAGGCTGCGCTTGAATCCAGCCACCGCCGCCGCCGCGAAGCCTGTGCCGACCACACACTCGACGAGAATGGTCGTGGTGCTTCCGTCGATGGCCGCAAACAACCCGTAGAGGAACGCGATCACGATCATCACCGTGGGATAAAACGCGCGGTCGCGATCCAAGCCCACCACCCAAGCAAACACCCCGACCGCCGCGGCAAGAACCACACCGATGATGTAGGGCATGCCGCACATTTTCCGATTCCCCGCTGACAGGCGATCGGGAAGATGCAACGGCGCCGTATTTGCCGGGGAACGACCAGCGGAAGCTGGTTCGCACCGCGGCTTCCGGCCCGGAGCCGTGCGGAGCTGCTCCTTCGGATTGGGAGCTGATGCCGACAGAGGCCTGGGGGCTGCAGTGTTTACGCGGAACTGCCCATAAGCCTGGCGCGAACGTGCCGGACCGACGGAGAGTGTGCGAAAGCGAGTGCAACTTCTCCCGGATCCTGGGAGGCCGCGAGGTAGTAGAGCGTATCTTCCAACCCATCGTGGCGCACGCGTCGCTGATCGACGATGGAGGGCCGGGCTCCTGCCCGGCCGCGGTTGCCACCGGATTGGCGCTCACCGGTGCGCCGTCGCAGCGGTGCAGGAGCACCGCCCGCCACCTCGAGCTGTGGTTTGAAAACACGCCATACGGTGCGAAGGTGTGTCGGGTCGCGGCGCAGTTGACTCTGTCGATGTGCAGTCAGCCGTGGGAGTGACTGACATGAGAAATTCGCCGATTCCCGGATGCCCCGCCGAAGGATTGCGTCTGATTTTTCAGACCAAGAGTCAGGCGCAACTGACGTAACTACCGGGTTTTGCCGGACCTTTTCGGGGATTTCAGCCCTCCCGCGGCTTTGGTTTCCCAGCCCGTTCCCAAGCTCGAGAATCTGAATAGGTCGTTGACTAACTGGCGGAGAGGGTGGGATTCGAACCCACGGTACCCTTGCGGGCACGCCTGATTTCGAGTCAGGTTGACCATGTTGAACGACAACGTTTTGCGACGAGTCGTTGTCCGAAATGAGCGCTGTTTTCTCTCCGTCTCAAAGTTCAAATAAGATGACGACGCGCAGCCTGTCTTTCGAGCCGATTGTTCCTCGACCGAACATCACGATCTTGAAGCCCCGTCTACATCGCCGCTGCCGTGCATCTCCAATCGAGGAAGGGGCCGCATCCTTGCCGATCACTGTGCGTGTGGAGCGTTGGTCTGGCCCCATGGATCTGCGCGGCGTGCCGGGCGCAGGTCTAGGCAGGCCCTGTGCCAAGAAGGGGTCATGGATGATAGCTCGTGCGAAGCCAGATTCTGACGGGACCTCGGAGCCCGCTACTCGTTCGCGTTTCTGACACCAACCGCGAAGCACCGGGCAGAAGTCCAGAATCATCTGACCTTGGGAACAGGGGCTTCAAATTGTGCCAGAATCCATGCGCCTTGTCGCACGCGAGGCCGACAGGAACGACGTATCCAATTCGGTCAGTGATCTGGGTGACGCCCGATGCCAACGGTGACCGAAGATCACTCGATCGGAAGAACGTAGATTTCGAGCAGGCCCGTGCCACCCGTGGCGCCAAACGTGGTGAGATGCACAGTGTAGGCGCCGGGCGGGAGTTCGACGAGGTAGGCCGCATCCTTGGAACCGTCGGGAAGAGGGAATGCGCCGATCTGTGCGGACACCTGCTGGATCTCCGCCGCATCAAAGTGCTCATTCCAGTCATCGTTGAACAGGAAGACGATGTTGGAGCGGTGCCGGTAGACTTCGATGAAGGGATCCGGCAGTGGCGCTGCCACGCCGAAGCCAGCCAGCGTGGGACCTACGCCGCGAATCAGGACGCGACGTGCTTGGTTTTCGATGACAAAGCCGCCGATCAATGGATCGCCGCCTGGCGTCACCACGGATCGCGCGGAGATATTCACCAGGTCCCCGATGTCGTACCGCGCGTCGTCGCGCACCACGACAGGGGCGTAGAACCGGCCGCCAACCTGGATCGTGAAGACTTCTCCCTCGATGCGGAAATTGGACACGGCGTTCGGACCGATGCGCGTGTAGGCTATCCATGCGTCTTCGTGAGTCAGATTTCGGTTCAGTGCCTGGGCCGGCAGCGAAACCGACTCAGGCACGCTGCTCGTGTCGGTGAGGTGAAACGTCCCAAACGAATCGAGCTGGCCGTGATGACTCCAACGCCCTCCCTGATCATCGATGGTGAAGCGGAATACCGGAAGGCGAAAGAGGCGTGGCGAATCTGGAATCGCTTCGGCCGAGGAAGAGACGAGCGCGAGGCTTACAGCGCCCAGGAGATAGCGAAGAAGATGCATGACGAGTGTGATTTGGTCGTTCGTGTAACGGCGTTTCTGACACATCAACGAGAAACAGGGCATCTTGCCCGGTAGGATGAGTCGCGAGGCCTCCGAAAATTCCCACCGCATCCATGCAGGGCGGGGACAGGGATTCGACAACGGCTTCCTCGTTGTCTCAACGGCCGTCCCGGGTAGCTGCAGTTGGCGGTCTAGCGGCGATCGGTCATCGGTCGATCGCGGGAGATGATTGCGGAGCTGTCGAAGGAAATGGAGGATCCGATCGTGAGGCGCCGACTCGCACGGTAGCTGAAAGATCTGATCAAAAGGATCGAACTTATCCGACGGGGGACGTTTCCGAATTGGAGGACCTGCGAGACCGCGTGCGTGCCGTTGCCCTCAAGGAGTTGACTGGGACTCGAGGCTTGGTCGCCAGGCGCGAAATCGAGTCTGTGGGGCGCTGGCGATCGAGTTGGATGGAGGTCGCAAGCTGGTCGTGTGGTCCCGATACCGCCTCCACGCTCGGACTGGCCGAGAGCAACTCGTCCTTGGCTATTCGTAAATCGGTTACACCGAGGAAGGCTGGAAGAAACTGCACGAAACATTGCGGCGGATCTGGCCTGAGGCGTCCACTGAGCAACCGCTCGCTTGAATGCGCCTGGTTCTGTCAGGCCGCCGTGCGGATGCGTGGCGATCGGGTCTTTTGGGGTTTGCCTGCGGCTGCCGGAACGGGGTGAGCGGGAAAGCTTCGCCGAGTCTTCGCCGCGGAGCAGGACGAAACGCGCCCGGAAGACCTCCAAGGTTTCGGGCGTGACGATCCGGCTGCACTGTGTCGGCGGCTGCACCCATAGATTTTGCCGGACCGTTTTTCGGCGTGAGCTTTTTCAAGTCTTGGGTCGTGTGGGTCCCATCCTGGGAGCCGTGGCGTGGACGATGGCTGTCGCCCCTACGTGTCCGCCCGTAGTTTGCTCACCAAGTCGAGGAGATCTCCGGCGGGTTTGATCTGGGACCCTTGAAAGAGAGCGGAGTAGACCCGGCTGAAGGCATGGATTATTTCGTCTGCTCGGTTTCGGATGACGGCGCCAGGATTTCGGGCCGTCTTCGCGTCGATTTCAGCGTAGAGTGCGTGAGGAATGATCGCGGTCTTCTGGCGTTCTTTCCTTATCCGGTAGTCTCGGGCGAATGCGTTTTGGTCCGAAGCGTCGTCCGGGCCTGGAGGGTTGAACCCGAGGACCTCGACCAAGAGGCGGATGCAACTCCCGGACAAATCTCTGGAGATCAGAAAGTCCGGGAGCACCCATTGGCCGTCGGGGAGTTCCAGGGGAAAGAGGATGCGCTCGGCCCGGACCCCAAGGGCAAACTGGCGGCGGCCAAGTTCATCAAATGCATCAACGGCGAGCCGCTCGTTGATCGAGTCGACGGGGCAGGGGCGCTCGATCTGCCATATTGGATGGGCATAGGCTTTGGTGAGGACTGCGAAGCTTGGATCCGTCGGATCCAGGGTCACGGTGCCAAATAGGAGGAATGGGCCGTTGGTGCCCGCGACGCCGGGACGGGCGATCTCCTCGGCGAACTGAAAGCTATCTTCCCGACCGCGACGGATCCGGGCGACGCGACCCTGGACCGTATCGACAATCCCCACGACAAACAGGTTGGGCCTCCATGGCCGGGGCCAGGTGATCCCCCGCAGTCGTTCGCTGGCTGTCGACCGATCGAATGACTCGAGATCCAGGCAGACGTCCGCGAACGTTTCTCCGGATGGGAGTTCGTAGCGGGCTAGCTTATCGCGCAGCTTTTTCCGCCAGTTGTCGTAGGCCTTGGGATCGCTGAAGACGTGCAGGCCGGCGTCTTCTGCAGCCGCCAAGAGGTATCGCCCCAGCCGGTGCTGGCGCTCACCTGTATCCGGGTCATGAATCCAGTCTCCCGTCCCATGGTAGGCGTCGCGGTGAAAACCGTTCCGCTGTCCGGGCCAAGGTCTCTGGACTGCAACCTGGATGCGCGAGCCACACAGGTGCGTGATCTCATGGAGCCAGAGCCGGGAATCGTCGATGCTGCGACGTGTGGTGTAGTAATCGAAGACGGACGTGTCGTCCTTTTCGGCGGCGTGCGCCGTACTCGGCGGGCTGCCCGTCGTCTCACCGCTTTTCTGCGGCGTGACGACCAGCAACCATGCTTTGGGTTGGCTGAATCCAGACGAAGGTGCGGAACGGAGGTTGCGTAAGATCTGCTCGAGCTTGTCGGTTTCCTCGTCAGAAATTGAGCTGGGTGGCAGCGCCTTGCGAAGCAGCATTTCGTCCGCCTCGCCGAACTTGACCGGGCGAATCGCCAGTCCGTTCGTTCGGTCAAAGATGGGCACCCGATAGACGCCGGGCGGGAGGATTTCTGGCGGTTCCTGGGACATGGCGATTTCCATCAAACGGCAGGAATTCTGCAGCAATGCCGCAAATTTTGCGGCAAACGTCTCGCCAGTTTTCCGCAGAATACTTGCGGCCGATCGGGAGGAAACGCGCAACGCGTCGTCCGGATTGCGGGCCGCGTTTCCGACGGCCTCGGCTACATGTTGTCGGCAGTGCTGTGGCCATCACGAGGCGAGATTCCGGCCCGTGCCTCCAGGAATCTGTCCGGGGGGATAAGTGCGAGGGGAGGAATTCCCCCGAATGGGCCGTCTGCCGATGCCACAGCTATCCGGAGTTTTTTGGAAAAGGTCCTCCTGCACGCCGTAGAGCCCGCCGTCTGATAAGCTTGTATCCATGTGCGTACCCATCCGGCACCTCGCGAGCTATCTCGACTATCACGGCTTTGCCGCCGACCGGCCCGTCGATCGTAGCGATGTCTTCCGCATTGGCGCCGGATGGGCTGATCTGGGGCTGACGGTGCCGGTCACGGGATCGACGCTCGAGGCGATCGGCTCGCACGTCCACCCGGAGAATGGCCGGACGCTGGGTTCCGGCACCGCCGAGATTAGCGGGTATTCCATTCTTTTCACTTGCGACAAGTCGGTATCCATCGCCGCCTGCTTTGATCCGCGCGTGCGGCAGGCATTTCTGGATGCGGTTAAGGTCACCGTTGCAGCCGCCGAAGCGCTGTCGGGCATGGCTCGCGATCGCCGGGGCGCCAACCACGACACCAACGCCGTCCGACCCACGGGACGTGTGCTCGCCGTGGGCCATGCCGAGCACCAGAACAGAAACCAGGAACCGCACGAGCACGCCGACGTTCTCTGGATCAACGCCACGTGCGTGGACCGCAAGAAGGACACGTGGCGAGCGTTGCAGGCCGATTTGCTCATGCGCAGCCAGGTCGACCTGTGGGATTTTGCGAACCTCGAGCTCGCCTGCCTGCTCCGCGGATTGGGCTATGCGGTCACCTACGTTGACGGTGTCACGTCGCTGCCGTGTGTTCGGCGCTCACTGTGCGAGAAGACCTCGTCGCGCGCGGACGAAATTGCGGGTTGGTATAAGTCGTCGGGGTACTCAGTGGACACGGTGACTAGCGGCCGCGTCGAGGGGGCTCGGCGCAGTGAGGTTCGAAAAGCGTCGGCTCGGGCGAAGTCCGAGGAGCTTTCGCCGGAGGACATGCGGGCGCGACTCACACAAGCCGACCCTGTGGCGGTGCGTGAGATCCTGCAGGCCGTTGCCGAGGCGGAGCGCGATTCGGTGAACTTGAACCCTCCGGTCCATCCAACGCATGAAGTTCTCGATGCTGTTGTCGATCGTCTGCCTCTTGGCACCGCCCATTACCTGGACGTGCGGCTTGCTTGCGCCATGGCCTCGACGCAGCCGGGTGTGCTCAGTCCTGCGGCGGCTCTGGAGCGCATGCGTAAACGCTTTCGGCAGCCCGAGAGTCCCCCATGGATCCTCGCTGTGTCGTTGCCCGAGACGAAGGCGACTTTGCTCCCGGTGATTCAGGGCCTTCCCGCGTTGTGTGAGAAGTCGCAATCGACGCCTGTCACGGGAGAGCCATCAGCGAAGGCCGCGCTGGGGCGTGCAGCGACTGCCACCGAGAAATCGATTGCAGCGTCCCGGAGCAGTTTTTTGGCGGTGGTCGGAACGGTGGCCCAACTGGATCGCTTCGCGCGGGTCGTACTCGAGACGAAGCTGCCGGGTCGGCGCAGCACGCGACCGGTCGTGGTCCTGGCAGGGCCGCGGATTTCCATCGTGGACGCGCGGCGCGCCCTGATCGACGAGGCATTACGGGTCTCCGCCGCTGAGATCGACCACGGGCGCCGCGTCGTGCTTCTGCTCGACCGCCGCGATCCGGCTCACACCCGCACGCTCAACCGGCTGCCCAATGCGCCCTTCATCTTGCGCGGCAAGGCGCAGAAAAAGGCACCGAAAAGCAAAACGGTGGAGTTCACCGCGTTTGTCGACGCGACAGCCGACGGCCCGCCCCGGCGCGGTCGGGCGGTGTTCAAGTTCCTGCGCGGGCAGGGACGCTCACTCAAGGTCGTCGAACCCCCCAAGGAGGCGATCCGACATTATGCGGATGTCGATCCATCGACGCGAAAGCTCCTCAATTTTCGACGCTACCGCCGGGAGCGCAAAGCACTTTTGCCGGGCACCCGGATTGCGTTCCTCGGACGCGAGAAGGACGCACGGGTCGAAATCGGCACCGTGGACCAAATCCGCGATCGGCGAAGCGTCCGACTGCGCGACAAACGGATCATCGACCTCACAAAGGTGGAGCTATTCGTGCTCCGGACGCCCACCCGGCGCGGGGCGTCGCCGGACATCTCCTTGCCCGAAGGACGCAAGCCCTCCGGACCGACGAAGCGGTCAAGGAAGTCCAAGCCACAGGTGGCACCAGCGGGAGTGGCGCCGGTCGATCCGATGCCCGGTCGCGCCCCCACTCGAAAACCGGGATCGCGGAAGCCGCGCACGCCGAAACTGGCACCCTCGGCGCAGCCTGGACTCCCGGCCGACCCCACGACGCCGGAAGTTCCGGCGGAAGCTCTAGGCAAGCCGTCGACCGTGGAGGATGCCCAGCCTAAAGAGATGCCGGTCGAGCCGATGGGGGCAACGGTCGACCCGGCGGAGATCGCGCGCAACCAGGTCAAGGCACCGGAGACGGACCAGAAGATTCCCGGCCCGCCGGCTCGTCCGGCCCCCGAGCCGGAGACCCTGCGGAGTGTTTCCGGCGATGGGGTTGGCATCGGTGATCCCGGTGAGCCGAAACGGGTTGGTTCTCCGGCGTCGGACGATCCCTCCGCACTGGATGTTGAGGAGACCCCAGACAAGGTCACGGACGAGGAAGCGGACCGTGCGCCAGAACCGCGGGGGGAGCCAGCTCGGTTGTCCGAGGTCGGTGTGGGCGCGAGGCCGCCTGAGCCGGCACCAGCCAGCCCACTCCCAGTATCACCGTCAACCGATGATGCTGATCTAGAGATAATTGTGCCTGGATCAGCTTCCAAAGAAAAGCTGTTGGGCTCGATCGACGCGGCTAACGAGCCGCGAGACCCCAGCCAGGGTCTGCCCGACATCTAGGTGATCCGCGCCGCCTCTCGCGAAAAATTCTCGGAGGATTTTTGGGGTGATAAGCTTTCAACCCATGAAAGCACTAATCGTATATCATCTCACCACCGCGCTCTACTATGGGCGCGTTCAGAAGAAACTCTCCGATGCTATCCGTAAGGAATTGGTAGAGAGGGTCATGGAAATCGTCACTACCACTGTCGATTTCGATTTCGTCGAGATGGTGGTCGACAAACTCAAGAAGGAGGAGACGGCCGCCAAGGCCGTCAAAGCGAACAGGGGGAGCTCCAAGGGCGCGAAAACCGAGGGAGTGGCCGCCGAGTCGAACAAAGCGAACGCCACGGACGTGAATCCCACGAGGGTGGGTGCCAACGAGGAGAACGCCACGGAAGGGAATACCTCGGAGGCGAACTCCGAAGACGCGAAAGCCGAAGACGCGGACGCCAAGAACGCGAACGCCACGGAGCCGAGTGCCAAGGACGCGGAACCGAAGGAGGAACCCGCGAAGAAGGAGGATTCCGGGATCACCATGGGCGAGCCGCCGGCCGGTGCGAAGGAGGCGTCGAAGGTGTCGCGCTCGAAGGCCAAGGAGAAGCCGGCTGGGCAGGGGGATCTTTTCGGGGCGAAGACGCCCTGATCACTGCGGCAAACCGACTGAAATCCTATTCCGAAAGTTCATCCCATGACCGATCAACCTGACAACAATCCTCCGGTGCCTTTTCGGCTGCCGCCCCTCGACGGTGAATCCATCGTGGCGCGGACCCGGATGACGCACCTAGTACTTCGTGGTTGCGGGCACCTGTGGCCCTGCAGGCTGAAACCCTGGAGCAGCGACACGAACTCCGAGCTGGACCGCCTGCACAAGGTGAGCTGCCCTGCCTGTCACGCTCTCACGAGGTCCGAGGCTGATCCGTTTCCTCCCGAAGCCGTGTGGACCCAGTCGCTCGGCATCGATGCGGCCACGCTGTATTTGCTTTCTTGGGCAGACACTGACCAAGCGCAACGCCAGCAACTGACTTACTGCAACCCGCCCCTTCTCTGCGACGGTTGCTCGCGGTCTCTGGCGCAGGCGCGAGTGTTTGTCGACGGGGTCCACCGCGAGTGCGGCCTCGCGGCCTACTTGTGTCCCTCGTGCTTTCTGCACTTGGGACGGGGATTGGGTGACGGGCTTGGGCAGCTTTTTGTGCGGCGCGACGGCGGCTCGTGGCTGCAGGTCGCCGGCTTCTCCGCGTCCGAGCCCGTACTGACTCTCGAGGACGTCATGTTCCTCTTCCGCGACTAGCCCGGGTGCGCCGAATGGCGACTATTTGCGGAACTTCCCATTCCCGAGGGCGGGAGTCGAGTGTGTCAGACAGACTGTGTGCTGGCGTTCGCGGGAAACGTCACGATGGCGGTCCGCGGCGGCATGATGGTGGCGCCGGAGCGATGGGCGGGGGCGCGCACCGGCATGTGAATTTCGATCCGCGCGTCATGCGGTATACTATTCTCATGGATACTATCCCACTGGTCTCCGACCATGAATGGTTTGTGCAGGGCTACATGATGCCTGCACTGGCCCCGACTCCCGCGACCGCTCGCCGCGCCAAGAAGCGTTTCGAGGCCTGTCTGCGCAAGGCCTGCCTGTCGTCTGCCCAACTCATGCTCGTGCAGGAGCAGGCGACCGAACTTCTCTGTGGCTCTGGCGAGGGCGATTTTCCGGGCCTGCGCCCGGAATTCGTCGGCTACCTCAAGAGTCTCGTGCGTCACGCACGCCAGCTTAACGGAATCGCCAAAGCGGACCGGCTGATCCCCCCGAAGGGCGAGTTTGAGTCCTTAGTCCGGATTTTTATGAAGATCGCTCTGGAGCCGGATGCGACGCGGCGTAGCGGCCTCGTTGACCGCGCCGTGACGCACATCGAGGAGAAAGGCCTCTCCCGGCGGGAGGCTGATCTCGCCCATCAACGGGCTGAAGAGCGACTGGGCATCCGGACGCGTGCGCAGGACGCGTGAAACACGAAGCGTCGCTGGCGAGCGTCAGGATCGGAGAATACTTGCGTGCCTTTGGCGTTCATGTCGTCCGAGGCCAGGGGCACGTGGATTGAGCAATTGTGCGCGTTTGTGGTGAGTAGTCGTCGCTGTGTGGATGGATGGCTTTGCTCAAAAAGTACAACCACAGTGTGGATACAGGCGCGCGGCGAAACTTTTTTCAGAAAAGTTGCCCGGACTCCTTCGGACGCACGGTGATTTCAATATTCTTAGAATGTCGGTGATGCCGTTGCGCGTGTGTTGGCTGCAATAACCTGTCCACGGTGGACGGGCTGCAGACTGAGCCGCCAACGAGTGCCACCGGAAAATCCTATGGTCACGAGAATGTGCAGTGGTGTGGTGTGTGTCGAAAACGCAACGCTCGTGTCTGGTCAGCTGCTTGAGCTGGCCAGCGAGCATCTCTCCGGCCAGTTGCCGGAGGTATCGTTGCAGGAGGCCTATTGGTTGGTAAATGCGCTGACCAACGCCACCCTCGACGGGGCGTGGCTTGAGGTCTTGCCTGAGATCGTGGGCGGCATTGTGCGGGATCAGGCTTTCGAATATCCGGAAAATACAGCGATCCGAGAGGAGATTGCGGATTTTCCCGATGCCGAAACGTTCGAGCGCCTGAATGCGTTGCCTGAGTATCAGCTGGGCGACCGTATCGCCCAGCTGAGCCCGGTTCAGGCGCTTGCCTTGGTCACGATTGGCTACAGCTGGCTCGGCGCCGGTGATCGCTCGGATGTCCACAGTTCGCTGGCCAAGGCGTTCAAGGTTCGCGCTGCGTAGTATGCGTTCGGCTACGATCGGCCGTGATCCGACCAGACAGGTGGGATCACGGCCCTCGTGGGGCTCCTGTCCGATGTGAACGTGCCCTCGCGCCGGAAGGCCATCAACTCTGTCGGGTGAAGTAATGCTCGCAGCGTGCCGCAGATGTCTCCCGCAATGGGTGCGTCGAAATCCTCGCCGTATCAACCCCTGCAGCCAACGCCGCTCCGACGGTGATCTGATGGACATGCGGGGCGCACACCGGTCGATTGCCACCTTCGCGGCTGCCGAACGCGAATTCTTCCGGCCCAAAGTCCAACCTCCGAGCCGCAAAGTGGTCCGCGATCGCGACGCGCGGCGTTCGCTCGGACGCAACGGGTCTTCGATGGTCGGATGACCAGTCTAGCCGTTACTCAAAAATTTCGGGAGGAAGACCCCCTCTGATAAGCTAGTTTGACGCAAACCATGGTGGTTTGCCGCAGTAAACAACAGGGAACATCATGAAAACGATCCGTAGCAAGAACGAGGCTTTCCGGCATGCCGGAAA
>JACSRI010000030.1 GCA_014879845.1 Opitutaceae bacterium
GCCCGCTCGTCGCCGCCTGGGTCTACGCCGCGACCCGCCCACCCGTCGGAGCGGTGGAACTGCCCGCCGCGGCGCCGGCCTGACCCCGCCCAGGCGGCTCCGGCTCAAGCTCCCGGCCGTTTGGTCGTTCTGCTAGGCACAACCTTTTCGCCTGCGTCGGCCGCACGGCCGCACCATGTACCGCGTCGTCCCCGAACAAGTCGCCCAGCTCAAGCCCTTCTTCTCCGCGCGTCCCCCGGCGAACGCGCCGATGCTGCAGGCGTTTTTCGAGCACCGCGCGCCCGGCCATGCCTATGTCAACGACGTGCGTGCGCCGACGGCGTGCGTCGTGGCCGTGCATCACCGATTCGTCTTCTTCGGCGGCGAGGTGTCGCCGCACTTCCACGAGGCGGCGCTGCGCGAACTGCGTCGCACCCAGACCCTGCAGGTCGTCGCGCCCGCGCGTGGCTCCCGCCTGCCGCGGCGGCCCGTGCCCGATGCGGAGGTGCACCGGGTGGAGTTCTACCGGCGTCCCGATCCGGACCGTGCGCGCGTGCGCGCCATCCAGCGCGCCTCGGCCGCGCTCGGCGAGGTGCGGCGGATCGACGCGACCCTTTTCAACCGCTGCGCCTGGCGCGACGAGATCATCCACCTGCTCGGCAGCGCGCGGGAGTTTCTCATGCACGGGATCGGCTACGCGATGCTCGTCGACGGGCAGATCGCGGCCGAGGCCTACGGATGCCTGTGGACGCGCGATCGCGTGGAACTCGCCGCCGTGACGCACCGGGAGTATCGGGGACGTGGTTACGCCACGGCCGTGTGTGCGCACCTGATCGACACGTGTGAGGCGGTGGGCTTTGAGACCTACTGGAGCTGCGACGCCGACAACGACGCCTCCCTGCACCTCGCGACCAAGCTCGGTTATGACGACCCGCGCGACTACCGCCTCCTGCGCTACGAGCGCGCCTCGGTCGCGGCCGCGCCCGTGCTGGTCTGACTGCGATCCCTCGTCCGGCCCCGCCGCGGCTGTGGTCAACGTTCGCCGCGGTCGCCTTTGCCTCGTCGCTTCGGGGTGCTAGATCCCGGCCCTTTGTCCCATGGGCCTGTCTCCGTATCCTGACATCTTCTCATTGCGCGGTGAAGTCGCGCTGGTCACCGGCGGTGGCACCGGCATCGGCCTCGCCATCGCGCGGACCATGGCCGCAGCCGGCGCGCGCGTCGTGCTGGTGGGACGCCGCGAGGCCGAATTGCGCGCGGCGGTGGCGAAGATCGGTGAGGGCGCCGGGTTTGTCGTGCACGACATCACGCGCACGGAGGCGGCGGGTGCGCTGGTGGAACGCGTGACCCGCGAGGTCGGACCGATCACGTGCCTGGTCAACAACGCCGGCATCCACCTGAAGAAAGCCGCGGTCGAGACCACGCCCGAGGAGTTCGAGACGGTGCTGCGCACGCACATCCTTGGCGCCCACGCGCTCACGCGCGCCGTCGCGCCCGGCATGATCGAGCGCCACCACGGCACGATCCTGTTCACCGCGTCGATGGCCTCGCTCATCGGCATCCCGCTGGTCATCGCCTACACCGCGGCCAAGTCCGCGATGGTCGGCATGGTGCGCGGCTACTCGACGGAGTTTTCGCCGCACGGCGTGCGGGTGAACGCGATCGCGCCCGGCTGGATCGAGACGGAGATGTCGCGCAAGGCGCTGGAGGCCGACACAGCGCGACGCAACAAGGTCCTCGGACGCACGCCCATGGCCCGGCTCGGTCAGCCTGAGGACATCGGGTGGGCCGCGGTCTACTTGGCCTCGCCGGCGGCCAAGTTCGTCACCGGCGTGACGCTTCCGGTCGACGGCGGCGTGAGCATCGGGTTCTGAGGGCTGCGGTTGCTCCGCCCGTGGGCGGTGGCATCGCGCGTCCGGCGATGGCGCGCACTCTACGGTTCGACTCGAAAACCGCGGGGATAGGGTTGCCCGCTGCAGGCTTTGCGCGAGCGTGAGTCGCCCGGCGGGGCGCGCGGTGTCGCGTACCCGCAAAACCTTCTTTCGTCGCCCCATCATGTCGCACCTCCCTGCCTCCGTCCGTCTCGCCGTCGCTGGATCTGTCGGTGCCCTTGTGCTGGCGCTCGCAGTGCCGGCCCGCGCCGCCGACGCTGCACTCGTGCTCAACGACCTCGAGTATCTCGAGATGCCCGGGCTCAACGTCATGCTCGCGCACGACTTCTATCCCGAGGGCCACCAGGGCGGCGTCGGCATCATCCAGAACGGCCAGCGCACCGCGACCAACGGCGACATCCGCCTCGAGCCCACGCCCGGCCAGTGGCAGCCCGTGCCCAAGGTCGGAAAACGCGTCGTCGACCGCGCCACGGGGGAGATCAGCGTGCGCATGGAGTACCCGGACCCGGCCAAGGACCGCAAGGGCTTCAACCCGATCGTGTATCCGGATCTCCACATCGCCTACACGATCCGCGTGCGGCCCGAGGGCGCAGGCTCGGCGTTTCGCATCGTCGTCGATTTCGAGCAGCCGATTCCCGAGGCGTGGGTCGGCCGCATCGGGTTCAACCTCGAACTCTTCCCGGGCTTGCTCTACGGTCGCACCTTTGCGGCGGAGAGCGGCAGCGGCATCTTCCCGCGCCAGGCCAACGGGCCGGGCTTCTACGACGCGCAGCGCGAATACCAACTCGTGCCGCTCGCCACCGGACCGCGCCTGCTCATTTCCGGCGAGTCCGATCAGCTTCGCATGGTGATCGAGTCAATCGGCGGCGGTCCGCTCCAGCTCATCGACGGCCGCGGCCAGCACAACAACGGCTGGTTCGTCGTGCGCTCGCTCGTGCCCGCGGGGAAGACCGCCGGCGCGATCGAATGGCGCGTCTCCGCGCACGCGATCCCCGGCTGGAAGAGCGCACCCGTGGTGCAGGTCTCGCAGGTCGGCTACCTGCCCGCACAGCGCAAGGTCGCCGTGGTCGAGCTCGACCGCACCGACGAGTCGATCCTGCCGGTGCAGCTCCTGCGCGTGGCGGAGAGCGGCGGGCTCACGCCCGTGCTCGAGCGCGCGGTGCAGCCGTGGGGCCGGTTCCTTCGCTACCGCTACCTGCAACTCGATTTCTCCGAGGTGACGCAGCCCGGCATGTATGTCGTGCGCTACGGCACGGTGGAGTCGTCGCCCTTCAAGGTCGGCCCCGACGTCTTCGCGCGCGACGTGTGGCAGCCCACGCTCGAGACCTTCCTGCCCGTGCAGATGTGCCACGTGCGCGTCAACGACCGCTACCGCGTCTGGCACGACTTCTGCCACCTCGACGACGCGCGCATGGCGCCGGTGAACCACAACCACTTCGACGGCTACCTGCAGGGTCCGTCCACACTCTGTGAATTCCAGCCCGGCCAGCACGTGCCCGGCCTGGACCGCGGCGGCTGGCACGACGCCGGCGACGACGACCTGCGCGTGGAGTCGCAGGCCGAGACGATCTACGGCCTTGCGCTCGCGTGGGAGGCTTTTCAGGTCGACTACGACAACACCACGGTCGACCAGGCCACGCGCGTGGTCGAGCTGCACCGGCCCGACGGCGTGGCCGACATCCTTCAGCAGATCGAGCACGGCGCGCTCACCATCGTCGGCGGCTACCGCTCCATGGGGCGGCTCTACCGCGGCATCATCGTGCCGACCCTGCGGCAATATGTGCTCCTCGGCGACTTCTCCGCCGTGAGCGACAACGTGCCGTTCACCGGCGACGCCGCAGCCGCGACCACACCGCCCGTCGGGCTGCCGGGCAGCGCCGACGACCGCTGGGTCTTCACCGAGGACAATCCCCGCCGCGAGATCCAGGTCGCCGCCTGCCTCGCCGCCGCCTCGCGCGCGCTGCGCACGTATCGCCCTGAACTCGCCGCCCAGTGTCTCACCGCGGCGCGCGAACTCTGGGACCGCACGAAGGTGCCCGACGAAATCTTCCGCACCGGCGCCGCTGTGGAGCTGCTCGTCGCCACCGGCGAGGCGAAATATGCCGACTGGCTGAAGGCGCACGCCGACACGATCGCCGCGCGCATCGCCGCCACGCCCAATCCCACGGACGGCCCGTCGCGCCCGCGCTTCAGCGGCTGGATGATCGGCCGCGCCGTGCCGCTGCTGCAAGACGCGGCCTTCACGCAGAAGATCCGCGACGCCGTGAAGGCGCACCAGGCCGTGGTCGCGACGCAGGCGCGCAAGACGCCCTACGGCGTGCCCTATGAACCCGCCATCTGGGGCGCGGGCTGGCTCATCCAGCGTTTTGGCATGGAGCAGGTGTTCCTGCACCGCGCCTTTCCCGATCTCGTCTCCGACGAGTACATGCTCAACGCGCTCAACTTCATCCTCGGCTGCCATCCGGGGCCGAACACCTCGTCCTTCGTCTCCGGCGTGGGTGCGAAGTCGCTCACCACCGCCTACGGCATGAATCGCGGCGACGAATCCTACATCCCCGGCGGCTCCGCCTCCGGCACGGCGCTCATCCGGCCCGACTTTCCCGAGCTGCTCGACTGGCCCTACCTGTGGCAGCAGACTGAATACGTGCTCGGCGGCGGCACGACCGACTGGCTGATCCTCGCGCTGGCTGCGAACACGGTGAGCCACCGCTGAGACTCCGGCGCACGATCTCCCATGAACAAACTCGCAGTGGCGGTGGCAACTCTGGCGGGCATGTGCTGCGCGCCCTGGGTGCCGGCGGCGGATACCTGGGTAGAAACCACGTGGCGCGGCGAGCGCGCCTTCGTGTCGGAGTCGGCCGGCTGGCGTGCGATCGTGTCGCTCGAGCGCGGACGCCTGGTGCACTTCGGGCCGGCCGGTGCGGACGATAATCTGCTCTTCGTCTCACCGGAGCGCGGCCCCGCGGGCGGGT
>JACSRI010000035.1 GCA_014879845.1 Opitutaceae bacterium
GCAGCGTCAGATGTGTATAAGAGACAGGCCCGAGGGGCTCGAGCAGGGTCGAGACCTTCTCCCGCCGGCCCGGCGTCGGCACCGAGACGAACGGCCGGCGAAACTTGGCGGCCACGACCGTGCCATGGAAGTAGGAGGTCACGACGAAGGACGCGTGCCTGAACCAGTTGAGCCACTCGACCGGTCCGACCGAGGCAAGGCGCAGGGTCGCCTCGGGGCACGGGTACTGCAGCGTGACGACCTTCCCGATGCCCGTCTGGCGGCGCACCTGGCGCACGACCTCGGCGAGGGTGCCGCGGAAGTCGCCGAAGACGAGCACGTAGGGCTCGCTCGAGGGTGGGCGCTCGTCGAGGAGTTCGGCGAAGTCATGCACGAAGACCGGGTCGACCGTGTGCGTGAACGGTTTGTCGGTGAGCGGGCGCACGAGCGAGGCGGTGTGCGCGTCGCGCACGCCGATGTGATCGAAGCGACTGAGGGCGGTGCGCACTTTGTCCTCATGCTCGCCGAAGGTCTTGTTCCCGCCCGCGCTCGCCGCGTAGCTGATCTTGCGCGCCCGCGCCTCCGGAAGATCGAGGAAGAACATCGGATCGTAGTATTGCACCGGGCCGGTGAACCACACTTGGTCGCTGCCCGTGATCAACGCGTCGTATCCGTCCGCCTCACGCATGAACTCGTCGACCGAGCGGAGCTGCCTCGGGGACTTGTGCAGGCGCTGCTCCACGAAGGCCGAGCCGGCGCGCAGGCGCATCCAGTGCTTCAGCGCGGGTGGAAAACCGAGCCGAAACCGGAAGTAATCTTCCAGCGCGGGCTGCCGGTAGTTCACCACCTCGGCGTCGATGCCGAGGCCGCGCAGGTACGAGGAGAGTCCGTAGGACTGGAGCATGGCGCCGTAATTTGGGACGGCGAAGATGGTGACGATTCCGACTTTCATCGTGAGGAAGGGGGCGGGTGGGGCAGTGATCGGTGCGGCTGTGCAGTGCCTCTGCGGTCGGGTCCTGCCGACCACCGTCCACCGCCTGCCGGTCGAGGTCTCAGTCCTCGACGACGCAGGCCTCGGCGCTCTCGGGCGTCAACTCCGGCGTCGAGCCGGGCATGTAGGGTTTCCGGCGGCAAAGCATCCAGATGATGCCGAGGTACACCGCGCCGTAGGTGAACCCGAGGCTGAGAAACGTCAGGGGACCGTTCCGATGGAGCACACCCGGGAGATGGAGTGCCAGTGCCGAGGCGTAGAGTGCGGCCGCCGTGAGCAACGGCACGACCATCGGGCTCGTGTACTCCCCGAGCGACATCCCGGCGATCCGGGCGGTGTAGAGCGGCTGGACCGTGAGACGGACAGCGAGGATGACCACCGCTGTCGCCGCGGCGAATCCCAGCGCGCCATAGTGATAGGCGAGGCTCAGTCCGAGAGCCAGGGTCAGGACCGACTCCACGGCCGTGACTCGCGCCATGAAGTGATGCTTGGCCTGGGCCATCATAAGGTTCCAGCCCGGCGCCTGCGCGAAATCGATGGCAAAGGGTACGATCAGGACCATCAGGATCGGCGCTGCCGCGACCATCTCCGGCCCCACCCAGAACAGGATGAACCGCTCGCCGAAGACCAGCACCGCGAGCGCTGCGCCAAATGCCAGGGTGGAGGAGCCGAACAGGGCGATGCGCAGCAGGCGCCGGGCTTCGTCGCGGTCGTCGAGGGCGTGTAGCTTCGAGAAGCGCGGCGTCAGCACGTTGAGCGACGCCTGGATGATGGAGTTGATGTTGAAGATGAGGTTGCCCGCCACGCTGAACTGCGCGACGGCCGCCACGCCGGTCGTCTTCGCGATGATCACGTTGCCGGCGCGGATGCGCACGAGGTTGGAGACCCGCAGCAGGACCGATGACGATCCGTATCCAAGCAGCGACTTCAGCGTCTCGCGGCTCGCGCCGCGCGGCGACACCCGGATGGGCGCATAGAGCCTCGAGGCGATCACCCAGCTGACCAGCGTCATGGCGACCGACACCCCGCAGACGACCCAGCCCAGCGACTGGGTCGTCGGCTTGATGTTTAGAGCGACGACGATACCGGTCGTTTGTATGAGCTGACGCGTGATGTTGAGACCGTTGAGCAGGTCGTAACGTTCGCGCGCTGAGAAGAGCGTGGTCGTGAGCGCGAAGAAGAAGTCCGCGGCTACCGCGCTGCCGCACAGGACCAGCGTCGTGATGAACGCGGCCTTTTCCGCCGGAGCGATCTCAAAGAAGGCGGTCAGTGGCGCGGCGCAGGAGACGACGACGACGAGGATCACCGTCGAAGTCACAAGGAAGAACGTGAACGCCGTGCCCACTACGGACTGCAGGCGGGGCGAGTCGTTTAGCGCGAGAGCCCGGCTGACCGATTGCTGCAGGGCCGCCGTCACGCCCATGTTGATCAGGCCATAGTAGCCGGAAAACGACTGGATAAGCGCCCAGACTCCAAACCCGGATTTCCCCAGGTGATTGATGATGAACGGGGTCAGGCCGAATGCGACCACCATCTGGAGAAGCAGACTCGTCCAGTTGAGGATGACACCGGTCCTGAGAGTTGTGGATTGATTCACGGAAGTGGAGGGAGTCCGGCTCGCGACTGCCGCGTGCCGGTTTCTTCGAAACGGAAATAGTGACAAGTTCGCCGACCTTCGGGGCGAAGTCCCGATCTGGCGTGGTCAACTCGACCTGAGACACCAGTGACTGAAGCTTGGATCGCATGACCTGAATGTTACCGGGCCGGCCGATGGACGACCGACCGTCAGAAGTCCACCCTGGAAACCGTCTCGACCGCCGCGGCGACAGTCGGAGCGAGCGAGTCCCACGCGTACGATTGCTGAAAGAGCTCCCAGCCGGCGGTGGCCAGACGGTGGCCGATGGCCGGATCCCGCAGGAGCTGAACGCATCGTGCGGAAAAGTCGAGAGGACTGTCGGCGACAAACACGTGGCGATCGTGCATCACGCGGTAGCCGCGCACGCCATGTGCGGTCGAAACGATCGAGACACGTCGCGCAAGGCCTTCGGCCACCTTGAGATGCGTGCCGCCGCCGAGTCGCGTCGGCACGATCATGGCCGACCAGCTGGCGATCTCCGCGGCTGGGTCGGGCACATACCCGAGGCCGACCACGCCCGACTGGGCGAAGCGCGCGGCGCGCTCTGGACTGGATCGTCCGACCAGCCTGAGGGTGGCCGTCGGCACCTGGGCGCGGACCGCTGGCCACACCTGCTCGACGAACCACCGGAGTCCGTCCTCGTTGGGCAGGTAGTTGAAATCCCCGATCATACCGAGGCACGGGCCGTTCATGTCGGAACGGGGCACCGGTGCCGGAGCCTCGAAGCCGTTGGGCACGGCGAGCACCCGTTCCGGCGGGCCGAAGAGTGCCCGGTCCTCGTCCTTGCAGACGACCAGCACCGGGAAACGCTCGATGCAGGTTCGTTCGCGCCGACGCCAGACAGCGGCGACGTGGCGCGACTTCAGCCGGACGAGGAGCGAGCGCGACAATCCGCCTGAAGCGCGGTAAAACGCGCTGGGGAAGTCGTCGATATCGAGCACGGTCCTCGGCCAGCGGAATCGCCCGAGAGCGTTGGCGGTTTTGATGCCGTGGATCCAGGTCACGTCATGGGCCTCGACTTGCTCGGCGACGAAACGCGCGTCGTCGGGGGATACCCCCAGGCCGTGCGTATTCAGGAAGCGGGGATCGAGCGCTTTGCGCACTTGATCGGGGAGCGAGCGGTTGGGGACGGACTGGAACTTGATGAACCGAGCCAGGCCGTAGGCCTCGCGTGTGCGCTCGACTTGTTCGGGTGTCCAGGCGTTGGCCGTGGCGGCCACGAGGGTGACCGGTCCGACCTTCGCGAGAAGTCGCGCGATATGTCGCGTCCGAATGCCCGAACCTCCGGCCTCGCCGAAAGGGGCGGCCGTGCAGATGAAGAGGATACGGGGCATCTCTCAGATGTTTCGCATCACTTCGCTGAACACCGTTCGAAGTTGGGCCTTGGCGGTCGCAACCGACGTCTTGAGAGCGGACCCGATCTGTTCGCGACGGTTGTATGCCGAGATTATTCGCTGAACGGCATCATCCGAACTTATGGTTCTCCCATCGATGACACAATCGGTTGCACCTACGGATTCGAAGACGCCTTCGAATTTCATGCTGTAAGCCACACCAATGCATGGAACATGTTGGGACAGGGCGGCGATGCAGGCGTGCATTCTTGAGCCTATCACGAAATCGCATCGTCCGATCACCCACTTGACCTCGTGTTGGTCGTAGGTCCCTTCGAGCACTGTCACGCGCTTGGCGTGGTCGGCGGAAAGCTGGTCGCGCACGATGTGGCAAATCTGGAGATCGCTCTCAACATCGCCGATGGGCGCGAAGACATGGGGGATCAAGAGAATCTTTGCTTCGGTATGCGCAAGCAGGGCGGAGACGAGCGCGTGGACAAACTGGCGATAGTCAAGTTTCAGCCCGAACATGTCCTTGACGTAGAAGCTGTCGACCACCTGCACGCCGTAGGTCGCGATCATCGCGCTGGCGATGTAGATGTTGTTCGCCGCCAGCGTCCGCGTCAGGTCATAGAGCAGGCCGGGCCGGTCGCGGGTGTCGACCTCGATGATCGTGTAGATGTCCGAGCCCTCGTTGTCGAAGGTGACGGCGGTGGGGAAGCGGAACTCGCGCTCGCGCTTCTTCAGCCGGTCGCGATCCTTCAGCGCCTCGCGCGCCACCACCTCGCCGCGGAAGGTGCGGCCGATCATCTGCTTCAGCCGCGGCAGGCGGCCCTCCTCGTAGGGCGCGCCCTCGGCGTCCTGGACCCAGAAGACGGCGGTGGCGTAGCCGTCCTTGG
>JACSRI010000183.1 GCA_014879845.1 Opitutaceae bacterium
CGCGCCCGCGGGACCGGGCCCCTCTCGGTGGCCGTTCGGCCGAGGACCCGACCGCGCTCCCCGCTGGGCAAATCCCCGCACTTGGGCTAACGTCCCGGCCCGACACGACTCCGGCGCCCCCGCTCCCCCACGCCTGCGCGTGTCCATTTCACGATCCGCCATCCGCAGCCCGCACTCCGCGATTCCTATGAAACTGCTCTTCGTCCACGGCTGGAGCGTCACCAGCAAGCGCACCTATGGGGGGTTGCCCGCCGCCCTCGCCGCCCAGGCTCCCACCCACGGCCTGCATCTCGATCTCAAGGAAGTGTTCCTCGGTCGCTACATCTCGTTTCGCGACGAGGTGCGCATGGACGATCTCGAGCGCGCGTTCGACCGCGCCGTGCGCGACGCCCTCGGCGTGGGGCCGGCCGCGGCGATCCCGCGGTTTTCCTGCATCACGCACTCGACCGGCGGACCGCTCGTGCGCTGCTGGGTCGACCGCTACTACGGCGCGGGCGATCTCGCGAAATGCCCGCTCGAGCACCTCGTCATGCTCGCCCCGCCCAACCATGGCTCCGCGCTCGCGCAGCTCGGCAAGGCCACCCTCGGCCGCGTCAAAGCCTGGGCCGAGGGCATCGAACCCGGCCAGCAGATCCTCGACTGGCTCGAGCTCGGCAGCGACGGCCAGCGCGCGCTCAATCTTGATTTTCTCCACTACGACCTGTCCGCGCAGCACGCCGCCGGCACGCGCCATTTCCCCATCGTGCTCACCGGCGAGACGATCGACCGCTCGCTCTTTGACTATATCAACAGCTACACCGCCGAGCCCGGCTCCGACGGCGTGGTGCGCGCCGCCTCGGCCAATCTCGACGCGCGCTGGCTCACGCTCGTGCAGACGGACACCCCGGTCGCCGCACTCCGCTTCAAGGGCGCCACCGCGCTCGAGATGCGCGATCCCACCGTGCGCCAGCCGGCGCCCACGGTGTTTCGCCTCATCCCCGACGCCTCCCATTCCGGCGACAAGATCGGCATCATCAAAAGCGTCAAAGCCGCCAACGCCGCGAAGAAGGAGGTCGTCGCCCGCACGCTCGAGGCCCTCAAGATCCGCAACGGCGCCGACTACAACGCCGCCATCGCCGCCGCGCGCGCCGCCAACGCCACGCTGCAGCCGGTCGGCCAGCGGTATTTCCAGATCGTGTTCTCCGTGCGCGACGACGAGGGCCGGGCGGTGACCGACTTCGACATCATTCTCCTCGGCGGGCCCGACTACGATCCCGACGCCCTGCCCAGGGGATTCTTCCGCGACCGCCAGAAGAACCGCGTCAACCGCAACACCGTGACCTACTACATGAACCACGACGTCATGATGGGCACGACGGACAAGAAATTCGGCTTCCGCGTGATCGCGCGGCCCGACAACGGCTTCGCGCGCTACACCCCGGCGGAATTTCACTCCGACGCGATGACGCTCGACGCCGTGATCGACCCAAACGCGACGACTTACGTCGACATCGTGCTCAAGCGCCGCGTCGACGCCGAGTCCGCGCGTTTCGACCCGGAGAGCGACGGCTACACCGACTTCAAGAACACGCGTCCGTCGGGGAACGAGGTCGGATAAGGCGGGAAGGCGAGATCGTCGGCACGCATCGGCATGTATCAGCCCAGTCGATGCGTGCCCGGATTGGCATGCGTGAGATGCGTGAAACCGCGCGGCGGAAACACCGTCTGAAAATGGCCCCCCTCCTGCCATGTCCACCCTTCCCCGGTCTCCGGATCAAACGCACTCGGCAGCGTCCTGGCTGCCGCATACCCAGCCTGCGACCGCGGCCACGCCTGGCCCGAGCGAGCGTGCACCGCCCTCGCTCAATCGGGGGAGCCTCGCCCTGCTGGTGATCGGCGGTCTCTGGCTCGTCGCGGGCTGCCTGATCTGGATGTCGCTCTGACCTTCCGCCCTGGACTCACCTGAACGGGCGCGCATCGCGGCCGCGCAGCCACTTTTCCCGCATGCGCATCATCGAGCGCTCGCACGTGTAACGCTCGAGTTCGTCCATCCGCACCCAGGCGAGGTCGTGCGACTCATCGCTCACGATAAACGCCTCGCTCACGCCCGCGGGCACGCGGAGGGCGAAGCGGACGTCGAAGTGCTCATGGGCCGGCGTCGCGCCGCGTGCGGGGATGGTGTGGATATCGAGGTCGAAGATGGCGGCTCCCGCGCGTTCGAGCGTGGCAAGACCCGTTTCCTCCACCGCCTCCTTCAGCGCCACGGCCGCGACATCGGGATCGCCGTCGCAGTGGCCTCCGGGCTGCACCCAGATGTCGAGCTTGGCGTGGTGCGTGAGCAGCACGCGCCCGCCCGCCGCATCCATGATCCAGGCCGAGCCCGTGACATGGCCGATCTCCAGCCCGCGCTCGAAGCACCGCGGCTGCACGGCCACGAACGCGGTGAAGCGCGCGAGGCACGCGGCATCATCGGAGTCCACGGGGCGGTAGGCCTTCAGCAGTTCCAGCAGCGGCGCGCGGTGCATCGCGATCACCGGTGGCCGACGCCGCGGCCAAGGTCCAGCGGCAACTCCAGTTGCGTCTCCTCCTCGGCCGCCTCCTCGGCGAACTTGACGCCCACGCCGAGCAGGCGCACGGGCTGGCCGCTGCGGCCGAAACCTTTTTCGAGCAGCTCGCGATACACACGCAGCTCGGGTTGTGCGCCGCCGCGTGCGACCGTGGTGTGCGTGAAGTCGGCGAACTTGATCTTCACCATCACGCCGGTCACGCGCTTGACCTCGGCGTATTTGCGCAGGTCGGCGACCATCTCGGCGAAGAGCGGCTCGAGCGCGGCCCGGCACTCGTCGAGTGTGCGCAGGTCCTCGCGGAAGGTCGTCTCCGTGCTGAGCGACTTGCGCTCGCGGTGCGGCTCGACGGCGCGCGTGTCCTCGCCGCGGCAGAGGTGAAACAGCTCCGTGCCCCACGAGCCGAAAAGTTCCTGGAGCCGCCAGACCGGCAGTGCCTGCATCTCGCCGCAGGTGCGCACGCCCTCGCGCTCGAGCCGCTCGGCCGCGACCCGGCCGATGCCCCAGATGCGCCGCACGGGCAGGTCGCGCATGAATGCGGCCACGTCGCCGGGGCGGATCTCAAACTGCCCGTTGGGTTTCTTCCAGTCGCTCGCGACCTTCGCGAGGAGCTTGTTCGGTGCTATGCCGGCCGAGGCAGTCAACCCGGTCGTGCGGTAGATGCGCCGGCGCAGCTCGCGCGCGATCTCCACGCCGGGCTCGGGCCGCGCGCTGACGTCGAGGTAGGCCTCGTCGAGCGAGAGCGGCTCGATCAGCTCGGTGAACGCCTGCATGAGCGCGCGCACGCGCTGGGACTCGCGGCGGTACTTGTCGAAGTGCACGGGCACGATGATGAGGTGCGGGCACTTGCGCAGGGCCATGAGTCCGGGCATGGCCGAGCGCACGCCAAACCGGCGCGCCTCGTAGTTGCAGGTCGTGAGCACGCTGCGCGGCCCGGCCCCGCCAACCGCGACCGGCTGCCCCCGCAACTCCGGAGCGTCGCGCACCTCGATGGCGGCGTAGAAGCAGTCCATGTCGAGGTGGATGATCGTGCGCATCGGAGAGCCCGCGGCCAGCGCACCGGCCCGGCCCGCGCAGGTCAAAGACCTTCCCCGCGCGCCCAGACCATTGTCATCCAATAGATGACAATGCCCGCGCGGCGACTCCATGGCAGCTGCTTCTTGTCGTGCATCGGATTAGGGAAATTTCTCGGATGGGGCAAAGACAGGCCGCACGTGCACACGCGACTTGCGCCGGACGGCGTGAGGCACTTCTTTCCCGCGCCCTCCAGTTCAACTGGGCAGGGCCGATTCATCTAAGCTCCCCCGTGTCTTCTTCATCCTCGTCTTCCGTTTCGCGGCCGGCCTCGCGCTGGCGCGCTGCTCTCGCCTCGCTCGTCCAGTGGTTCGATGCCGATTATTGCCCTGAGGGTGCCGCGCACGTGCGCGAGCAGCCCGACAAGGTCGACTGGGTGCGCTGCATCCCGTTTATCATCCTGCATGCCGGCTGTCTCCTCGTGATCTGGCACGGCTGGTCGCCGGTCGCCGTGTGGTCCGCGGTCGCGCTCTACTTCGTGCGCATGTTCGCGGTGACCGGCATCTATCACCGCTACTTTTCGCACAAGACCTACAGCACCTCGCGCTTCGGACAGTTCCTCCTCGCGCTCTGGGGTGGCACGACGGTGCAGCGCGGTCCGCTCTGGTGGGCGTATCATCACCGCCACCACCACCAGCACTCCGACGAGGAGGAGGACGCGCACTCGCCGCACGTGCACGGGTTCCTCTGGTCGCACATCGGCTGGATCACGAGCCGGCGGAACTTCCCGACCGACTACTCGAAAGTGCGCGACCTCGCGAAGTTTCCCGAGCTGGTCTTCCTCAACCGCTTCGACTCGCTCGTGCCGATCGTCTTCGCGACCGCGATCTTCGGTCTGGGTGTGCTGCTCGAGCGCTATGCGCCGGGCCTGGGCACGAACGGCTGGCAGATGCTCACGTGGGGCTTCTTCATCAGCACGACGGCGCTCTTCCACGGCACGTCGTGCATCAACTCCATGGCGCACCTCATGGGCGACCGCCGCTACAAGACGACGGACGACTCGCGCAACAGCTTCATCCTCGCGATCATCTGCCTGGGCGAGGGCTGGCACAACAACCACCACCGCTACCAGAGCTGCACGCGCAACGGCTTCTACTGGTGGGAGATCGATCCCACCTACTACGGGCTGAAGGTGCTCTCGTGGACGCGATTGATCTGGGGACTCAAGCCCGTGCCGCAGTCGATCCTCGAGGAGGGCGCGCTCGCCGATCATCACAAGTCGGTGGCCGCCGCCCAGCGCTCGACGATGCCGTCGATCGATCTCGCTCAACTCAAGCGGGTCGTGCCGGCGGCAGCCGCCATCGCCGTGGCCACGGCCACCGCCTCGCAGACCAACCTGCCGAAAAAGGCCGAGGGCGCCGCCGTCCACAAGGATGTCTCCGAACTCGCCGAGCAGCTGGCGAAGAACAACCCGGCGGGCGGCAACTCCTCCGCCGAAGCCGAGCCGCCGCCCGCAGCCTGATCACCCGGGCGCGAACCGCCGTCGCATCTTTCTCTGGCTTGGGACGGCGCGACGCGCTCAAGCTCGCGGGCGTGGACTCGACGACACAGATGCCGCCGCGCCGCAGTTTCTGGCGGCGGCGCGTGCTGGACCCGATCGTCGCGCTGCTCACGCAGGGCGTGACGGCGGAGAAGATCGCGCAGACACTCGCGGTGGGCACGGTCTGCTCGTTGTTTCCATTCCTCGGTACGACCACGGCGCTCAACCTCGGCGTGGGTCTGTGGCTGCGCATGAACCAGCCGATCCTGCAGTCGCTCAACTACCTGCTCACGCCGGTGCACCTGGTGATGATCGTGGTCTATGTGCGGATCGGCGAGTGGGTGTGGCGCGCGGGCGAGGACCGCTTCACCGTCGGCGAGATGGTGCGGGTGTTTCGCGACGAGACGTTCCTGACGTTTCTGCAGCGCTTCGGGCTCGCGGGCTGGCACGCGTTCACGGCGTGGCTGCTGACGGCGCCGCTGCTCTTCGCGCTCCTCTATTTTCCCCTGCGCCCGCTGCTGCATCGCCTGGCGCGACGGACCGGGACAGAACAACCGTAGTGAGACGACGGGCGCGCCGAGCGAGTCGGCATTTGCGCGCGACGGTCGCGCCGCTCTAGCCTCCGGGCGTGCTCTCCAAGACACGCTTTCAGTCCCTGCTCGCCATGACGCGCAAGAAGGAGCGCGCCGAGTCCGGGATGTTTTTTGTCGAGGGCTGGCGCTGGCTCGAGGAGGCGCTCGCGCTGCCGGAGCCGCCGGCGTGCGTGCTCGCCGTCGCCGGCGCATCACGCTCGGCCGCGGAAGAGTCGCTGCTCGCGCGCGCGCGGACAGTGGCGCACGAGTTTCACGAGACCTCACCGGAACAGCTCGCGAAACTCACCGAGACCGTGAGCGCGCCCGGCGTGGCCGCGCTCGTGCGGTGGCGGCCGACGCCGTCCGTCAATGCGTGCGCGGGGTCGGAGGGCCCGGCGCCGGCGCTCGTCGTCGCGCTCGACGCGGTCGGCGATCCCGGCAATGCCGGCACGATCATCCGCACGGCCGACTGGTTCGGCGCCGCGGGGGTGGTCCTCGGCGACGGCTCGGTCGAGCCGACCAACCCGAAGGTCGTCCGCGCGACCATGGGTTCGCTCTTCCACCTGCCGATTGCCCAGCCCGGCGCGCTCGCGCCCGCGCTCGAGGCGCTGCGGGCGCGCGGTTTCGCGGCCGTGGGCGCCGCGCTCGATGGCGTGGAGCTGCCGCAGTTCCGCTGGCCCGCGCGCACCGTGCTCGTCATCGGCAATGAAGCCAACGGCATCCAGCCCGCCGTCGCCGCCGCGCTCGATCACCGCGTGCGCATCCCCGCGCACGGACGCGCCGAGTCGCTCAACGCCGCGATCGCCGCCGCCGTGCTCATGGCCGACTGGCGCGCCCGGGCGATGGCATCCGTGCGTTGACCGTGGCCGGGGGCGGCCGGGATTTTCGGAGTCCCTAGACAAATGCCGCGACCGGCGGCGCTTTATCGGTGTCTGACGTGATCGCCCTGCACACCGACGTGTCCGCCACCCTCCACCGCCTTCCCGACGGCACCTGGCAAAGCTGGTTCGAGGCCTACGGCCGCCAGCTCCTGCTCTTCGCCCGGCAATGGGCGACGAGCGCGGCCGGGGCCGAGGACATCGTGCAGGAAGCGTTTGTCCGCTTCTGGCGCTCGCCTCATCGCAACGACGCGGATGCCCACCTGCAGCTCTTCGCCATGGTGCGCCGCGCCGGGCTCGACCAGGTGCGGGCGACGACACGCCGCGCGCGGCGCGAACACTCAGTCGCGACCGACGCGGAGTCGCCGGCGTGGTTTGAACCATCCACCGACGACCGCGACGCCGCGATCCAGGCGGCGCTGCGACAACTCCCGACCGAGCAGCGCGAAGTCGTGGTCCTGAAGATCTGGGGCGAACTCACCTTCGAGCAGATCGCCCGCACGCTCGAGATCCCTGCCAACACCGCCGCGTCGCGCTATCGCTACGCCCTCGAGGCTCTGCGGCGGACCCTTCCATCCACCGTGTCATGAATACACCGGAAGACTCCCTCGAAGGGGAGCTGCGCGCCCTCCGGCCCGCCGCACCCTCGCTCCGCCTCGCCGGCCGTATCGGCGCCGATCTGGCCCGCGAAACATCCGCCGCGCCGACCTCCGATCCCGCGAGGCGCCGCGCGCGCCCGCGCGATGCCTCGCTCTGGCTCGCGTGGGGCGTGGCCGCCGCGATGACCGTCGCGTTCTTCGTCCGCACACCACCGTCGTCCCCGCGGCCGGGTGGACCCGCCACCGCTCCGCCGCCGACCGTCGCGACGGGTCCCGTCGACCAGGTCGCGGGCACGCCGCGCTTCCTGCCGGTCAGCACGACCAAGACGCTGATCGGCGCCCTCGACGAGGGCGTGGTCTTCCTCGAGGACGGCCAACCCGCGCGCAAGGTGCGTTATGAGTTTCTCGATACAGTGGACCTACGCAGCGCCGACGCCCCGGGCGCACGGGTCAACGTGACCTACCCGCGCGAGGAGATCCGCCTCGTGCCGGTCCAGACTTACTGAGCCCCACCTCCCACCGACCCACACGATTCACCATGAAGAAGAAGTTCATCGTCCCCGTGCTCATCTACGCGCTGCCTGCGCTCCTCGCGCTTGCCGGCCCGGTCATGGCCGCCGGCCCTGATCCCAAACCCGCCACGGTCGAAAGACGCATCGAGGTCCGCTCCACCGGCGCCACGCCGGGCCAGCCTCTCATGCCGGACCGGCCCGTCGAGCCGGTGACGTTTCTCGGTCTCGAGGTCGCACCGGTCGACGAAGCGCTCGCCGCGCAACTCAAGCTCCCGCCCGACCACGGCCTGATCGTGCGATTTGTCGTGCCCGACAGCCCGGCCGCGGCCGCAGGCGTGCAGAAGCACGATGTGCTCACGCGGCTGGACGACCAGGTGCTCATCGCCCCGCGCCAGCTTTCCGCGCTCGTGCGCGCGCGCAAGGAGGGCGACGCGATCAAGCTCACCTACGTCCGCGCCGGGGCCGAGGCGCGCGCCACGGCCACGCTCGTCAAGCGCGTGCCTCCGCCCGCGCCTCTTGCCGACCGTCTGCAGTGGTTCGGCGCAAGCGGCGAGACACACGCGATCCCGGCGCAGCGGCGATTCATCTTCCGCAGCGACGCGGGGACTCCGGGCGGCGCCGTGCTCGAGGAGGATCGTATCATCGGCGCACCGCTGCCCGGCGATGGCACGCCGCACGTGATGGTGTTTCGACCGCAAACGCGCGTCGTGTATCGGGAAGGTGACGTCACCCTCGAGGTGAGTGCCTCAGACCAGGGTCGCACGCTGGAAGCACGGGGCGCCGACGGGGTGGTCCTCTACTCCGGTCCGATCAATACGCCCGAGGAACGCCAGGCCGTGCCCGCGGACCTGCAGAAACATCTCGAGAAGCTCGACGCGCTCGAGCCCTCGCAGTTCCAGATGGCCGTGCCCGCGCCGCGCACCGCGCCGGCGCCGATGCCCGCGCCCGCACACACGACCTCGTGGCAAGCCGCGCCCGTCGCGGACGGCGAGGCCGTCATCCAGACCACAGTCGAACTTTCCGACGACGTCGACGCACCCGCGCCCGGACACGACGCGATCTGACCATTCCGCCCATCCCGGCTTCGGCTGGACGGGCCGACAGGAACAAAACCGGCAGTGAACGGGCCGCGCGCCAGCTCGAGGCGCCGCGGCCCGTTTCGCGTTCGTCACCCGGTTCGGTCCACCGCGTCCGTGCCTGATTGCATTTGCCGAATGGAACAACTCGGACTATCGTCCGAGTCGCTATGATCGACGCTATCAAGAAGACGATGCTGGCAGGCGTTGGGGCGGCCTTGATCACGAAAGACAAAGTCGAGGAGGCCCTTTCGGAGTGGGTGCAGCGCGGCAAGGTCACGGCCGAAGAAGCCAAGGCCATGGCCTCCAAGGTAGCGGAGGAAGGGCGCACGGAATTTGAGAAGAGTTCACGCCAGGTGCAGGAGGCGGTGAAGGAACTCATGGAGAAGGCCGGCGTGGGCCAGAAGGACCGCATCGAGGCGCTGGAGAAACGCCTCCTCGCGCTCGAGATCGAGGTCGCCAATCTCAACACGCACCTGCGCACGACGCAGACGAAGTGAGGGGCCGGGCTGAGCCCGGCCGCGGGCACGAGGTGCGAGGCGAGTGGCGATGGGCCCCATCGTCCGATCGCCGCCGCAGACGGCCTGTCGCTTCCAGCCCATCGCCCGTGGCCCGCGTCCCGCGCCCATGAGACCGTTCGATCTGCTCGCCAACGCCGGTCGCGCCCGCGAGATCGCGGTCGTGCTCGTCCGCAACGGCTTCGCCGACCTGCTCCAGAAACTGGAGCCGCCGGCCGGCTGGCTGCAGCGACTCGTGCCCAAGCCGCGTGCGCGCCTGACCCTCTGGGAGCGCACGCGCACCGTGCTCGAGGAACTCGGCCCGACGTTCGTGAAGTTCGGGCAGATGCTCAGCATGCGGCCCGATGCACTGCCCGAGCCGCTCATCCTCGAGCTGCGCAAACTGCAGGACGCGGTCACGCCCGTGCCGTTCGAGGAGATCGAGCCCGTGCTCACGGCCGGGCTGCCGGATCCGATCGACGAGGTGTTCTCCGAGTTCGAGCGCGAGCCGATCGCGAGCGCCTCGCTCGCGCAGGTCTATCGCGCACGCCTGCGCGCCACCGGCGAGCGCGTGGCGGTGAAGGTGCAGCGCCAGGGCATCCGCAAGACCATCGAGGCGGACTTCGAGCTGCTGCTCTGGTTCGCCAAGCAGGCGCACCACCGCATCGAGGACCTGCGCCCGTACAACCTGCCCGTCATCGTCGAGGAACTACGCGAGGGCCTCGAACGCGAGCTCGACTTCCGCAACGAGGCGCGCAACGCCGCGCTCTTCCTCCTGCAGAATCCCGACCCGACCGGCGTGACCGCGCCTCGTCCGCACGAGGATTTCTCCTCGCGCACGGTCCTGGTGATGGAGTGGGTCGAGGGCCGCAAACCCAGCGCACTCGAGCCCGGCTCGCCGCTCGCCAAGGACGTGGCGCAGCGCGGGGCGTCCTCGATCTTCCACCAAATCCTCGTCGACGGCCTCTTCCACGCGGACCCGCACGGCGGCAACATCCTCGTCACCGAGGCCGGCCGCGTGTGTTTCCTGGACTGGGGGCTCGTCGGCCAGCTCACGCGGCGCATGCGCTACACGCTCGTCGACCTCTTCGGCGCCTTCCTGCAGGGCGACTCCGCGCAGGTCGTGCGTGTCGCCAATGATCTGGGACGCGTGGCCGGCAGTCGCGTCGACACGCGCCAGATGGAGCGCGAGATCCTCTACGCGCTGCGCGAGAATTTCAACCCGGCCACCGGCACCGGCCAGATCGGCCGCGCCATGCTGCGGTTGCTTCACATCTTCGGAAAAAACGGCATCGAGATCGCACGCGACTACGCGCTCGTCGCGAAGGCCGTGCTCTCCGTCGAGGAATCGGGCTCGGCGCTCGATCCCGACTTCAGCCTGCGCGCCAGCTTCAAGCCCGCGGTCGACGAACTCGTGCGCGAGCGCCGCGATCCGCGCAACCTCTGGCGCTCGCTGCGCCAGTCCCTGGCCTCGAGCATCGGCCGCATTCAGGAGCTGCCGGGCGAGCTGCAGCGCGTGTTGCGCCTGCTCGAGGAAGGCAGCGCGACGATCAACTTCCAGCACCGCGGCCTCGAGAATCTCGACGACTCGATCAACGACGCGTCGAACAAGATCACGATCGGCGTGATCATCGGGTCGCTCATCATCGGCTCGTCGATCATCGTGTTCTCCGGCAGGGGCACGCTGCTCTGGGGATTTCCGGTGCTCGGCATCCTCGGCTACCTGCTCTCAGGTCTGCTCGGCGTGTGGATCGTGATCGATATCCTGCGTCGTGGCCGGCGGCGATGACGCCGCCGGCCACGACGCAGCGGGCGAGGGGTCTGGGGCTATGGGCGCGGGGCTTGGGATTCGCCGATCGCCCATCGTCTATCGCCTGCGCGGTGTGCCGCGCTAGCGCTGCGCCGGCTGCGGCACCATGACGTAGTCCATGCCGGCCGCGACGGCGGCCTGGCGGCCGAGTTCGGCGTCCTCGAGCACGAGGCACTCACGCGGGGGCACACCCATCTTCTGCGCGGCGAGGAGAAACATCTCGGGCGAGGGCTTGCCGTGCTTCACGTTCTCCGGCGTGACGATGACTGGGAAGAGATGGTCGAGCTTGGCTCCGCGCAGCGCGGTGTCGACGACGGGGCGCGGTCCGCCCGAGGCGATCGACACCGGGATGCCCTTCGCCACGGCACGCTCGGCCAGCGCCACCACCGGCTCGATACGCGGCACGCCCGGCAGCATCTCGAGGTAGATGCGCTCCTTCTCGTGCATCACGGCCTCGGGATCCATATGCGTGCCGTGCTTTTCGTTGAGGATCTCGATGATGCGTTTGGTCGGGACGCCGCCCAGGGAGTAGAAGAACTCCTCGGAAAACTCGAAATGAAAACCCGAGTTGCGCAGCCCTGCCGTCCACGCCGCGAAATGAATCGGCATCGAATCGATGAGCGTGCCATCGAGATCAAAGACATAGCCGGCGTAGTCGCGCGTCGGGAACTGGATCTTCATCGCGCGCGAGCAAAGCGCCGGGCCCCGCTCCCGCCAGCTTCAAGTGCCACGCCGTCTCCGGCGGCATCCGAACGACGCCGACGGACATGAGCGCCCGCCCCGCCAAGCCCATACTCCACTCGCTCTAGGGAGAATCCCGCAGATTTCCCTAAACTCGGCCGGCCGCCGGTCGGTTTTACATTCCAAAGCGTCCACGGCACCACACCGTGACCCGCCTGTCCGACTTCGCTCCCGCGTCCACGCGCCCGATCTCCACCTCCACGCCATCATGCACCTCGTCGCCATGCGCCACGCCCGCCGCGGTCTCCGACCGCTCGCCCTCGCCGTCTCGCTCGCGCTGCTCGCGCCCGCTGCCGCCCTTGCCGGCGGCATGGCGCTGACCACGCAGAACGGCTCGCAACTCGGCAACGGCTACAGCGGCGCCGCCGCCGCCGAGGACGCCTCCACGGTCTACTTCAATCCCGCCGGCCTCGCTTTCCTCGACCAGGGTGGCGTCGTCGTCTCGGGCCAGTGGGTGAAGTTCGACACGGCCTTCACCAACACCGGTTCGACCACGGCCGGGGTCATCCCCACGCCCGGTCGCAACTCCGGCGACGCCGGTGAGGACCGCCTCGTCCCGACCGCGTACATGGCGTATCCGTTTTCCAAATCCTTCGCCATCGGGGCCGGCGTGAGCGCGCCCTACGGTCTCGCGACCGAGTACCCGTCGGACTGGGTCGGCCGCTACCAAGCCCTCAAGTCCGAACTCGTGACGATCAACGCCACGATCGCCGCCTCGATCAGACTCACGCCGCAGCTGGCGCTCGGGCTCGGCCTCGACCACCAGACGGCCGACGCCGAGCTCTCCAACGCGCTCGACCTCGGCCTCGCCGGCTACGTGGCGGGGGTCCCGGGCTTCGCGCCCGGCTCGGCCGACGCGGTCGTGCGCATCAAGGGCGACGACGCGCGCACCGGTTTCAACATCGGCGTGCTCTACGAGATCACCGACGGCACGCGCGTGGGCCTGCACTACCGCTCGCGCATGGAACACGAGCCGCGCGGCGACGCGCGTTTCACCGACGTGGCCGCGCCCTTCGCCGGTGTGTTCACCGACCAGGCTGTTTCCGCGCCCCTCGCGCTGCCGGAGGTCTACTCGCTCTCGTTCATGCACCACGTCGCGCCCGACCTCGCCCTCTTCGCCGACTGGAGCGTGTGGGCCTGGAGTTGCTTTGATCAGCTCGCCGTCGACTTCGAGAACCCGGCCACGCCGGACTTCGTCCAGATCCACGACTGGAAGAACGCGTCGATCTATTCTCTCGGGGCGCGCTGGCAGAAATCCGAGCGGCTCACGCTGCGCGGCGGCCTCGTCTACAACGAGACACCCGTCCCGAATGAGTCGCGCCGGACCGCGCGCATCCCCGACTCCGACCGCACCTGGGTGTGCCTCGGCGCCGCCTGGCAGTTCAACGCCGAGATCCGCGGCGAGATCGGCTACGCGCATCTCTTCTTCAAGGACGCCACGATGGCCAACGACGATGGCGCGGGCCACCTGCTGGTCGGGCGCGTCGAGTCGAGCGCCGACATCCTGAGCATGCAGGTCAACTGGAACTACTGAGCGCCGCGCTCAGACCTCGACGCCGTTGAGCCCCCAGGCCACGGCGTCCTGGGGCTCCACCATCATCGCGAACGGATCGATCGTGCGCGCCGCGCCGTCGCTCGCGCGCAGGAGGCGTCCACGCATGAAGTCGACAAACGGTCGCGCGTGCCGGCGGGTGGAGAAGGACAGGCAGATCTCGGCGTCGACCGAGACCGACTCGAGCGCCTCCTCCTCGCCGTCGTCATCGCTCAGGCGCACGCGCACCGTGAAGGCCGCGCGCACGAACAGGCCCTCCGGCGCGTAGCGCACCTGCACGGCGTCGCGCCGCCACGCCTCCTCGAGCCGGTGCTCGGGGCCCTCGCTCTCGAAGTCCGGTCCGAAGGCCTCGCGCGCGAAATCGACACGCGCCCCGAGCACGCCCTCGACGAGGCGTGCGAGGTTGTCCTCATCGGCCGCCACATCCGGCCAGCGCACACCCGCGAAACGCGCGCCCGCCCGCGCCGCGCCCGCGCGGTCGTAGCGTTCGATGGCTTCGGTTTCGGTCAGCGGATGCATCGCCGTGTGCGCCGATTCACAACGCGCGTCAGGCCATCCGGCGCTTCGGCTGCGGCTTCGGTGGCGTCCAGAGATGGAGCAGGTGCTCGGCGAGGTTGCGCATGCTCACGCGGCCGCCTCCGAGCGAATCGACGAGCGCGGCGTCGGCGCGGCCGCGCTCGGCGGCGTAGTCGCGCAGCTGCCGGTCGAGCCCGGCCACGCGGGCCTCGAGCGGTCCGCCGGCCTGATCGGTCTCGAGGACGCGCGCGGTCCAGAATCGTTTCTCGTCGGGCCGGTCGCTCACGTAGCGGAGCAGGGCGTCTTCGCAGCGGTTGAGACTCACGCGCGAGGGAATGCCGGCGGAGGTGGCGAGCGCCAAGGCGCAAATCACGCCGGCCATGCGTGCGACTGATCGGGGACATTCGCTCCGCCACTGTCGCACGCGATCGCACATTCGCGGCGTGGGGCAAGGGCGGCGGCGGTGTTATTGCTCGCAATCGTCCCCACCCCGCCATGACCCGCAAGGATTTCCTCGCCGCCTCGATCACCTCAGGCCTCGGCTGCTGCGCGTTGCGCCTGCTCGCGCCGACCGAACTCCGTGCCGCCGAACCGGCGGCGGACACGCCGACGCCCTCGCCGGAGTGCGAGCAGGTCCGGCGCGACAAGGACTTCACCGACAACTGGCTCTCCGACCTGCTCGACACCATGGACGCCGAGCTCGACGAGCCCGCGCGCGTGAAACTCATCGAGGGCTGCGGCCGCGCCTGCTACCGGCGGCACGCCTTCAAGCCCGCGATCGCCGCCGCCTCGGGCGGCACGCTCGAGGGGCTGATCAAGGCCTACCACACGATGTGCGAGGCGTGGCTCGAGGGCGACGACCTGCACGTGCGCTTTGGCGAGAAGGTCGAGCGCTGCTACTGCCCGGTGCTGCACGATCGCCCGGGCCGGCCCAACGACCTGCACTGCCACTGCACCAAGGCCACGCAGCAATCGATCATCGAGGCCGCGCTCAAGCGGCCCGTGAAGATGGAGATCGTCGAGAGCGTGCGGCGCGGCGGCAGAACCTGCCACTTCATCGCGCACCTCGGCTGAGCGGCGGTCCGCTGTCGTTTCCCGCTATTTCTTCCCCGTCAGTTCCGCGAGGAACCCGGCAGCGCCCATGCCCGGCTCGTAGCCGAGCACGCGGCCGACCTCGGTGCCGTCCGGAGCGAGCAGCACGACGGTGGGGAATCCCTCGATCTTGTAGGCGTCGGCGTAGGCCTTGAGTTTCTGCAGCTCGGGGCTCGCCGCGATCTTCTCGGGCGTGCGCTCGCTCTTGCGCGGGTAGTCGAGGTGCACGACCACGCGGTCGGCCGCGAACGCCGCGAACTCGTCGCTCGGCAGCACCTCCGCGAGCAGAGCCTTGCAGGGCGGGCACCAGGTGCGGCCGGAAAACTCGATGACGAGTTGCTTGCCCTCCTTCGCGGCCCGGGCCTTGGCCGCCTCGAGATCGGAGGAAAACTCCACGCCACCCGCGCGCAGCGCCGCCGCGCCGAGGAGCATCGACACACCCAACGCCATCCACGAACGAAGAGAAATCATGCGTGCGAGCGTGCCGGGCGCGCCGGGCGCGCGCGAGCGCAGAACGCCACCACGCATCGACATGCGGCGCCGCGCCACCGGGTATTCTCCGGAGCGAGGCAGTTCCCGGTTGATCGCGGCGCAGAGTTTTGCGCACACTGCCCGGCGCTCGCTCCCGAGCCGATCCGCGATCCATTCATGCCCCCAGTCGTCGAAAGCATCGCGCGCACTGCGAGCCCGCTGGTTGAGTCGCTCGGCCGCATCCGGCTGCAGGAGCGCCTCCGCTTCCTCTACGAGTTCGCCCGCGATCCGCGTTCGACCGGGGCGATCGGCCCCAGCTCGCCCGAGTTGGCCGAGGCGATGGTGCGCGACATGGGCCTGGAGTCCGCCGATCTCGTGGTGGAGCTGGGCGCGGGCACGGGCGCCTTCACGACGGCGATCCTCGACGAACTCGCACCCGAGACGCGCTTCATGGTGATGGAGCTCAATCCGCGCCTGGCCGCCTCGCTCGAGCGCGATTTCGCCCACGAGGGCGTGGACGTCGTCTGCGCCTCGGCCGAGGCCCTCTGCCGGCACCTCGATGCCAGCGAAGTGGGCCGCGTCGACGCGGTGGTCAGCAGCCTGCCGTGGGTGTGCTTCAGCAGCGCGCTGCAACACGCGATCTTGCGCGAGATCCGTCGCGCCCTGCGCCCGGGCGGGCGGTTCTGCACGTTCGCCTACGCGCACGCGGCCTGGCTGCCCAGCGGCGTGAAATTCCGGCGCGAGCTGCGCGCGGTGTTTCCGGAGTGCGAGATCCTTCCGATCGTGTGGCGCAACCTGCCGCCCGCGTTCATCTACCGCTGCGAGCGGTGAGACGGCGGGAGCGTCGGAGCACGGAGGCGGGGCGAGACCTCCGGCGCCGTCACGCCTTCGGCAGGCTCGCGGTGAAGAACTTCGCCATCGCGTCGCGAAACTCCGCCCGGCTCCGCTCCCACGCGTAGAACATGTGCCCGCCGCCGAAATGGCGCACGGTGAGGCGCGCGGCGGTCGCGGGGTCGAGCTTCATGAGGTTGGCGATGCGGTTCGACGCGTAATAGGGCGTGACGAGGTCGTAGAGCCCGTGGGTGAGGAAGACCTTCATGTGCGGGTTCAGGCTCAGGCCGTAGCGCAGGTCGTCGGTCGCGCCGATCTGGCTGTCGAGCGCGTGGCGCTCGAAATCGATCTTCCAGGCCTTGTTCACCTCGTAGCTGATGAGGTGATACTCGCGCTCGGACTTCACGCCGATCTCGCCGCGCAGCCGCTTGTTGATGCCCGAGGTGAAGACGCGCTCGATGCCGGAGAGCGTGGCGTCGGGTCCGGCGTAGCTGTCGCGGTCGGGAAAGGGATCGCGCGCGGTGATGGTCGCGTCGTACAGGCCGCACACGCGTCCCTCGTCGCGCAGCAGTTCGCGCACAAAGGAATAGAGGTCGACGCGCCCGGCCGCGCGCGCGACGCGCTCGGGCGGCAGACCGAGCAGGGCCGCGGCCCTGTCGAGGACCCGGGCGCGGCGCGCCTTGGGCATCGCGTCGCCCTGCGCGAGGAAGGTGGCCAGGTCGGTCGTGGCAAACGTCTCGGCCGCCGCGAGCACGCGCGCGACCGGCGTGCCGGCCTTGAAGGCGCGCGAGCGCCCGTGAAACGCCGCCGCGGCCGCCATGGTGGGGAAGCGGTCGACCCACGGCAGCACGTCGTAGTCGGACGAGTCGAGCAGCGCGAACTCCAGCGCGGGCGAGATGAGGATCGCGCCATTGAGCCCGATGCCGAAGCCCTCGTGCAGCAGGCGCGAGAGCTTGGCCACGCGAAAGCCCCCGTAGCTCTCGCCGGCGATGAAGACCGGCGAGTCCCAGCGATCGTGGCGCGAGAGCCACCGGCTCATGAACTCGCCGAGCGACTGGAGGTCGCGCTTGAGCCCGAAGAAGGCCTTGGGGTCGCGCTTCTTGGCGGGATCAGCACCGGCACCCGGCTTGTCCTTCGCGCCGTCACCCGCTCCCTCCTCGATCACGCGGCTGAAGCCCGTGCCCACGGGATCGACGAAGACGAGGTCGGTGAAGCCGAGCCACGACTCGGCGTTATCGGTCAGACGGGTCGGTGGAGGCAACACGTTGCCGTCGGCCGCAAACGCCACGCGCCGCGTGCCGAGCGCGCCGACATGCAGGTAGGCTGAGGCCGCGCCCGGACCGCCGTTGAAGACAAAGGTCACTGGCCGGCCCGCGGTCTCCTCCGCGACGTAGGCGACGGAGAAGATCTCGGCCACGGGCTTTTCTTTCTCCCGCAAGAGAAACCACTCCGCGCGCGACACATAGGGCAGCGATGCGCCGCCGGGAGCCTGCCATGCGCCGTAGACCTGCGCGCCCTCGGGCGGCCGGTACTCGGCGGGCTTGGCGGGGGTTTCCTTCGCGGGAGTCGTGTGGTCGGCGGCGTCGCTCATGCGTCGGAAGTGTGCCGGGCGATGGAGGCGACGCGATGTTGTTCCGCACCGGCGCAGGCCGGCCACGCACACTCCCGCCTCGCGTCGCCGGCAGGTCGCGACATCCTCGCGGCCATGCCGGATTCCGTCTCGCTCGCCGAGGTGCAGGCCGCCCGCGCCCGCCTCGGCGCCGCCATCGCCACCACGCCGTGCCCCGAGTCGATCCCTCTCTCCGAGATCACCGGCGCACGCATCTTCTGCAAGCTGGACAACCTGCAGCGCACCGGGAGCTTTAAGGAACGCGGCGCGCGCAACGCCCTGCTCCTGCTCGCGCCGGAACGACGCGCGCGGGGCGTGATCGCCGCCTCCGCCGGCAACCACGCGCTCGGCCTCGCCTACCACGGCTCGCTCCTCGGTGTGCCCGTGACCGTGGTGATGCCGCGTTTCGCCCCGCTCATCAAGGTCGCCACCTGCCGGCGGCTCGGCGCGACGATCGTGCAGCACGGCGACACGTTCCAGGAGGCGCGCGAGCACGCCGGCACGCTCGCCGCGTCGCAGGGGCTCACCTACATCCACGGCTACGACGACCCGGCCATCATCGCCGGCCAGGGTACGCTGGCGCTCGAGGTGCTCGAGCAGGTGCCCGATCTCGAGGCCATCGTCGTGCCGATCGGCGGCGGCGGGCTGATCGCCGGTGTGTCGCTCGTGATCAAGGCGCTGCGCCCGGAGGTGAAGGTGGTCGGTATCGAACCGGCCCTGACACAGTGTTTCCACGCGGCCAAGGCCGCGGGCCATCCCGTGAAGGTCGCGATCCGCCCGACGGTGGCGGACGGCCTCGCCGTCTCGCTCGCGGGGGAAAACGCCTTCGCACTCGCCGCCCCGCGCATCGACCGGCTGCTCACCGTTTCCGAGGAGCACCTTGCCCTCGCCATCCTGCGCATGGTCGAGCTGGAGAAACTGGTCGTCGAGGGCGCCGCCGCCGCACCGCTCGCCGCCATGCTCTCCGGCCAGTTGCCTGAGCTCACGGGCCGGCGCACGGTGCTCGTGCTCGGCGGTGGCAACATCGACCCCGCCGTGCTCGGCCGCGTGATCGAGAAGGGCCTGGTCGCCGACGGACGCCTCGGGCGCTTCACCGCCTCGATCAGCGATCGGCCGGGCAGCCTCGCCGCCCTCGCCGGCGCGATCGGCGCGGCCGGGGCCAGCATCAAGGAGGTGACACACGATCGCGCTTTCTCGGGGCCCGACGTCAACGCCGTGCGTGTGATCGTCACGGTCGAGACGCGCGACCGCGAGCACCTCGCCACCCTGCTCACCGGCCTCGCGGCCAGCGGCATCCCGACGACGGCGATGTAGGCCGGCCGGCACGGCGCGACCGGCGAATCCTCGCCCCGGCATTTGCCTCCGCCGGCCATGCGGGTACGCTGAGGCGGCGCGCAGCGCAGGAAGGAGGCATTCACATCATGGCAAGGAAGCGTGCGATTCGCATCCTGTTCGGGGCGCTCGGCACGGCGGCGGCGATGCTGCTGTTCGGCGCATGCAGCGACCCAAGATCGGCGGCCGGTTTCCGGCTGCCTGACGGCAAGCCCGACCTCGGTCGGGCCGCGTTTGTCCGGCTCAACTGCACGGCCTGCCACACCGTGGCCGGCGAGAGGTTCGAGAACGTGCCCACGCCGGGCGTGATCGTCGTGCCGCTCGGCGGCGAAGTGGTGCGGGTGCAGACCTACGGTCAGCTCGTGACCTCGATCATCAATCCGCAGCACATCGTCGACGCGAAGTACCAGGGCAAATACACCGACGCCTCGGGCGCGTCCTTGATGCCCGACTACACCAAGACGATGACCGTGGACGACATGATCCACCTGGTCGCCTTCCTGCAGGTGCACTACCGCCTGAAACTCCCGGACTATCCGTACGCACCGCCCCTGTAGGCCGGCCCGGTCGACGAGACAGCCGGTGCCCGAGGGCAACCGCCCGGCTCACTCCGCCGCGAGATCGGGATGGCGTGCGCGCACCCACGCGCGCACTTGCGCGAGCAGCTCGCGCGCGAACTCGAGCAGCGCCGCCGCATCGTCCTCCGCGATCCTCGACGCCTCGTCCTCGCGCTCGAGCCGGTCGCGACGCTCACGGCAGGCATCGAGGTAGTCCGCCGCGACCCCGCGGCCCGGGCCGAGCGTGAGCGGGAGCGAGCGGATGATCTTGTGGTGCACATCGCTCACCTGCCCGGGCCGCCGTCGCTCGGCGTAGAGCGCGATGAGGCAGGCCTTGAGGGCGGCGTTGTAGGCGTATTCAAAACGCACCGCCACGCCGTGCCCGGGCGAGGCCGCGTCCGCGAGGTCGCCCTCGGCGACGGCCATGAGATGGTCGATCTCGGCGGGTCGGGTGTCGTGTTCACGCAGCCAGCCCGCCTGCGTCCATGCCTGCAGTGACATGCCGGCGAGCATGGGCGCGCACGGACGGCGTGCAACCCCGGCCACGTGAGGAGGTGCGGCGAGAGAGGGTTTGCACCCGACACGATCCTGCGCATGCTCGAGCCGAGTCCGTCGTCCCTTCCGGCGGATCCACTGCGTGCCCCTGCGACTGACCCTGGCAGCAACCCTCGCCCTTCTCCTCCCCATCGTCGTTTCCGATGGCCGCGGGGCGGATGCGCCGTCGTCCGCGCGCCGATCGATCACGCCCGAGACAGAACTGGTCGTCGGCGCGTCGAAGGAGTCGTCGATCTATTCGCACTACGAGGACGGGCAGGCCGTCGGCTTCGGCGTCGAGGTGCTCGATGCGATCGCCGCGGAGATGCAGCTCAAGATCCGCCGGATCCCGCTGGATCCGCACGAGTTTCCCGAGGCCCTGAAATCCGGCCAGATCGACATCGTGCAGCTTTGGGCCGAGACGCCCGAGCGGAAGGAATACGCCGATTTCTCCGTGCCCGTCCTCGTGCTCAAACTCGTGGTCGTCGTGCGCAAGGACGAGACGCGCATCCGCTCGCTGGCCGACCTCGACGGCAAAGTGATCGCCGCCGGCTCGATCGGCAGCGTGGCTTCGACCTTCGTGCAGGAACACGTTCCCGGGGCGCGCATCGTCAACACCTCCACGCCCGAGGAGGTCATGGCGTCCGTCGCACGCGGCGAATGTGACGCCGCCATCGTCGCGCGACTCTCCGCCCTGTGGGGCATCCGGCGACAGGGACTGGCCAACCTCAAGGTCCTGGATCTGCCGATCGAGGGATACGACGTGCGCCACTGCCTGGCGGTGCGCAGGGGCGACGACCTCCTGATGCATCGACTGACCGAGGGCCTGCTCATCATCCGCGGCGACGGCCGCTACGCGGAGATCTACGAGCACTGGTTCGGCGAATTCGAGCCCCGGCGCTTCACCTCGCAAGAGGTCACCATCCTCGTCGCCGTCGCGCTCGGCATCGGCATGGCCGTCGCTCTCGCGGCATTCCTGCGCCAGCGCCGGCTGACACGTCGCATCGCGTCGCAGGCGAGCGAACTGCTCGGGCAACGCTCGCTGCACGCGGCGCTTTTCGACAACCACCCGCTCTCGACCTGCGTGCTCGAGGCGGCGCCAGACGCCGGGGCCCCGCGCGTGCTCTCGCTCAACCGCGTCGCCGGCCAGCTCTGCGGCATCGATCCGGTCGCGGCCACGGGCCGACCGCTCGACACACTGTCGCTCAGCGCGGAGTTGCGCCGCTATTTCGACGAGGTGATCGCGCGCTGGCCGGCCACAGGCGAGACCACGCAGCTCGAGATACGGCTGCGCGAGTCACGCACCGTGCTCGAGACGACACTCGTCGCGCTGGCCGCCGGTTCCAACGGCGCGGCGCGGCTGTGCGTGCTCTCCGCCGACGTGACCCGCCGCCGGCTCGCCGACCGCGAGATCGCGCAGAATCGCCGGCTGCGCGCGCTGGGCGAGCTCGTCGGCGGCATCGCCCACGAGTTCAACAACCTGCTCACCCCCGTGCTCGCCCAGGCGACCATGCTCGCGCAGGACCACAACCACAACACGCAGCTCGTCTCGGAGCTGAAAGTGATCGAGGACGCCGCGCGTCGCTCCGCCGCACTCACGCGCCGGCTCCTCGCCTTCGGCCGGCGGGCCGAGGAGGCGTCGCCGTCGACCGACGCCCGGGCCGCGCTCGAGAGCTGCGTTGCCCTCCTGCGCCCGACCTTCGACCGTCGTATCGAGTGGGCGATCACCCTGCCCGAAGGGCTGCCGCCGGTCGGTTGCGATCCCACCGACCTGCACCAGATCGCGTTCAACCTCATCATCAACGCGCGCGACACGCTCATGGAGCGCCTGGCGGAGACGCCGTCGAACCCGCCCGCCTGGGTGCCGCGCCTGACCATCGCCCTGCGCACGCTCGCCGCGGAAGCGCACCTCGCGCGCCACGCGCGACCGGGCGCGACCCTGCAGGGCTGGCAGCAGATCACGGTCGAGGACACCGGCAAGGGCATCGC
>JACSRI010000228.1 GCA_014879845.1 Opitutaceae bacterium
AGCGTGGCGCCGGTGGGGCTGGGCACCCAGGCGGTGTTGGCGCCGGCCTTGGGGTGGCCGATCTTCTGCCGCATCATCTCGGCCATCAGGTCGGGCATGGCCCACATGCCCTTGCCGATCTGTGCTCGGCCAGAAAGGCCGCAGGCCAAACCGACCAGCACGTTGTTGCGCTCGTAGGCCTGGATCCAGGCGCTGGTCTTCATGTCGCCCTTGCGGTACACCGGGCCGGCCTGCATGCAGCTGTGCATCTCGTCGCCGGTGCGGTCCAGGAAGCCCGTGTTGATGAAGGCCACGCGCGACTTGGCGGCGTTGATGCAGGCCTTGAGGTTGATGCTGGTGCGGCGCTCCTCGTCCATGATGCCCAGCTTGACGGTGCTGTCCTTCAGGCCCAGCAGCTTCTCGATGCGGCCGAACAGCTCGGCCGCGAAGGCCACTTCGGCCGGGCCGTGCATTTTGGGCTTGACGATGTAGACGCTGCCCTTGCGCGAGTTGCGCAGGCCGTCCTTGCCCAGGCCCTTGAGGTCGTGCAGGGCGATGGCGGTGGTGATGGCCGCGTCCATGATGCCCTCGGGGATCTCCTTCAGGCTGCCGTCGGCCGCCTTGTAGAGGATGGCCGGGTTGGTCATCAGGTGGCCGACGTTGCGCACGAACATCAGCGAGCGCCCGTGCAGCGTGATGTTGCGGCGGCCGTTGGCGGCGGTGTAGACGCGGTCGGGGTGCAGCCCGCGCGTCACTGGCTTGCCGCCCTTGTCGAAGGTCTCGGTCAGCGTGCCGCGCAGGATGCCCAGCCAGTTGCGGTAGCCCAGCACCTTGTCCTCGGCGTCCACCGCGGCCACCGAATCCTCCAGGTCGAGGATGGTGGAGACGGCGGCCTCGACCACCAGGTCGGCCACGCCGGCCGGGTCGTTGCGGCCGATGGGCGACTTGGGATCGATGCGGATCTCCAGGTGCAGGCCGTTGTGCTTGAGCAGGATGGCGGTGGGCGCCTTGGTCTCGCCCTGGTAGCCGATGAACTGCGCGGCATCGGCCAGCTTGCTGCTCTTGCCGCCCTTGAGCTTGATCACCAGCTCGCCGTCCTTGACCAGGTAGCCGGTGGAGTCGACGTGCGAGCCCCTCTTGAGCGGCGCGGTGCGGTCCAGCACGTGGCGCGCCCATTCGATCACCTTGGCGCCACGGCGGGCGTTGTATTTGCCGCCTTTTTCGAGGCCGCGGCTTTCGGGGATCACGTCGGTGCCGTACAGCGCGTCGTACAGGCTGCCCCAGCGCGCGTTGGCGGCGTTCAGCGCGTAGCGGGCGTTGAGGATCGGCACCACCAGCTGCGGGCCGGCCTGCACGGCCAGCTCGTCGTCCACGTTGGCGGTGGTGATCTGTACCTTGGCCGGCTGCGGCACCAGGTAGCCGATGGTCTCCAGGAACCTGCGGTAGGCCGCCATGTCCTGGATCGGGCCGGGATGCGCCTTGTGCCAGGTGTCCAGCTCGGCCTGCAGGCGGTCGCGCTCGGCCAGCAGGGCGATGTTCTTGGGTGCCAGGTCGGTCACGATGGCCGAAAAGCCGCGCCAGAAGGCGTCCGGCTGGATGCCCAGATCGGGCAGCACCTCGGTGTTGACGAAGTCGTACAGCGGCGTGGCGACCTGCAGGTCGTGGGTGGTGGTGCGTGCGGTCATGGGCGGGTCCTCGAAGGCGAATTCAGGAATGGGCGGGCGGGCTGGAAAAGCCCTCGCAAACACTGTATTCGAATTGTTTTAGGTGATAAACGGCGCCAGGATCGAAAAACTTGTGACTGTTTTGCAAAGATAGGTGCGGAAAAGCTGCTCCGGCGATTCGCCGTAGCTATAAATAGAGTAGCTGCTTGCGTTTGTTCAGAGCGCGCTGGAGGTCGGTTGGATGCTGAAATTATTCCAGCGGCTCGCGCACCGGCTGTACCGCCATCCAGGCCGCCGGGATCAGCAGCGGTGCCGCCTGCACCAGCGCCATGAACACGCTGCCCCCGCCGCTGCGCCAGGCCCAGGCCAGGGCCACCAGCAGCAGCGCGCCGTGCAGCGCCATGGCCCAGCGGCTGCGCCGCATCAGCAGCCAGCCGACGGCCGCGACACCCAGCGCGCAGAACAGGTAATAGGGGCCGCCGCGGTGCGCCAGCATCACCAGGGCGCCCAGCCCGATCAGCACGCCCCAGGCGATCAGCACCATGCCGACCAGGCGCGGCGGGCCGTCGGCGCGGGCGCGCTGTTCGTCCTGGCGGGCCATCAGTTCCAACTGGTCGGCCAGGTTCTGCGCGCTGGCGTTTGGCGCCGCGCCCAGGCTGGCCAGGGGCGTCGCCGTGCGCGCCTGGGCGGCCCGCACCTCGGCCATGTCGGGCACGGCGGCGGCGCGCGGGGCTGGGGCGGCGCTGGCTGCGGCGGGAGCTTGCGCGACGGGCGGCGCGGTGGATGAGGTGTTGCCGGCCGCGCGCATGCGACCTTCCAGCTCGGCGCGGGCGCGCCGGCTGCCTTGCTCGGCCAGCTTTTGCAGCTGCGCCAGGCTCAGGCTGCGCACGTCGGTGCGTGCGCGGGCGGTGCCGAAGGGGCTGCCGAAGCCGCTCGTCGTGGCGGTCAGCTTCGATCCGCGCGTCGATACGCCGAAGGTCCTGGGCGCGTGGGCGAAGGCGCGCGGGATCGAGCCGGGCGAGGCGAAGATGCTGACCGGGAGCGTGCCCGACCTGACGCGCGTCTGCGAGAGCTACGCGGTGCACGTCGGCCGGAACGCCGACGACGGGTCGATCTTCCACACGTTCGCGACGCTCGTCCTCGACGCGAAGGGCAACGTCGTCGCGCGGCACGACGGCCCCGAGGTCGACCAGAAGCTCCTCGACGAAGACGCCGTCGAGGCGGCACGCCGCTCGAAGGACGGGTGAGCGCGCGCGTCCGGGGTCGCTTCGCCCCGTCGCCCACGGGGCCGCTTCACCTCGGAAGCCTCGTTGCCGCCGTCGGTTCCTGGCTCTGGGCACGGAAAGCCGGAGGCGAGTGGCTGGTGAGAATGGAGGACCTCGACGGGCCGCGCGTCGTCCCGGGAGCGGCCGACGGGATCCTGCGCGCCCTGGAACGCTACGGCCTGACGTGGGACGGCGAGGTCGTCGTCCAGTCGGAGCGATCCGGCCTCTACGAGGCGGCCCTCGCGCGGCTCAGGGCAGCCGGGCTCGCGTACGACTGCGGCTGCACGCGGGCGGAAGTCGCCCGGGCCGCGGGAGCTCCGGACGCCTCGGACCCGGTCGACGGCGCGGGGGCGGTCTACGCCGGGACGTGCCGGGAGGGACTCCGGCCGGGGCGCGCCGCGCGCGCGGTGAGGTTCCGCGTCGGGAACGGGACGATCGCTTTCGAGGACCGGGTCCGGGGGCGCGTCGAGGAAGAGGTCGCGCGCGCGGTGGGCGACTTCGTCGTGAGGCGCGCCGACGGTCCGTTCGCCTACCAGCTCGCCGTCGTCGTCGACGACGCGGCCCAGGGGGTGACCGAGGTCGTCCGCGGGGGAGATCTCCTGTCGTCGACCGCGCGGCAGATCGCCCTGCAACGCGCCCTCGGCCTGCCGGCGCCCGGGTACGCCCACCTGCCGCTCGTCCTCGGCCCCGACGGGACGAAGCTCGGCAAACGGGACGGCGCGCTGCCTCTCGAGACGCTCGACGAGAGGCGGGTCCGCGGGAGTCTCGCCGCCGCGCTTCGGGTCCTCGGCCAGGACGCCGCGGACGGAGCGCCGGGGGAAATGCTGGGGGCCGCCGTGCGCGCGTTCGACGTGAACCGCATTCCGCCCGGGCCGGTGCGGCTCGACGGGCTCGGCGTCGTCAGGAACGCCGGCGGCGAGGGGCCTTTCGGGACGTCCCCGCGCTGACGGACGGAGCCAGGACGGCGCGGGCCTCGGCGAGCTTTCTCTCGAAGGGGGCGAGGTCGTTGGCCGCCACGAGGGCGCGCCACGAGGCGAGCTCACGCTCGAGGAGGTCGAAGAGGCCCGGCGTCGCGGGATTGCGGGCCTGGATCGGGAGCGTCAGGTCGGGCGCCTGGTGGAGGATCGGGGCCGCCAGCTCGCAGAGCCTGCGGAAGCTCGTCGAGGCGAGGCCGTCGAGGCTCTTCACCTTCACCCCCTCTCGCGCGAGGACCGAGCCCGCGAGGAGCGACAGGAGGTGGGCGAGGCCGAGCGTCTGTGCGATCCAGGCGTCGTGCGCGCCGATCGGCATCGTGGCGAGTTGCAGCCCGTGGCCGGCGAAGAGGCGTGCGGCGGCGCGCGTGGCCGCGGGGACGCCCGCGTCGCAGACGATGAGGTTCTGGCCTTCGAACGAGCGGACGCCCGGCCCGAACATCGGGTGGACCGAGGCGACGGAAAGGCCGCGGCGGGCGGCCTCTGCGTAGAGCGGCAGGAGCGGCCCCTTCACGCTCGCCACGTCGAGGACGAGACCGGCGGGCGAGAGGGCGAGGAGCTCGGCGAGGACGGCCGGCGTCGCCTCGAGGGAAACGGAGACGACGACGGCGTCGGCGGCCGCGGCGATCTCGAGCGGGACCGAGGGAAAGCCCGGCAGGCGCCTTCCCGGGTCGTGGATCGCGATCGAGTGCCCCGCGTCGCGCAGGGCGCGCGCGAGGAGGCGCCCCATCCTCCCGGCCCCGCCGACGAGGAGGACCCTCTTCCCGCCCGCGCGGCGGACGACGGAGCGTGCCGGCATCGAGCTACCGCGCGACGCGCAGGAAGCGCTTGCCCACGCGCACGTACCGCGCGCTCCCCGCCTCCAGCGCGAACGCCTCCGCGGG
>JACSRI010000085.1 GCA_014879845.1 Opitutaceae bacterium
GAGTCGCGCGCGCGACTCGCGGTCTTGGAGACCACCGGTGGACCGGAAGGAAAAAGTGTTTCGAGACTCAGCAGGTGCCGCAACAGACCGGGGTGCCGTTCATGCACACGCAGCAGGTGCAGCCGCCCTTCATCATCGCCATCATCGCGTCGCAGCAGGCCTGGATCATGTCGCAGCAGGCCTTGTCGCCGGAGGTGCAGGTGATGCACATGCCGGTCTTGGTCATCTCGCACTTGCACATGCCCATGGCGAGGTTGCAGGTCATCATGCTCATGCCGTTCATCATCATGACGCAGCTGATCATGCCGCCGCCCATCATCTGACAGAGGTTCTGCATCATGCCGGCGGACATCGTGTTGTCGCAGGTGCAGGTGAGCATCATGCCGCCGGCGCACTTCTCCATCATCATGGAGCAGCGGGGCATCATCATCATATTCATCGCGGGCGTGCCGGGCATCGAGGTCATCATGTTCGGCATTCCCATCATCGGTCGGTCCATCGTCATCATAGTATTCGGTGTGTTGGTGGTGAGTGGCGGAAAGTCCAAGGGGAGGGGCGCGTTATCGCCGTGGACCGCAACCGTGCAGGGTTTTTCGGAGGCGACAAGAGGAAATCGATCATAAGATGTTGAAAATCAATTTCTTAAACTCGATAACACCCATCGGGATAGTAGGAATTGAACGAGGTTTAGCTGCGTTCTTCGGGTGCGGGCGCGTGTTCTGCCTGCGTCGCCTCTCGCTGAGTCCATGACCGATGATCACGCGCCGTAGCAAGTATGCTATCCGAGCGATCTTGGTGCTCGCGCGGCATCGACATGAGGGTGCGCTCTCCGTCGACGCGATCGCGCGGGAGGATGACCTGCCCCGGAAGTTTCTGGAAGCGATCATGCTCGATCTGAAGGTGGCCGGCATCGTGCAGGCGACGCGCGGCAAGCATGGGGGCTACAGCCTTCTGCGCTCCCCGTCTCGCATCACTGTCGGCCAGGTGATTCGTGCCGCACAGGGGCCGATCGCACCCGCGCCTTGCGTGAGCGCCACGGCCTATGGCGTGTGCGAAGACTGCCGGAGTGAGGCCGCCTGTTCGGTGCGTCCTGTGTTGATGGCGGTGCGCGAGGCGATCAGTCGCGTCATCGATCTGAAGTCGGTCGAGGCACTGGCCCGCGAGACCGAGGCGCTCGGACGCGAGGCGGTCGCGGACTTTCACATCTAGACGTGTTGTTGAGATGCGCACGAAACGATCGGACCATGTCAACGGGAGCCACCACTCGATGGCAGCACGCCAGAGCGTGGAGCATGCGGCCATCGGGCCGCGCTCACATCCCAAGCCGGAGAAAACCCGCCTGAAACGGAGCGGAGTGGATTCCGCCGCGGTGCGCGAGACTCGCGTTGCGGCCGAGGCACACGATGTGTGGACCTCTGGGATCTGCGGCGCGGTGGGGCGCACTCCGATGATCCGCCTGCGCCACCTTTCGGAGGCGACTGGGTGTGAGATCCTGGGCAAAGCCGAGTTCCTCAATCCCGGGGGCTCGGTCAAGGATCGTGCCGCCCTGGGCATGATCGTCGACGCGGAGCGTTCGGGGCGGCTGGTGGCCGGCGGCACGATCGTCGAAGGCACGGCCGGCAACACGGGCATCGGTCTCGCACTCCTCGGCCTGGCTCGCGGATACAAGGCCCGCATCGTCGTGCCCGAAACGGTGAGCATCGAGAAGATCACCCTCCTTCGGGCCTTGGGCGTGGATGTACGCACCGTTCCACAGGTGCCGTATTCGAATCCTGGAAACTACCAGCATGTCGCACGAAAGCTCGCAGAAGAGGAACCCGGAGCCTGGTGGGCCAACCAGTTCGACAACACTGCCAATCGCGAGGCGCACTTTCGCACCACGGGTCCCGAGATCTGGGAGCAGACCCAAGGTCGGTTGTCTGCGTTCGTCGCGGCGATCGGCTCCGGGGGCACCATTGCCGGTGTGGGACGGTATCTCAAAGAGCGCGACCGCTCGGTGCGCGTGGTCTGCGCCGATCCGCATGGCGCGGCGATGTGGTCGTGGATCAAGCACGGGCACACGCGCTTCACTGAAGGTGACTCTGTCGCCGAGGGGATCGGTCAGAATCGGGTGACCCGGAATCTGGCGGACGCGCCGATCGATGACGCGGTGCGCGTGGGTGATCGTGTGGCGGTCGAGATGCTGTATCACCTTCTTCGGCGCGAAGGGCTCTCCGTCGGTCTGTCCGCGGCGATCAACGTGTGCGCCGCGGTGAAGGTGGCTCGTGAATCCGGTCGTGGCGGGACGGTCGTCACCGTGTTGTGCGATGGAGGCGCGCGCTACGCGTCGACACTTTTCAATCCGGACTGGCTGGCGCGCCACGACCTGAGCCCGCGGGCACCGGGGCTCGAATTCATGGAGCAGCTCTGAGTGTGATGCGTTCGCGAATGGCGCCCATGTCCACCGATGCGAATCCTTCCTGGAGCCCGGGTCGCCCATCCATCGTCGATGGTTGGGCAGCGTGGACGCGCCTGATGCAGGGAGACGCCGTCGTGCTCGATGTGCGCGAGAAGTCGCGAGTTTCCGGAAGCGTGCATCTGCCGTGGTTCGAAGTCTGGGACGTCGCCCGCGCCACGCCGGTATCCGGAATCGAACTCGGGTATCACTTCGCCCGGCGTGGCATCGGCAATGGCACCACCTGCCTGCTCCTCGACGACGGTGAAGACTGGCGGGCGGCCTTGGTTGCTTATGTGCTGGTTTCCCGCGGCCATCGTGAGGTGGCTGTGGTGGACGGTGGAGTGAAGGCATTCCTGCGGGCGGCCGCCGACTCGGCCGAGACTTTCGTTGCCGTCGCGTCGCGCTCTCGTGGATATGCCGCCACGTTCGTCGGGGACGAGACTGCCGACTCGTGGGTTTCCGAACTCGAGCCAGTTCCTCTCCACGTCGTGGACGAACCGGCCGGTGCTTCTCGTCCAGGAAGGCTGGCGTGGCGCGACTTGTTCCGCAGCGAGGGGCGCTTTCATCCAGCGGAGATCGCGTCGTCCGTCCTTGGCGCCTACGCCGGACCGTTCCGGGACCGTGTGCTCCAGGTATCGTCGGATGGCGGGTTTGAATGGGCCGTCGTCTGGCTCGTCGCGCGTGCTTTGCTGGACGTGTCCGTACGCGTGAGCGGCCTCGGAGGAAAACCTGGGAGCGACGAACGCACGTAGTTCTATCCGGGAAACCGCACATGCAGGCTCGCACGATTGTGATCACAGGGGGCGGTTTCAGCGGGAGTATTGTGGCCGCACAACTTCTTCGGCGGTCCCGCACACCGACGCGCGTCGTGCTGTTTGAGCGAAACGGCGAGCCTGGCGGCGGCGTGGCGTATGGAGCTGCTGGTGACGGGCACTTGCTCAATGTCCCCGCCGGCCGCATGGGGGCGTGGCCGGACGCCGTCGATGATTTCTATCGCTGGGTGCGCACGCTCGTGGGATTCGCGGACGTGGGGCCGGGCGAGTTTCTTCCGCGCAGGATCTTCGAGGCCTACATCCGGCATTGCCTGCGCGAGGCTCAGCGCCGTGCCGGTCCGGATGTCGTGCTGGAGCAGCGTCGAGCTGAGGTGTTCGACATCGAGGAGCTTTCCTCGGGAGGCGCGCGCGTGTTCGCCTCGGACGTCAAGCCGGTCGACGCCGACCATGTGGTCCTCGCCCTGGGCAACCTCCCGGGCGAGTATCCACTGCGCAAGCCGTTGCCGTTCTACCATGGCCCGCGGTATGTGCATGCGCCCTGGAGCCGCGGGGCGTTGGACTCGATCGAGCGGGATGACGAGATCCTTCTCGTGGGTCAGGGACTCACCGCTGTCGACATCATCCTGAGCCTGGAGGGCCGGGGACATCGCGGTGTCATCCACGCGCTCTCACGGCGCGGACTGCGCCCGCTCGCGCATCAAGCCTGCGAGCCGTACCCGCGGTTTCTGGAACCGACCACCGAAGACCTCACGATACGCGGTTTGCTTCGCCGCGTCCGGATGGAGGTGCGAAGCGCTGCGGCGCGTGGAATCGATTGGCGAGGCGTCGTCGATAGCCTGCGCTCGAATACCCAGGCGCTCTGGTTGCGCCTGCCACACGAGGAGCGGGCGCGATTCCTTCGGCACCTGAGGCCGTACTGGGAGGTTCATCGGCACCGGATCGCCCCCAAGGCGCATCAGCGCCTGGAGGCCTTGCTGGCAGCGGGTCGCGTGCTCCAATATGCCGGGCGCGTCGAAGCGCTTGTGGACGAGGAAACACATGCCGCGGTGACAGTGCGACGTCGCAAGACGGGGGAGCTCCTTTCGCTGCGTGTCGCCAAAGTCATCAACTGCACCGGCCCGCGCTCAGACTATACCAAGTATCAACATCCGCTCCTCGTGAACCTTCTGGCGCGCGGGCTGATCGACCACGATCCGCTCACGCTCGGTCTCGCGACGACGCCGGAAGGCGAGGTCTTGCGTTATCAAGGAGGCCCGGTTGGCTGGCTCTCGACCCTCGGACCGCCGATGCGCGGCGTCCTCTGGGAATGCTCGGCTGTGCCGGAGATCCGGATTCAGGCCGAAGTGCTTGCACAACGACTCCTCTGCCGATGACTCAGCTCAATCGATACCTGCGGCTCGCGGCCGACGCCAAGACTCGGATACGCGAGATTTCCGTCTCCGAACTCAAGCGGGCTCCGCTGCCGGCCGGCACGTTGTTGATTGATGTCCGCGAGGGCGACGAGTTTCGGGCCGGACACATCCCGGGTGCCATTCACCTCAGCCGCGGCGTCATCGAAGGGCGCATCGAGGAACTCGCCCCGGCGCTCGACACGCCGATCGTCTGCTATTGCGCGGCGGGCAACCGATCGGCGCTGGTTGCGGACAACCTGCAAAGAATGGGCTACACCGACGTGCGCTCTGTCGCTGAAGGATTCAAGGGATGGATCGAGAACCCGGGAACGGTGCAGACGGCCGCGACCTGGGATCCCATGCGTGAGCATAACTCGGACAAGCACATCCCATGACTGACATTGCTCAAGGCATCGCTTCGGCAAACGGATTGCTCGCGGCGTCGCGCTTGCGGGCGGCGATTATGCTCGGTGCGTTCGCTCTTGTCGCGTTGGTCGCATTCGCTGCGCTGCATCGTGCGCGCACGGCCGGCCATCTTCTGGTCGTGGCCTACGACGGCTCACGGGAATATGCCGAGGAGGTCAATCACGCACTAGCGGCGAAAGGTTGGCGCTTTGGAGCGACGCGGGTCGTCCATGATGGATCGGTGCAGCAGGTCGCCAATCTCCTGCGTGGGATTCCCGGCGATGTGGCGCTGCTCTCCTCCCCGGCTGACATCGATGCTGTGGCTCGCAAGCGAACCGTGATCCGCCCTTCCGTCGTTCTTCCTCAGATTCGCGAGGATTCGCCCAATCACACGACGATCGTGTTCCTTGTCCGCGCAGGGAACCCGAAGCACATCGGCGATTGGCAGGACCTTCGTCGGCGCGAGATCTCCGTTCTGATCCCTGATCCGTCCGTCAGCGGAGCGGGGCGCATGGCTTACCTTGCATGCGTCGCGGAAGGACAAGGGTGGAGTGGGGCTCCGGGCGGGCAACGCGATCCGGCTTTGGCCTGGGCGGTGTTCACCAGGGCTCGCTTGCTTCGCATGGGAGCGCGCCGGGCTATGCAGGTGTTTCTGGAGTGCAAGGACGCAGATGTTCTCCTGACATGGGAGAACGAGGCCCATCGGGCGGCACAAGCAGCCGGTTCGAACCTCGTCGAAGTCGTCTATCCGACGCGCAGCCTTCGCGCCGAACCGGTTGCGGCCGTGATCGGCGGTCAAGCGGATGGCAGCGAGGTCGGCGAACCGGCGCGCGCGTGGCTGGAGTTCCTGCACTCAGCGCAGGGGCAGGAGGTCGCGGCGCGGGTGTTCCTCCGACCGAACGACAGGAGCGGGATCCCGATGCATCGCTCATTGCGGGACATCGAACTCATTCCTGTCTCGGCCGTATTTGAAAACTGGACATCTGCCTGGGCGCAGCATTTTGAAGCAGGCGGCACTTTTTCGGTCATCGAGGAAGCTCGACTGGCGCTGCATGGTGGGCGCGAGTAGCGGGGCACTCGTGCGCCGCGGCCGGGAAGTCGCGATGAGCATAGCGCGGTGCCTCGACGAAAACGCCGGGGCTGCGCACTCTCAGCGGATCCTGCGCAGGACGCGAATGCGGTGCGCCTCGCTGTCGCCGATGAAAACGGAGCCGTCCTGGTCGGCGAAGACGCCGTGCGGCCGATTCATCGCGCAAGCGAGCGGGTCGCCGTCACTCCCGTCGCTCGCGATGCCGGTCCCAGCCATGAGTTCAATCGTGCCCGTGTCCGCGCGGATCACGCGTACGGAGTGGCTTTCGGTGTCGGCCAGCCAAGCGTTGCCTTCGCGATCGAGGGCGATGCCTTTGGGTCCGCTAAGCGTCGCGAGTCTGGCAGGTCCACCGTTGCCTGTGAATCCTGGCTCTCCGGTGCCTGCGATGTGGTGAATCATGTTGGTTCGCGGATCGAGCATGAGGACCTGGTTGCCCTCACGCGTCACAAGCCAGAGGCGGCCGTCCGAATCTACATCAAGAGAGCGCGGATTGTTCAGCGGCGTGCCGGTAATCGGTGAGCCATCGGGCGAGGGGCCGGGCCGGCCGGTGCCGGAGTAGGTGCGAATGATTCCCGTGAGCGGATCGACGACGCGTATGGCATGGTTGCCGACGTCGCATACATAGAGCTCTCCGTCCCTTCCAAACTGGATGCTGTGGGGACCGCTGAGTTTTGCCTGCGTCGCGGGGCCGCCGTCGCCTTCGTAGCCTCTCGCACCGCAGCCCGCCATCGTCGTGATGATGCCGGTCTCGCGATTGACGCGGCGGACAGCGTGATTGGCTGTGTCGGCAATGTAGAGATTCCCGGCATGGTCGAAACGGAGTTCGTGCGGCAGATTGAGTGTGGCCACGGTTGCCGGCCCGCCGTCGCCCTCGTAGCCGCGCTCTCCGGTCCCGACGACTGTCGTGATCGTGCCGTCAGTCGCGATGCGCCGGATGCGGTGCCCGTTGTGTTCACAGAACCAAATTGCCCCGTCGGGGCCGCGCACCACGCCATAGGGATCATTGATCTGGGCTGCAGAGGCGGGACCGTCATCTCCGCCAGAGCCTGGCACGCCAGTGCCGGCGATCGTCTCGATCCGCCATGTGCTCGCGGAGGCTGTCGAGACGAGAAATGCAACCGGCGCGATACGAAGAATTGGGGGCATAGCTGGAACAGTCGAGGAAGGGACGCGCCTGGCTCCACGTCAGCGACGTCGGACAGTCAACAGTTCTTCGGGCCCATCACTTAAGTTGCAGTCCCGGTTCTCGGTCGCCTGTGTCAGATGCTCGTTCAAGACCGCTGAGTGGCGGCAAGCCAGTTGCCTGACTCGTGCTGCGCCCGACGGCTGTGGTCGAGTTGGGTGATGTCGTAGTAAGTCGGTGAGGACGTGATACCGGTGATGGCCGTCGAATATCCAGTCCCCAAGAGAAGGGTGGTTGGGACTGCCCCACCTGATCGAAGGCAAAGGAACCGGTGCCGTTCGTTTCCTTTGTTGGACTACAACCGTGCGCGGTCTTTCAACTGCCCAAAGCTACACTGGAATCCATCTTAAGGTTTTTGTGTCGCGACCTCTAGACGAATGCCGACACAAGTTCCTGCTTTCATAGGAGCGAGCAGCGGTTTGCAAAGCCGTTGTTGGGTCCTCGCGATCTGAGGCCGAGGCGAATTTGCCCATCGGGCTCTATGGGGGCACGCTGGGTCTATTCTCTTTGCAACGCTGCCGCTTGTGGGGCTGGGAGGTGGTCGATTCCCTCGGCATACTCCGGGGTGATCCCAAACCACTGCCGTGCGATTGCCTTGGGAATCGGTTTCCCGGCGACGTTGAGGGCTAGGGTCTCAGCGTTTTCAGCGAAGATGGTTCGACGATAGTTCTTGTTGACCCGGTCGACGCTTGTGCCTGCCCATTCAGCGACCTGCGATTTGTTGCCGGTATCGATTATCTGGTACGAGATGTAGGAGTGCCGGAAGCAGTTGTCCGGAAGGTTGAGACCTGCAGTTAGGCCAATTTCTCGGATACGCTCCATTGCTCCAGCAGTGCAGACGTTTCCCTTGTGTTCGCCAATTTCGGGGAGGGTTAGCCACTTGACCGCTGCTGGAGGAATTGGCACCGGCCGCTGTGAAGGAGTACCTTCCTTGGCGAAGCTGACAACCATCGCCGGCTCGTTCACGTCCAGATGGATGTCGCTCCAGCGTTGCCGGTTGTCACGGTTCTCTCGTTTCCCGTGGATCTCATCGGCGCGCTCGCCGGTGAAGCCTGCAAGGACTGCTGCTGCGAGGTGATGAGGGTGATAGTGCCTCAAGTAGCGCAGGAGCTTTGCGTATGTATCCGGATGTATGATGCCTCGCTCGGGTGATGGCTCCTTGAGCTTCTTTGTGAATGAGATTTCCAAGCGAATGCCGCGTGGTATATGCCCCATGTCCTGCGCCCAGCGGCACATGGTCATCGTCTTTTTCCGGTAGTCGTTCCGGGTAACGGGGTCCGGGTAGGTTGAGAAATGATTCTCCCACTCCGCGGCTGCGATTGTGTGAATGTTCCGACCACGAAATCTCTCCACCGCAGGCTTAATCTTCGAATCGTAGACACGCTTGCCGGTCTCCTTGCGGCGTGACTTGAGAAAAGCCTCGTATGCCTTTTCGATCTGTATCGGTTTGAAACCCTGCTCTGCGCTTGCCGCCGCAAATGACTCGGCCGCCGCGAGCACTTGCCCGTTGGTGATTCTGCGGGCCTCGGCCCATTCCTCGATGGCCGCGAGGGCGGGTGTCCCGTTGCAGATGCGGCGGATTGCGATGAGCTCGTCGCGGTCCGATGCCGTGAGCTCGGAAGCCTCGACGTGACCCTTGGCGAGCTTTGATGCCTGAAGGCGCGCCTCTTTTTCGGCGTCAGCCTCATTGGCGAACTGCGGCTTCATCCGTCTTCCGTCGATAGAGCGCCAGACCACTTGGAAGATGATGCCTCGCGTCTTGTGGCGTAGCTTGTAGATCTTGACTACCGCTGAGCCGTGCTTGATTTCGCGGGGATAGGTTGGGGCCTTGGGCATGGTTGCGCGTCAGACAATGTCAGACAAACAGATCCCTATTTCGCCCTACAACTCCATAGTTCTCTCATAGGTAAGGCAGGGAAAATGGTTCCCCGTGAGGGCGCCATTCCTCCCAAGTGTGAGAGTGAAGGAGTGAACGACCCCGTGTCTCGTCGACGCGGGTGATGGTCGGGGATCGGCTGGGCCATCCGGCCCAGCGAAATGTGCCTCCGATTGACGCGTCGACCGCGGGGTCTTCAACGTGCGCCGAAACGATTCGGACCATGACCTCCCCCCACGTCTTCCAGGCTGCCGCGCATCGGTGGCCGTTCTGCCTCTGTCTGCCTGCCGTCGTCCTGGTGGCGACCGCGCTCGGCGCGCTGCCCGCCCACGGCCAGGGCGATTCGTCACCGGCCGCGTCAGCCGGTTCGGGCGCGACCATCATCGTGCTCGACGCCTCTGGCAGCATGCGCGGGCGCATCGGTGGCGAGACCAAGATGGAAATCGCCAAGCGCAGCGTGCGCGAACTCGTCGACGCGCTGCCCGCCGGCACGCCGCTCGGCCTCGTCGTCTACAGCCACCGCAAGGGTGGCGACTGCAAGGATATCGAACTCGTCATCGCTCCCGGCCCGCTCGACAAGGCGGCTTTCACCCAGGCCGTGCTCGCGATCGAGCCCCGCGGCCTCACGCCGTTGACTGACGCCGTGGCATTCGCCGCCGAGGCCCTCGACTACAAGAAGAAGAAGGCGAGCGTCATCCTCGTCTCCGACGGCGAGGAGACCTGCGGGAAGAAACCCTGCGAGACCGCCGCGCGCCTCGAGGCGATGGGCAAGGACCTCACCATTCACGCCGTTGCCTTCGACCTCGGCGAAAAAGCCAGCCGCTCGTTTGCGTGCCTCGCGACCGAGACGGGTGGGCGTTTCCTCCAAGCCAACGATGCCGCCTCACTCAAGGATGCACTCACGCTCGCCGTGGCCGAGAGCACGGTTGCCGCGCCGCCGTCGGCGGAGCGACTCGATGCCGCCACGATCAACGCCCCGCGCACGGTCCTGGCCGGCGCGCGGTTCGAGGTGACGTGGATGGGACCGGACAACCCCGGCGACTTCCTCGCGATTGTTCCCAAGGGGGCGTCCGAGTCGGCACAGTCCAACTACAGCTACACGCGCCAGGGCTCACCGCTGCCCATGACGGCGTTGATCGAGCCGGGCGAGGCGGAGATCCGATACGTGGCGAGTCGCTCGCGCACGATTCTCGCCCGCGCCGACATCACGATCACGCCTGTGGAGGTGACGCTCGAGGCGCCGGCCGAGTCCCCCGCCGGCGGACGTGTCTCGGTCGTCTGGTCGGGTCCGAGCAACGCCGGCGATTTCATCACGGTCGTCCCAATGGGCACGCCCGAGGGCGATTACGCCGGATACGCCGACACGGATCGCGGCTCGCCGGCCTCGATCGTGGTGCCGATCCAGGCAGGCGAATGCGAGATTCGCTATGTCAGCGGTCAGGGGCGCAAGTCCCTCGCGCGGCGTCCGCTCAAGGTGACGCCGGTCGAGGTGACTCTTGACGCCGCCCCGGAGGCCAAGGTCGGCGGAACAGTCGAGGTGACGTGGACCGGTCCGGCCAATGCAGGCGACTACCTCACCATCGTCCCGGCGACCTTGCCCGACGACCGCTACGCCGAATACGCGGACGCCTCGGGCGGCTCGCCGTCGCGCATCCGCGCGCCGATCGAGCCGGGAGCGTGCGAGATCCGCTACGTCAGCGGGCAGGGCCGGAAGGTCCTGGCGCGTCGACCGCTCGCCGTCGCGGCGATCGAGGTGACGCTCGAGGCCGCCGACCAAGCCGAGGCGGGCGGGCCGGTCCGCATCACCTGGACCGGCCCCGACTACAAGGGCGACTACATCACGATCGTGCCGAAGGACCTGCCGGATGGCCGCTATGCCCAGTATGCGGATACGTCGCGTGGTTCGCCACTCGAGATGAACGCGCCCATCGACACCGGGGAGTGTGAGATCCGCTACATGGCCGGCCAGGGCGCGCGCGTGCTGGCGCGACGGTCGATTCGTGTCGTCGCCGCGACGATCTCGCTCGAGGCACCGGAGGCGGTCGTGGCCGGCGCGACCGTCGAGATCACCTGGAAAGGACCGGGCAATCGCGGCGATTATGTCACGATCGTGCCCGAGGCGTATCGCGACAATCAGTACGGCAAGTACCTCGATGTCTCCGCCGGTTCGCCGATGCGGATACTTGCGCCCATGGAGGTCGGAGCGTGCGAGATTCGCTACGTGAGCGGCCAGGGCGCACGCGTGCTCGCCCGGCGCGACCTCCGCACGACTGCGCCTGTGATCACGCTGCAGGGGCCGGCCTCCGCACCTGCGGGCTCGGCGGTGATGATCGAGTGGACCGGTCCGAACAACCCAGGCGACTTCATCACGATCGTGCCGAAGGGCACGGCCGACGGCGCCTACAAACGCTACACCTTCACGACTGGCGGTTCGCCGTTGCGCGTCCAGGCACCCGATGCAGCCGGACCCGCGGAGATCCGCTACATGAGTTCGCGGGGCAACGTCGTGCTGGCGCGCGCGTCGATCGAGATCACCGCTGTGCCGTCGAAGTAGCCGGGCGGGAGCGCACTTCGGACAACTCCTGCAAAAGTTTGCAGGTGCGTCTTGCCGGGCCCGGGACGGCCTCCTAGCCTCCGGTCCCGTTCCGGTCCTCCCCATGCCCGCCCGCACTCCGTCCAGCTCCGGCAAACCCACCCGTGCCGGCATCGTGCAGATCGCCGCGCGCCTTGGCGTCTCACCCTCGACCGTCTCGCGCGCGCTGCGACCGGAGACCGCGCACCTGGTCGAGGCCGAGCGCCGCAAGGCCATCCTCGATCTCGCAGAGCAGCAGCGGTTTTCTCCCAACCCCGGGGCGCGGATGCTGCGCAAGGGTGTCAACCCGACGCTCACCGTCGTCGTCCCGCTCGACGAGAACATCTTCTTCTCCGAGTTCTACGGCCGCTTTCTCTCGGGCACGCTCCACGCGGCGGCGGCGCGCGACTGGGATGTGCACATCTGCACGCTGCATGCGCGCGCCGGTGCGGACTTCCGCGAGACCATGCAGCATCTCGGCCTGGATACATCGGGCATCATCTACCTCGCCGAGCCGCTCCCCAAGGCGGCGGTCGAGCAGCTGCGCGGCTACCGGCGTTCGCTCATCCTGGCGCGCTCCTGCCTGCCTCCCGGCATCGTCGTGCGTGATATCGGCTCGCCTGTGGTCGGCGTCGACAACATCGGCGGCGCGCGCTCCGCGGCGAGCCTGCTGCTGCAACTCGGGCACCGCAGGATCGGCCTACTCCTCGGCCCGCCGACCTCGCGCGACGCTTTCGAGCGCAAGGCCGGTTACCTCGAGGTGCTCGAGCGCGGCGGCGTCGCGCCCAAGTCCCAGTGGGTCTTCGAGGGGCCGTTCAGCACCGAGGGCGGGCGCGCCGGCATGAACGCGATGCTCAAGCTCGAGACCCGCCCCACCGCGTATTGTTGCGCCAACGACGAGATCGCCTTCGGTGCGATCGACGCGGCGCGCGCGGCCGGGCTCGAGTGCCCGCGGGATTTTTCCGTCGTCGGGTTCGACGACGGCATGTGGGCGACGGCCTCGCGGCCCGCGCTCACCACCGTGCGCCAGCCGCTCTCCGAGCTGGCGGAGCGCGCCGTGGGTCTGGTCATCGAGGGTGCCACCGCGCCGGGCAAGGCGATCCTTCCCATGCAGAGCGACATGCCGGCGGCCCTGGTCATCCGCGACTCGACGCGCGCGATCGGGACGGCGCCCTGAGGCCTGTCGTTGCGGGGGCATGAGGTCGTGGGGCCTCGCGAGGCCTCCGCGCGGGATTCCCGGGCGGACGGAAGGATATCGCCGACTCGAATTGTCGGCAAATGATTGCATCGAGTGTCGATCACCCACGTGTTGGTGACGTCTCAGGTTCCTTCCTTTACCGATGAAGCAGGCGTCACTCGGTGCCCTGGAGATCCGAAATCACGCGATTGCACTTGCAATGCAAACGTTGTCATTCATGGTGTCCAGCACACTTGGCGTCGTATCCCGATTCGGTCGCCTCCTGTCCCGTCCCGTCCGCCCCACGTCATCCGTGCCGTGGGAAGGAGCGCGAGCGGCGCCCGGCGGCGACCTGCACCGTGCGGCGGCTGACGCCGTGCCCCGCCCGTTTCTTCCTGCAGACAAAAGCAAAACCCACCTGGTTCGATATGAACACTCGCATACCCCGCAGTTTCGCGTGGGCCTTCGGGCTCTCGCTTGGCCTGTCGCCATCGCTCCTGGCTCAGACCGCTCCGGCCCCCGAGGCCGCTCCCGACGCGGATGAGGAGGAGATCATCCTCGATGTCTTCACCATCAACACCGACAAGGACGAAGGCTATGTCGCGGTCGACTCGCTCGCCGGCGGTCGCACGAACACGCCCATCAAGTTCACGCCCTCGGTGATGTCGTCGCTCACCCGCACGTTCATCGATGACGTGGCCATCACGAACGTGCGCGACGCGCTCAAGTGGTCGCCCAACGTTGTACCCAGCGACTATTACGTGGGCAAGCAGCTCGCCAACGCCTTCAACAACTGGGACTACAACTTCCGCGGCGCCGGTCAGTCGCTGCAGGGCGGCGCCGGCCCGACGCGCAACTACTTCACCTTCTACACCGCGGCCGACAGCTATAACATCGACCGCATTGAGTTCGACCGCGGTCCTAACTCCATCCTGTTCGGCGTCGGCACGGTCGGCGGCGTGCTCAGCACCTACACGAAGATGCCGAAGTTCGACAAGGACTTCGGCAACGTGACGACGATCGTCGATTCAAACGGCAGCCTGCGGGCCGAGGTCGACGTGAATCGCCGCCTGAACGAGAAGTTCGCCCTGCGCGTCAACGCCCTCGTCGATCGCAACCGCGGCTGGCGCGAGAACGACAAGAACGACATGGAGGCGATCGACCTGTCCCTCACGTTCCGGCCGACCGACAAGACTTCGATCCGCGTCGAGCTCGAGGGCGCGCAGTCCGAGATCACGCTGATCTCCTCGCTCATGAACGACGGCATCTCGCGCTGGGACGGCACGTCGTATTCAGATACCTGGGGCGCCCCGGTCACGGGCGGCGTCACCCGTCCGTCGCAGTCGGCCGGGTGGTGGACCGATCCCTACAATGTCTGGATCCCCGGCCTCGCCGACAAGGGCGCGCTGGACTGGAACGGCGGCGTCATCTCCGCCGGCATCGATCCCGACGGCATTCCCTTCGCGCCGCGCGAGGGCTGGTACAAGACATTCGTGCCGCTCTACAGCTGGATGGCCGCACCGCCGGCCCCGGAGGACATCCCGGTGCTCCCGAGCCGCGACTTCACCTACGGCAACGGCATCTCCACGCCCGAGTATTACGACGCCACCGTCTGGTTCGACCAGCGGGTGAACGAGAACCTCGACTTCAGCGTGACCGGCTATCACTACGCCAACGACCAGACCGCGAAGGACTACGAGGGCGCGGGCAACATCTACGTCGACCTCAACCGCCAGCTCCCCGACGGCACGGCCAATCCCAATGTGGGCAAGCCCTTCGCCGACTTCTTCCTGAGCAAGCAGACGCAGGAGCGCGAGGTATCCGAGGTCCGGGCACAGGTGAACTACCGGATGGACGGAGAGATCTTCAACATCCCAGTGCGGCAGGTCTTCAGCCTCGCCGCCGGCACGCAGGAGATCACGTGGTCGGCCCGTCAGTACAACGCGCAGCTCCAGGGCACGGGCGAGACCGATCCCGGCCGCAATCTCGTCTGGGGCCGCCTCTACCTCGACAAGCCGAACCAGTCCATGCGCCTGCCCGATACGCTCAACGGCCGCGAGGTGATCTACACGCGCTGGCCGACCGAGTGGTTCGACTTCGACGAGACCTACGATCTGACGAACGTCGCCTTCGTCTCCCACACCCGCCTCTGGAACGATGCGCTTAGCATCCTCGCCGGCGCGCGCAAGGACGACTACGAGCACCGCAAGGTCGGTGCATTCACCGGCAACGTGGTCGAGGACGGCGCCGACGGCACGACCTACTCGATCGGTGCGATCTACTACTGGAAGTCGGTCGGCGTTTTTGCGAACTACTCGGAAAACTTCGACCCGATCGGCCCGGGCAAGCAGAACGGCCTCGACGGCAACCCGTTCGGCCCGGCCGAGGGCGAGAGTTTTGAATACGGGTTCCGCGTCTCCACCGGCGACGGCAAGTATTACGCCTCGATCAGCCGCTACGAAAGCAAGTCCTCCGGCCGCATCTTCAACGGCGGCAAGCCCGACTTCCAGGGCATGTGGCGCAACTACTACGACTCGCTCAACCAGCCGTGGGACACCTCGCGCACGACGCTACCCTACGACGACACCGAGGCGCTCGATGTCTCAGGCTTCGAGATCGATTTCGTTGCCAATCCGCTGGATAGCCTCCGCGTCAGCTTCACCTTCGGCAAGCCCGACTCGGAGATCGTCGACGCGCTGCCCGGCGCGCGCGCCTACTACAACGAGTACCTCGCGACCTGGCAGACGGCGACGACACCGGCTGAAGGTGGCTCGGCCACCGCGGCGCAGAATCTGCAGAACCAGATCGCCAGCTCGGCCAACACGCTCGCGCAAAACGTCGCGGGCAAGACCAAGACCGGACTGGTCGACTACACCGCCAGCGTCTTCGCCAACTACACCTTCCTCGGCGAGACGTTGAAAGGCTTCTCGGTCGGTGGCGGCGTCGCCCTCACCGGCGAGCAGTATGTCGGCGAGTTCGGCGCGCCCGACGGCCAGCCGAAGTTTGCCCACTATGCCGATGAGCGGCTGAGCACGAACATGGTCCTGGCCTACGCGATGAAGCTCGGCGAGATCCCGGTGCGCCTTCAGCTCAACATCGACAACGTGCTCGATGACAAGGACCCGATCGTGACCGGTTACCACTGGGGCTGGATCACCTCTCCGGGTCACGCCGTGCCCAACGCCTATATCCTGCCGGCGCCGCGCACGTTCCGCCTCTCGGCCCGCTTCACGTTCTGATCAGGGGTTTCTGGAAAATAGCCGGCGGCGGAGGCTTTGCCGCCGCCGGCTCGGCCTTGCGGGGATCTCTCCCGCGCGCCTTCGCAGTCGTCGCACCATGGCACGTCCGTCCGAATCCTTGCCCGTTCACGCCGCGTCGCCGACGATGCGCGTGCCCGCCGTCGCCGATCTCGGCCTTGTCGAGTTGGCCCATGCCGGTGGGCTCCGCGTGCAGCTCACGCCGGCCGGTGCGCTGTTTGCCCTGCGCCACGAGGCGGTGCTGATCAATCAACTCCTGCCCTCGCCGGGTGAGGCCGGGCTGTCCCGGCTCATGCTGCGCCAGCGCAAGGACGGAAACGCCGCCGCCGCGGCCCAGCTCGTCGGTCCGGGTCTCGACTTTGCCGCCGCCGGCGCCTCCGCGGCCTGGCGTGGCGCGACGAACGGTGGCCTTCGCCACACGACAACTCTGCGTATTCATGCCTCGGCGACCGCCTGGCTGTGGCACGTCGAGGTGCACAACACCGGCGCCGCCGCGCAGACCGTCGACGTGCTGCTCGCGCACGATCTCGGCCTCGCCGACGAGGGTGCGGTGCGCAACAACGAGGCCTACACCTCGCAGTACATCGACCTGCTGCCCGTCTCGGATGCACAGCTCGGCTGGGTCATCCTCGCGCGGCAGAACCAGCCGGCCTCCGGCGGTCGCCATCCCTGGCTCGCCGCCGCCTGCACCGACGGTGCGGTCGCCTGTGCGACCGACGGCTGGCAGTTTTTCGGCGCCGATCACCGCCTCACGGGCGAGTCGGCCGCCGCGCGCGACCCGGCGCTGCCGTCGCGACGTCTTCAATACGAGTGCGCGCTGGCCGCGCTGCAGTCGCGGCCCCGCGTGCTCGCGCCCGGCGCGCGCACGGTGTTCACGTTTGTCGTTTGCTTCGAATCCGACCATCGCGCGGCGTCGTCCCAGGCGGATGTCGATCGGCTCCGCGATCTGCTCTCCGGGCGGTCGTTCGGTCCCGCGCCCGCCACTGGCGCGGAGACGCGTGCGGGGGTGGCCACGCCGGCCTCGCTCTTCGCCTCGGCCGCCTGGTTGCACGGCGAGACAGCGTCGGCGGCGGATTGGGAGGCGTGGTTTCCGGGCGCGCGCCGCCACGTCGAGACCGACGCGGCCGGGCGTGTGCTCTCGTTCTTCCATGGCGCGGACACGCATGTCGTCGCGCGCGAGAAGGAGGCCGCGATCGCGCGGCCACACGGGCACATCCTGCGCAGCGGCGAGTCGACGTGGATCGACGACGCGCAGTTCGGCTTCACCGCGTATGCGGCCGGTGTCTTCGCGTCGCAGGTCTACCTGGGCAATCCGAGTTTCGCGCGGCTCCTCCCAGTCATGCGCAACGCCCTCGGCGTGACGCGCTCGGGCGGTCAACGGGTCTTCGTGCGTCGCGGCGGCGCGTGGCAGCAGCTCGGCATCCCGAGTGCATTCGCGATGACGCCGGGCGAGGTGCGCTGGATCTACCGGCTGAGTGGCGACGTCATCGAGGCGCGCGCGTGGTGCTCGGCCGGACGATCGGCGTCGTATCTCGAGTTGCGCGTGCTCGCCGGCCCGCCGCAGGAGTTTCTCGTCACGCATGAGCTCGTGCTCGGTACGGCCGAGTATGAGCATGGAGGTGACGTGACGGTTCACGCAGATGCAGGCTGGATCGCGTGCCGGCCGGACGCGGCCAGCCTCGTCGGTCAGCACGAGCCGGACATCCGCTTCGCCATCGCCGCGGCGGTGCCGCGCGAGGTCGCGCGACTCGGCGGCGACGAGTTCCTCTATCCGGACGGCCTGCGTCGCAGCGGCGCCTACGTCGCGCTGGCGATGCGGCCGGCGATGGATGCCGCGGTCATCCTGCTCGGTGTACGCGACGGTGACGCGGCGCTCGCCGGTGCCGTGGCGGCTGCGCGCAGCGAGTATGTCGGCGAAAGGCAGACCGCACATCCGCCGTCGCTCACGCTGCGACTCCGGCACGATCGCGACCCCGCGGTCGCGCGCCTCGACGACATCATCCCGTGGTTCAACCACAACGCCGCGATCCACTTCGCCGCGCCGCACGGGCTCGAGCAGTACGGCGGCGCCGCCTGGGGCGTGCGCGATGTCACGCAGGGCTCGATCGAGTGGCTCCTCGCGCATGGGCGCCTCGGCGTCGCGCGGCGTGTGCTCGAGTCGGTCTTCTCCCAGCAGTACGTCCACGACGGCACCTGGCCGCAGTGGTTCATGCACGCGCCCTATCGGTTCATCCAGCAGGCGCACAGCCACGGCGACGTGTGCTTCTGGCCGGTGAAGGCGTTGTGCGACTACGTCGAGGCGTCCAACGACCTCGCGTTCATGGACCGGCGCGTCGGCTACACCGAGGCGAAGGGCTTCACCTCGACGGGTCCGGAGGAGACGTATTGGGCGCACTGCGACCGCGTGATCGCGCACGCCGAGTCGCGTTTTGTGCCCGGCACATCGCTCGTCAACTACGGCGACGGCGACTGGGATGACACGCTTCAGCCCGCCGACCCGGCCATGCGCACGCGCATGGTCAGTGCATGGACGGTCGCGCTCGCCTACCAGACCATCCACCAGCTCGCGACGGTGGCGATCCGTGCGCACGACACGGCGCGGGCCCCGCGGCTCAACGGCCTGCTCGAGCGCATCGGCCGGGATTTTCGCACGCACCTCATGCCCGGCGGCGTGGTCGCGGGTTTCCTCGTCAACGAGGCGGGCGGCACGCGTCCGCTCCTGCATCCGGAGGATCGCGTGACCGGCATCCGCTACCGCCTGCTCCCGATGACACGCGCTATCATCGCCGGGCTGTTCACGCCGGAGGAGGCGCGGCGTCATCTCGAGATCGTCGAGCGTGATCTGCGTTTCCCCGACGGCGTGCGGCTGATGAGCGATCCCGTCAGCTATCGCGGCGGGCTCGAGCATTGGTTCAAGCGCGCCGACACCGCCGCCAATGTCGGGCGCGAAATCGGCCTGCAGTACGTGCACGCGCACATCCGCTATGCCGAGGCGCTCGCGCGCGTGGGTGATGCCGAACGCCTCTGGTGGGCGCTGCAGGTGGTCAACCCCGTCGCGCTCGAGGCCTCCGTGCCGAACGCCGCGCCGCGCCAGGCCAACGTGTATTTCTCCAGCTCCGACGCCGACTTCGCCGATCGCTACGAGGCGGCCGCGCGCTGGGGTGAACTCAAGGCCGGTCGCGTCGCTGCGCGCGGCGGCTGGCGCCTCTACTCGAGCGGCCCCGGCCTCTATCTGCACAAGCTGCGCGCCTGCCTCCTCGGCGTGCGCGAGTCGTTCGGCGAGGTGATCTTCGATCCCGTCCTGCCGCGTGCCCTGGACGGGCTCGTCGCGACCGTGGCGGTGTGTGGTCATCGGGTCGAGATCACTCACCGTGTGCTCGGTGCCGGGCACGGTCCGACCTCGATCGTGGTGAACGGAAAGCGGCTTGAGGGCACGCGTGAGCAAAACACCTACCGCACCGGCGGCCTGCGCGTGCCCGCTTCGCGGCTCGCCGCGCTGCTCAACTCGTCCGAGAATCACCTCGAGATCGAAGTATGAGCGCGCACGAGCATCACGTCACCGCCCCGGAGGACCGGGTGCCGATCCAGCAGAAGATCGCCTACGGTCTCGGGGCGGTTGTGACGATCGTCGCAGTCAACTCAGTCGTGCAGCTCACGAGCCTCGTCTACGTCGTGGGTCTGGGCGTGAGCGCGATCTGGATCGGCTGGGCGCAGGCGTTTCCGCGGCTGTGGGACGCGATCATCGATCCGATCATCGGCAATCTCTCTGACAACAGCCGCTCGCGCTTCGGGCGCCGCATTCCGTTTCTGGTCGTCGGCGGCGTGCTGATCGGCATCGCGTTCTGGCTCCTCTGGACCGTGCCGCGCGACTGGAGCCACGAGTGGATGTTCGGTTACTTCGTGGTCGTCTCGCTCTTCTTCTACACCGTGGTCCCGATCTTCTCGATCCCGCATGGCGCGCTGGGGATGGAGATGAGCGCGGACTATCACGAGAAGACCAGCATCTTTGCCTACGCGAGTTTCATCGGCAATGTCGGTGCGTTGACGCTACCGTGGGTCTACTTCTTCGCCAACCGCCCGATCTTCGGGGGCGACGAGGTGAACGGCGTGAAGTGGATCTGCCTCGGGATGAGCATCGTGCTCACGGCGGCCGCGCTCACCTGCGCGTTTGTCTGCAAGGAGGGCAAGCTGCAGCAGGCGCGCGACCAGGAGCGCGTGCCGATCCTCGAGGGTTTCAAGACGACCTACCGCAACGGCACGTTCGTCCGGCTCGTCGTCGTGTTCGTGCTGCTGATCGTCGGCTTTCAGCTGGTGATGGGATTCAGCAACTACATCCAGATCTTCTATCTCTTCGGCGGCGACAAGGACGGCGCCTCCTCGCTCATGGCGGAGAACGGCACGCTCTGGGCCGTGGTGGGTCTCGCCGGCGTGTTTCCGATGACCTGGCTCTCAAAGCGCCTCGGCAAACGCACCACCGTCCTGCTCGCGCTCGGCCTGATCGCGGGCGGCAACCTTTCCAAGATCATCTGCTACAATCCCGCGCTGCCGCGTCTGACCTATTTCCCCACGATCTGCCTGTCGCTCGGCATGGTGTTCTGCTTCTCGCTCGTGAACGCGATGATCGCCGACATCTGCGACGAGGATGAACTTGCGAGCGGCATCCGGCGCGAGGGTATCTACTTCGCCGTCTATAACTGGTGGTGGAAGGTCGCGGTCTCGATCGCGACGGTCGTCAGCGGCTACCTGCAGCGGTTGACCGGTTTCATCGAGGGCGCGGCCACGCAGAGCGACGCGACGCTGTTCTGGCTGCGCTTCTGGGAGATCGGCCTGCCTTCCGCGCTGTGCCTGCTCGGCATCGTGCTGCTGGTCAAATATCCGCTCACCGAGGCGCGCGCCTACGAGATCAAGGCGCTGCTCAAGCAGAGAAAAACTTCGGCTTCGTCATGACCTCGCGGGTGCATCTCGCGCTCGGCGCGGCGCTGTTCGCGCCGACGCTGCTCATCGCTCAGCCGCGCTTGATCGATGCCTTCGATTCGACTTCTGCGTGGACCGCGGTGCCATCCGAGGGCGCGAGCGCGACGATCGCGCTCGCCGACGGTCAGACCGGCCGGGCGCTCGCGCTGGAGTTCGAGCTCACGCGCACCTACAGCTACGCCATCGCGCGCTGCGACCTCGTGACGCCGCTGGAGCTGCCGGAGGATTTTCGCTTCACCTTCGACCTGCGCGCAGAGACGGCGGTCAACAACTTCGAGTTCAAGCTCGTCGACGAGCACGACAACGTCTGGTGGCAGCGTCGCCTCGACTTCGCGTACCCACGCGACTGGACGCGCCAGTCGATCCGCCGGCGACACCTCACGCTCGCGTGGGGTCCGCAGCCGCAGGCGCCGCTGCGCCGCGTGAAGTCGATTGAGCTGGTCATCTCCGCGGGCAACGGCGGACGCGGGCGCCTCCTCGTCGACAACCTGCGCTTCGAGGGCTTCGACGCGCGTGTCGCCGCGGCGGCCCAGGCCCGCGTTTCGGTCTCCTCCGCCGCGCCCGGTGGCGAGCCGTCCTGCGATCGTGCGGGCAACCTCACGAAACCCTGGCGTTTCGCTCCCGGCGACACCGCCCCGCAGCTCACGCTCGACTTCGGCGTCAGCCGCGAGATCGGCGGCGTGATGCTCGAGTGGGCGGCGGGCGCGTTTGCCGCGGCTTACGACGTGCAACTCTCCGACGATGGCGTGGCCTGGACGACGGTCGGCACGGTGACCGCCGGCAACGGCGGACGCGATTGGCTCTATCTCCCCGACCAGCAGGGCCGCGCGCTGCGACTCGTGCTGGATCCCGGGGT
>JACSRI010000166.1 GCA_014879845.1 Opitutaceae bacterium
CGTCCTCCCGCTCGCCACGCTCATGCTCACCGCCGCCCTGACCAGTGCCGCCGCCGAACGCGCCGTCTACGACAGCGCCGGAAAACTCACCGGGCTGATCCACGACGGCACCGAGGTCGAGGTGCGCGCCGGCCTGCAGGTGCGCTTCGAGGGCGGCGTGACGGTCGAGATGCAGCCGCACGACCAGCGCTCGCCCATCACGCGCGACGGACACGAACTGAGTTGGAAGGGCACGACCACCTTTCCGAACAGCGCAAGCGCCGACTTCGCCGTGTGCTGGACCGAAGGCACCGACGTCGCCGTGGCCGCGTCGCTCGCCTACACCGGCCGCGGGCCGCTGCACATCCTCGCCGCCGAATACGTGATCGACGTGCCGCGCGGGGTCTTTGTCGGCGGTACGGTGCGCCCGGACGCCGCCGCGCCCATCCCGCTGACCGCGACGAAACCCGCAGACCCCGCGCTCCTGCGCGGCGAGGCCGCGACGCTCGCGTTCGTCGACGCCGCGGGCAACTGGCAGTTCGCACTCACCCTCGACCGCGCGCGCCCGGTCGTGGTCACCGACCATTGGGAGGGCACGATTCGCTCCTTCCGCGTGCGCGTCGGCCTCCACGCCGGAGCCTGGACACCCGAGGACAAGCCCGCGCTCGAGGCGCGCTTCGCGCTCACGGGCCGCTCCGCCGGCGCGCCGGCGCGCGTCACGGTCGACCCAGCGACATCGCTGTATCCGTTCGATGGTTTCGGCGCCAACTACTGCTGGGGCACGGAGTCTCCCGTCACCGCCTACACGCTCGAGCACTTCCCGCTCGCGTGGTCGCGGCACGAGCTGAAGGCCGTCCTCTGGGATACCCAGCGGGATGCGCCCGGCCCGGTCTTCCAGGACGACTTCGCCCGCATCCAGCGCATCCAGCGCGCCGGCGTGCCGTGGATCCTGAGCGCGTGGCGCCTGCCTGAGCGCTTCTACACCGATCCCAACCAGAAACCGTTCGGCACATTCGCGCGCCAGGTCGCGGCCGACCGCTGGGACGAGCTGCTCGAGCTGATCGGCAGCTACCTCACCCACCTCAAGACCCACCACCAGGCCGAGCCGGACATGTTCTCGTTCAACGAGCCGGACCTCGGGGTGAACGTCGGCTTCTCGCCCGAGGCGCACCGCGAGATGGTCAAGCGCATCGGCGGCTTCCTGCAGGCGCGCGGCTTCAAGACGAAGATGCTGCTGGGCGACACGGCCAACCCGCGCGACACGCACCGCTACGTGCTCGCGACGGCGGCCGACGCCGAGGCCATGCGCCATGTCGCCGCCGTCTCGTTCCACAGCTGGGGCAACGGCACGCCCGCGCAATACGCCGCCTGGAGCGACGTGGCCCGCTGGCTCGGCGTGCCGCTCCTCGTGGGCGAGGCCGGTGTCGACCCCGGCGCGTACCGCAACGCCACCTACGACAGCTTCGCCTACGGCCTGCGCGAGATCGCGCAGTACCAGGATCTCCTGCGCCACGCGCGCCCGCAATCGCTGCTCTACTGGCAGTACACCGGCGACTACGCCCTTGCCCGCGCAGGCGCCGACGGCGCCGTGATCCCGGGCGGCCGGCTCTGGATGCACCAGCAGCTCTGCACGCTCACGCCGCACCACGGCACGGCCGTCGCCTCGACCAGTGACCAGCCCGAGGTGCTCGTCAGCGCCTTCGGCAAGGACGGCGCACTCGTCGTGCATGTGCTCAACACCGGTGCCGCGCGCCAGCTCTCGCTCGGCGGCCTCCCGGCCGGCCCGTGGCGCTCGGTCGTGACGACGGAGCTGCAGGGCCTCCGGGAGACACCGCTCACCGGCGCGCCCGACTCGCTCGCGCTGCCCGCGCGCAGCCTCACCACCCTCGTCCGCAAGGCGCCCTGAACCGTATCCCTTTCGCGCACACATCCACCCTCACCCGCACGCGTCCATGTCCTCGCTGCCCGTCTCCCGTCCGGAAAACTACTACACGCAACACGCGCCGCTCGGCGCCTTCGCCAGCTTTTCGATCGGCATGATCGGGCGCCCCGGCGGCTTCGGCCACGCCCTGCGCGGCCCGGCCAACCAGAACGTCTACGTCGGCTACCAGGTCGGCGGCGCGCCCTGGGCGATGCTGCCGTTTTTCAAGCCGCCGCAATCCAACGAGGCGGCGTTCACCGGCGAGGCCGCCACCGCGCAGGCCCCGACCAATATCACGCTGCTCGGGCCCGCCGACTACACGCGCACGCTCGGCTGGGCCAGCGACACGTGGACGACGCCGGCGAAGTTCGCCTTCTCGATCCTGTCGCCCTTCGGCGAGGTCGGCGATCCGCAGAAACTCTCCCGCGCCGCCGCGCGCCAGGCGTTCTCCCCGCACGTCAACGCGTGGATCGAATTCGACAACACCGCCGGCCGCGAGCCGGTGCGCCTGATCTTCGGCATCGGTGAGCCCGACGGCATCCTGCGTCCTCTCGAGGACACCGCGCCCGGGCTCGCGGGTTTCGCCCACGGCACACAATGGGGCTACGCCACCCTGCCCGGCCGCGACGTCGAGAAACGCCAGGCCTTCGACATCCTCAACCTCAAGTTCCGCGACTACCGCGGCCTGCACGTCATCGCCGGCGAGACGGCGCTCGTCTTCACCGTGCCCGCCGGCAAGAAGAAGCGGTTCCCGCTCGCGCTCGGATTCTTCGAGTCCGGCCCGGTCACCACCGGCATCCGCGCGAGCTATGCCTACACGCGCTGGTTCGACGACCTCGAGGACGTGCTCGCGCACGGCCTGAAAAACCGCGCCGCCTACGAGAAGCTCGCCGCCGCGCGCGACCGCGAGCTCGCGCGCGCGAAGCTCGACGACGACCAGAAGTTCCTCGTGGCCCAGGCCGCGCACAGTTACCTCGGCAGTTCGCAGCTCCTCTGGGGCGCGAAGGGCCCGCTCTGGGTCGTGAACGAAGGTGAGTACCGGATGATGAATACGTTCGATCTCACCGTCGACCACGTGTTCTTCGAGCTGCGCTACTTCCCGTGGGCCGTGCGCAACGCGCTCGAACTCTTCGCCACACGCTACGCCTACACCGACCGGATCAAGCTCGCGGACGGCCGCACCGCGCCCGGCGGCATCGCCTTCACCCATGACATGGGCGTGAACAACCAGTTCACCCCGGCGGGCCGCTCCAGCTACGAGTGCGACCACCTGCACGGCTGCTTCTCACACATGACGATGGAGCAGCTGCTCAACTGGGTGCTCACCGCGGTGTGCTACGCGGAGAAGACCGGCGACACCGCCTGGCTGCGCAAACGCAAGGCCACGCTGCTCGCCTGCGCCGAGAGCATGCGCCGCCGCGACCATCCCGACCCGAAGCGGCGCGACGGCCTGCTCAAGCACGACAGCGCGCGCTGCGGCCCGGAGGGCGCGGAAATCACGACCTACGACAGCCTCGACGTGAGCCTCGGCCAGGCCCGCAACAACCTCTACCTCTCCGTCAAGGCCCTCGGCGCCTGGGTGCTGCTCGAGCGCGCCTTCGCGCGCCTCAAGCTCGCCCGCGAGGCCGTCGCCGCGCGCGCCTCGGCCGATCAACTCGCCGCCGCGGTGGCGACGAAGTTCGAGCCCGAGACGCAGTCGTTCCCCGCCGTGTTCGAGAAGGGCAACCGCTCGCGCATCATCCCGGCGGTGGAGGGCTTCGTCTATCCCCTGTATCTGGGCATCCAGGACGCGACCGACCGCCAGGGCCGCTTCGGAAAACTCCTCGGCCTGCTCGAGCGGCACCTGGCGGGCATCATGCAGCCCGGCGTCTGTCTCGACGCGACCTCCGGCGGCTGGAAGATGAGCAGCACGAGCACGAACACGTGGTTCAGCAAGATCGCGCTCGCCCAGCACGTCGTCCGCCGCCTCTTCCCGGCCGCGCTCAGCGACGCCGCCCGCGCAGCCGACCGCGTCCACGCCGACTGGCAGCGCCAGCCGGGCTGCGGCGAGTTCGCCATGTGCGACCAGATCCACAGCGACACCGGCGTGACCTGTGGCAGCCGCTATTACCCGCGCGGCGTCACGACGATCCTTTGGCTCGACGAGTGATGCCCTGAGGATGCCCGAGGTGGGATCGCGTCCCATCGGACCGCCGCCCGCCTCGGGTTTCCAGATTCCTGACTTCTTTTCCCATGCTCCACGCTCTCCGCTCCCTGCTTCGCGCCCCCGGATTCACCTGCATCGCCCTGATGACGCTCGCGATCGGCATCGGGGTGAACACGTCGATGGTCAGCCTCGTGCAGGCGCTGCTCTTCCGCAGCGCGCCGTTCCCCGATGCCGACCGGCTCGTGCAGATCCTCGGCGCCGCGCCCACGGGGCGGGTCGAGGTCTTCTCGGCCGTCGAGATCCGGGAGATCACCGCGCAGACCGACGCCTTCGACACGCTCACCGTGCTGGGCGGCACGCGCTTCGTCGCGAGTGAGCAGGGCCACGGCACGGAGCGGCTGACCGGCATGTACGCGACGGCCGACCTGTTCAGCACCTTCGGGATGCAGCCGATGCTCGGTCGCGCCTTCACCGCCGAGGAGGCGCAGGCCGGACGCAACAGCGTGATCGTGATCAGCCACACCTTCTGGCAGTCGCGCTACGGTGGACGCTCCGACGCGCTCGGCCGCACGCTGCGGCTCGACGGCGAGCCGGTGGAGATTATCGGCGTCATGCCTCCGGAGTTCGAATACCGCATGCTCTGGGGCAACACCCAGCTCTGGCGGCCACTCGCCTACACGAAGGAGCAGCTAGAGTGGCGCGACTACCGCACGTTTCAGCTCATCGGCAAGATGCGCTCGCCCGGAGCGGCGCCGCAGATCGCGAGTTCGCTCGCCAACCTCGCGGTCGAGCAGGCCAAGGGGCATCCGCAGACCTACGGCGGCTTCCGCTACCGCGTGCTGCCGCTGCACGAGGCGCTCATGGACGACACCGGTCGCCGCATCTCGTGGATGCTGCTCGGGCTCTCCGGATTCGTCCTGCTCATCGCCTGCGCCAACCTCGCCAACCTCCAGCTCGCACGCGCCACGGCCGGCGCGCGCGACCTCGCCATCCGCGCCGCCCTCGGCGCCTCGCGCGCGCGCCTCGTGCTGCGCCAGCTCGGCGAGAGCCTCATCCTCGTCGTCGGCGGCACGCTGCTCGGCCTGCTCGTGGCCCAAGGGATCAACAGCGTAGTCGAGAGTCGCTTCCTCATCGACGGACGCGCCGGCCTGACGGTGACGATGGACGGCCCGGTGCTGGCGCTCACGGCGCTGGTGGCGCTGATCACCGGCGTGCTCTTCGGGATCCTGCCCGCGTGGTTCGCGTCGCGCACGAACGTGCAGACCGTGCTCAAGGGCCAGGCGCGCGGCAGCACGACCGGGCGCGGGCACAACCGCATGCGCCAGGCGCTTGTCGTCTGCGAGATCACCCTCGCGGTCGCGCTGCTCGGCGGCGCGGGCGTGATGCACCGGAGTTTCGAGAAATTTCTCACGCGCGAGACCGGCTGGGACACCGCCCGGGTGCTGAGCGGCACGCTGCCGGTGCCGGAGACGCGTTTTGCCAACGAGGACGCGCGCATGGCCTTCTACCGGCAGGTCGAGGCGCGGCTCGCCGCCATCCCCGGCGCGGAGCGCGCGGCCATCGCCACGTCGATGCCCGTGTTCGACTACAACGGCGAGCGGCAGGTCCTCGTCGAGGGCCAGGCGCCGGGCTCGGCGGAGAACTTTCCGTCGGCCTTCCACGTCATGGTCACCTCGGGCTATTTCGCGACGGTCGGTATCCAGTTGGTGGAGGGGCGTCTCTTCCCCGAGGACATCAAGGCCAGCGACCCGCGCGTGGTCGTGGTGAACGAGACGCTCGCGCGCCAACTCTGGCCGGGCCGCAGCGCGGTCGGCCAGCGTCTGTGCAGCATGGACAGCGGCTACGCGTTCTGGGCCGAGGTGATCGGCGTGGTGCGCGACGTCGAGAGCGCGGCCACGGTGCGCCCGCCCGCCACGCGGCTGGTGGTCTACAAGCCGCTGGCCCACGAGGCCTGGGGCTGGGTGCACCTGATCGTGCGTAGCGAGAAGCCGGAGACGCTCGCCCACGCCTTTCGCCAGGCGATGGAGGAGATCGACCCCGAGATGCCGGCCGACTGGATCAGCACCGTGCCGCAAAAGATCGAGGGCTCGCAGCAAAACCTGCGGCTCGCGGCGACGACGCTCACGTGGTTCGCCGCGCTCGGGCTCGGCCTCGCGGCCCTGGGCATCTACGGCGTGATCTCCCACCTCGTGGCGCAGCGCACGGGGGAATTCGGCATCCGCATGGCGCTGGGGGCCCAGCAGACCGACGTGTTCCAGCTCGTGCTGCGGCACGGCGTCCTGCTCACCGTCATCGGCGTGATCATCGGCCTCGCCGGCGCCCTCGCCGTGACACGCGTGCTGCACACGATCATGCCGAGGCTGGTCGGACTCGACCTGCCGGCGCTCGCACTCGTCGCCGTGGGGCTGCTCGGCGTGGCCATCGTCGCCTGCCTGGTTCCCGCGCGCCGCGCGACGAAGGTCGATCCGCTCGACGCCCTGCGCGCCGAGTAGTCGGACCGATCGCGTCGGTTTTCGCGGGGAAACGGCGCATGAGAGGTTGGCCGGATGGGCTCGTGGGCGGACGCTTGCGGGCACGATTCGGTCGCGACCACCCCTCCCGAACATGACCCCATCTCGTTCGTTCTCCGCCGGCGCCATGAGGCGTCGGCATGCATCCACTCCGACACGCGCGCTGCCCGCCCTCGGCGCGCTCGTGCTGATCACCCTCGTCGTCTCGGGCTGCGCCACCGCGGGTCCACTCACCGTGAGGTCACCGGCCGCGGCGTCCGTGGCGGGCGATCCGATGCGGCAGCGCATCGAGAAGCGCGACGTCGTCCAGGTGCGGCTGCTCACGCCGGGCTTTTCGCGAAAGCTCGAGGAGTTGCCCGCCTTCGACGTGGCCGTGACCAATCGTGGTGCCACGCCATTGTCGTTCGCCGCCTCCGACGTCGTGGTTCATTCCGGCTCGAACCCCGTGCGCGTCTACACCGCCGGTGAACTGGTCGATCGCATCCAGAAGGAAGCCGAACAGGAAGCCCGGGAGAAAACCGGCGCCAGCGCCGAGAAGATCCTGCAGACGCGGAGCACGAACGGCGATCCGAGCTCGGCCATCGTGAAGATCGAGCGCGACAAGATGCTCGACCAGAGCGCGACCGCACGCGCCACGAGCAACGAGCGTTTTGCCGAGATCGTGAAGTCGATCGTGCCGGTTTCGATCTCGCCCGGTGGCACCGGCAGCGGCGTGATCAAACTCCACGCGGAGGACATCCGCGCCGGCCAGCCGCTGCAGATCGTCGTGACCGTGGGTGGCGAGCGCTACGAGTTCATCTTCGAGGTGGGCCGCGCCGGCACGTAGCCCGCGGGCCGTGCACGGGATCCGAGGACGACGGGCGACTCGATGTCCGCCGAGCGTGGATTCGTTCGTTGAGCATTCGGTGCACGCACGGCATGCACGAGGTCCCCCCAACGGACTCTCCGCGCACGAACCAAGACCCGCCGCGCGTCCCGTCCCTCAACCTCAGATCGACACCATCCACCGACCTATGACCACCTCCACCTCTCCCGCCACCCACACCATCCGTCTGCACCGCGTCGTGCGCACGACGCCCGAAAAAGTCTATCGCGCCTTCCTCGATCCGGACGCCATGGCCAAGTGGCTGCCGCCGCACGGATTCACCGGGAAAGTCCACCACGCCGAGGCACGCGTCGGCGGCACGTTCCGGATGTCGTTCACGAACTTCACGACCGGGCACAGCCACTCCTTCGGTGGCGAATACCTGGAACTGGTCCCGCACGAGCGGCTGCGCTACACGGACAAGTTCGACGACCCCAATCTCAGCGGCATGATCACGGTCACCGTCGCGCTCCGGGCCGTCGCCTGCGGGACCGAGATCCACATCGAACAGGCCGGCGTCCCCGCAGTGATCCCGGCGGAGATGTGTTATCTCGGCTGGCAGGAATCGCTCGAGCAACTCGCCGCCCTGGTCGAGCCGGACATCCGCCAGTGACCCCGACACGAACTTCCGGTCATCCCCCGACCGAAAGCGCGTCGAAATCCACCTGATGCGTGCCGTTCTCGACGTTGCGTCGCATCACGTCCAGCCCTGCGCGCAGCTCGTCGCTCGCCGCCTTGAGGTCGAGCACGCGGTGGTAGTGCACGTAGATGATGGCCTCGCGCAGCAGGAAAAACGCCTTGAGCAGGGCGCCGTCGATCGGGCACGTCCCACCCGCCTGCGCGTATCCACGCAGGAACGCCGCCCACCGCGGCGCCATCCGCGCCGTCAGGCCGGGATCGGCGAACTTGTTCAGGACCCGGCAGTAGATCGAGTCGTAGAGCACCGTCGCCAGGTCCTGCGCGAAATGGCCGTACTCGGCGTTGTCGAAGTCGAAGATCCACAGCTGGTCGCCCTCGATGAAACAGTTGCCGAAACTGACATCGGCGTGAATCAGACCCCAGCCTTGGTTTGAGGGCGGGAGCGCGCGCAGCCCGGCCACGAGGCGGCCCACGCCCTCGCGAAACGCCACCGGCAACCGGCTGCCCTGCGCGGACAAATCGTCGACGAGCAGGCGCGATTCGAACCAGGCAGGTCGGGCGTACCTCGGCCCGGCGCGCGCGACCCCGTGCATCCGCGCGACCAGCGCGCCGAGGCGGGCATACATCGCATCATCGAGATCACTCGGGTTGATCGGCCGCCCCGGCGCGTGCTCGAAACAGGCCACCACGACCGGCTCTCCGGCGGTTTCGGCCCCCACACACATCCGCCCGTCCCGCGTCGGACGCGGCGCACAGGCCGGCACCCCGTGGGCGCGCAGGTCGCGGATCCACGCCAGCTCCGCCTCGACCTCGGCCAAGGTCCGGTGCCGTCCCATCGAGAGGCGGACGATCACGTCGCCTCGCTCACCGGCGTGTCGATAGACGAGATTCTGACTGTAGCGGACAAAAACCAGGCCGTCACCGTCCAGCCCGTACGGCTCGATCAGTCGGGCAAGCTCGTCGTTTGGCAGCATGGGACGACACTAGGGGCGCCGCGAAAGAGTCGAAAATCCCGCCCCCAGACAAGCCCGACCTTGGCCAAAGGTCCGCAACGGCAAGACGGGCTTGGCGGCCTCAAACCACCCCGTGCAGGCCACATTCCGCTCCGTTTCCCGTAGGGTGCGAATAAACAGTTGCCGCGGCCGGAATTTCGAGCGCTAGTCGAGGTCCAACTGTTCATTCACGGGCAACCTGTCGTGAACGATCGGGCGAAGGTGTTTGCGACGTCTCGTCTGGTCGACCGCGGCGTCCCTCCCGTGTCTTGGGCTCCCCAGAGATTAAATACGCAGTGTCACTTCCCACGATCATTCAGGGCGGCATGGGTGTCGCCGTCTCCAACTGGCGCCTCGCCCGCGCCGTCTCACATCTCGGCCAGCTCGGCGTGGTCTCCGGCACGATCATCGGCGTGGTGCTCGCCCGTCGCCTGCAGCAAGGCGATCCCGGCGGCCACATGCGCCGCGCGCTCGCCCACTTCCCGATCCCGGCGGTCGCGGAGCGCGTCATGCGCTCGTTCTTCGTCGAGGGCGGCAAGGCGCCTGACGCCGCGTTCAAGGCCGTGCCCATGCCCGGCGTCGCGCCTTCGGCCGCATGGACCGAGCTCAACGTCGCCGGCGGTTTCGCCGAGGTGTTTCTCGCCCGCGAGGGGCACGACCACCCGGTCGGGATCAACCTTCTCGAGAAAATCCAGGTGGCGACGCTCGCCTCACTCTTCGGCGCGATGCTGGCCGGCGTCGGCTACGTGATCATGGGCGCGGGCATCCCGCGCCTCATTCCCGGCGCGCTGGATCGCTTCGCCGTCGGCGAGCCGGCGGAACTCAAGGTCGACACCGAGGGCGCCGCGCCCGGCGCCGAGGCGGTCTCGCGCTTCGACCCGCAGGCGTTCTTCGAGGGACACGGACCCGCGCCGCGCCTCGAACGCCCGCGCTTCATCGCCATCGTCTCGTCCGCCACGCTCGCCATCACGCTGGCGCGCAAGTCCAACGGTCGCGTGGATGGCTTCGTGGTGGAGAGCGAAGTGGCCGGCGGCCACAACGCCCCGCCCCGCGGTCCGCTCCAGCTCTCGCCCGCGGGCGAGCCGGTCTACGGTCCGCGCGACGCGGTCGACTTCGCCAAGATCCGCGAACTGGGCCTGCCCTTCTGGCGCGCCGGTTCGCGCGGCGATCCCGAGGGCCTCGCCGCCGCGCGCGCCCTCGGCGCCGAAGGCATCCAGGTGGGCACGGCCTTCGCGTTCTGCGAGGAGTCGGGCATCGAGCCGCACATCCGTCGCCAGGTGCTCCAGCTCGCCCGCGAGGGCGGCGCCCGGGTCTTCACCGACCCGCTCGCCTCGCCCACGGGTTTTCCCTTCAAGGTCGTGCAGGCCGGAGGCACGCTGTCCGGCCAGGCCGAATACGCCGCGCGCGAGCGCATCTGTGACCTCGGCTACCTGCGCCAGGCCTACGTGAAGGAGGACGGCACGCTCGGCTATCGCTGCGCCGCCGAACCCGAGGCCGACTGGGTGCGCAAGGGCGGAGCCCCGGCCGAACTCGCCGGCCGCAAGTGCCTGTGCAACGGGCTGCTCGCGACCGTCGGTCTCGCCCAGGTCCGCACGGAAGGCGGGGCCGAGTTGCCGCTCATCACCGCGGGCGACGAGGTCGCCCGGGTCGCCCGTTTTCTCCCGCCCGACGCCGAGACCTACACGGCCGCGGACGTCGTCAAGCACCTGCTCAGCCCGGCGCCAGGCGCGGCCTGAGCCCGGGCGCCACGGCTCGCTCAGTCAGCTGCGGCGGCGACCGCTTCACCGCCGGCGAGCGTGGCGAGCCGGTGTTTGAGCGGGGCGGTCGCATCCACGATCTGGACGAGCGCGGCCGGCGTGGAGTCGACCAGGCGTCCGAGCTCCTCGGTGGAATTGCCGAGGTTCTCCAGGTCGGTGCGCACGCCGGCGATCTCGGCGCGGAAGCTCGCGAACATGTCGCGCAGGTCCGTGCCCTCGAGCACGCGGGCCGACTCGGTCAGGCCCGAGACCTGGGTCATCTCGAGGCGCAGCACGGTGGTGAGAAGCGTCTCGTTGTGAATCCGGATCTCCGGCACGCGCACCTGCAGGGCGCGGATGGCCTCGCGCGTCTGGCGCAGCGTCGCGGCAAAGGCGCGCTCGAGCCGCGGAAGCTGGCGCAGGTGCTCGGCCCCGTCGCGGGCCAAGGTCCCGTCGATCCGTCCGAGTTCGGTCATGAAGAAGAGGATCATCTCGATCTGCAGCCGCGCCGTGGCGATCGACGAGGTCGCCGCCTCGGTCGCGTCGGTGGTGAGCGTGATCTGGCGGTCGAGCTCGCCGATCTCCCGGGCGAGGATCTGGCCGTAGTGCCCGAGGAACGTCGCCACTGTGCCGAGGCTGACCGCCTGCGCGCCGAGGCGCTGGGCCGCGATGTTGGCGTTCATCGCGTTGAGGTGGAAGTCCTCGGTTGTCTTGAGCACCGACTCCGCCTTCTTGCGCAGTTCGCCGCTGAGGCTGGAGAAAACGTCGAGTTTTCCGAAGAGACTCCTGAGCGCGAGGCTGGCCTGCCGGGCGACCGGGTAGAGGTCCGCGAGTTCGCGGGCCTGCGGACCCGTGCCGGAATCGAGCCGCATCGGCGGCTCCGCGCGGCCGGCGCGCTTGAGCGCCTCGTCCCGGTGGCGCATCTCCTCGGCAAACGCATGCTGCGAAAACGTGTCGTAGCTGGTGAAGCCGAGGGCGGCGATCTTCTGCCGTATGAAGGCCGCTCCCGCACGCGCCGTATCCGCCGTGCTGGCACCGCCGGCCTTGACCGAGGCCTCGTGGGCGAGCGCGTCGCGGTAGAGTCCCTCGACGGCCGCGGCGAGCAGCGGCCCCGTCGGCTTGAAGCGGATCGAGAGGTATCCCTCGGCGATGGGTGCGACGACGGTGTAGACCCAGTAGAAGGCGCCGTCCTTCGCCCGGTTCTTCACGTATCCAGAAAACACCCGTCCGGCCTGGATCGCCTCCCAGAGCATCTGGAAGACACCGCGCGGCATGTGCGGATGCCGGATGATGTTGTGCGGGCTGCCCTGGAGTTCCCCCGGCGCGTAGGCGCTGATGCGCACAAACACGTCGTTCCACGCCGTGATCACGCCGCGCGGGTCGGTGATGGAGAAGAAAAGCTCCTCGACGGAGAATTCGCGTGACTGGTCTTTCAGCTCAGCCGGTGAGTGCATGGATGGGGAGCGCATCCGCACGGGGGGCGGGTGCGAGGCGCGGGAGTGCGCCCAGTTCAGAGGGAACGATGCGGGACGCCATCCGAAAACTCGCGATCGAGCCTCCGGGGCCCCGCCCTACAGGACGATCTTGATGCCCCGGCGGCGGAAGGTCGGGATGTCGAGGTCCTCGCCCTCGAAGATGGTGCGGTCGGTGTTGTCGAAATGGCCGCGCGACTCGGCGTCGCCAAAGGCAAACTCCTCCTGCTGCACGGGCGCGCGGTGGGTCTTGGGCCGGGCCGAGCGGGCCGTGGTCGGGCCCTCGCCATCGTCCCCGGCCATGGCCTCGGCCACCTCGCGCTCGGCGGGCGTGACCTTGGCGGCCGCCGCTTCCTCGACGGCCTGGGCCCGGCCGGCGATGCGACTGCGCGCCATCACGCGTTCGGGCAACGCACGACGGCCGGCGCGGCCATTGACGTCGGTCGTGCCGATCACGCAGATCTCGACGCGCTGTTTCCAGCTCTCGTCGATGACCGCGCCCATCGCGACGTGCGGGTTGCGGCCGAACTCCTCGGTCACGACGGACATGATGTGCTGCACGTCGTCGAGGCTGAGATCGGGCCCACCGATGATGTTGACGAGCAGGCGGTCGGCCTTGCGCGAAAACTCCGGGGTGTGCAGGAGCGGGCAGTTGCGAAAGTCCTCGATCGCGGCGTTGACCGCTTCGGCGCCTTCGCCCGAGCCGAGTCCGTAGAGGGTCTTGCCGCCGCGGAAGGCGAAGATCTCCCGCAGGCTGGCAAAATCGAGATTCATCAGGCCCGTCCGGAAAAGCATGCCGGTAATCGAGCGCACGGCGCGGTCGATCCACTCATCGCCGCGGGCGAACGCCGCGAGCACGCTGGCATCACTTTCGGCCTGCTGGAGAAGCATGTCGTTCGGGAGCGGGATGACCGCGTCGGCCACCGCGCGCAGCGCGATGAGGCCGTCCTCCGCCTGCTTGCCGCGCCGGCCGCCCTCGAAGGTGAAGGGCATGGTCACGAACGCGATCACCACGGCGCCGGACTTGGCGGCGATCTCCGCGACGACGGGCGCGGCGCCGCTGCCGGTGCCACCCCCCATGCCGGCGACGAGGAGGACGAGGTCGCTGTTGCGCACCATCGCGGTGATGGCCTCGCGGTCGGACTCGGCGGCGAGCCGCCCGAGCTCGGGATCGCCGCCCGCACCGAGACCACGCGTCACGCCGCGGCCGATGAGCAGCTTCTCCTGCACGACGGAGGAGCCGAGCGCCTGGCTGTCGGTGTTGACCGAGGCGAACGATACACGCTCGAGGCTCGCGAGCTGGAGCCGGTCGGCCGCGTTGCCGCCGGCGCCGCCGACGCCGATGAGCTTGATGTTCACCGGACGTTCATCGGGCGGCACGCCCGCGTGCGCGGCGGCTTCGGAGAAGGAGGGAAGTTCAGGAGCGTGGTCGGACATGGCGGAGAGTGGCGGGATGGGAGTATCGAGTGGGCCGGTGGCGCGACGTCGCAGGACGGTTTGGAAGAACGAAGAGTGAGTTTCCGGGAGCAAAAGGGTCCTCAGGCCGGCACCAGGTATTTGCCGAGCTTGCGAATCCACGTGGAGGCGCGTCCGGGCTGGGCGGCGCGCGACTGGCGGCAGTGCAGGCCGTAGTAAAGCAGGCCGAGCACGGTGGCGTAGGCGGGATCGCGCAAGTCGTCACGTACCCACGCCGGCATTTCACCGACGCGCGAGGAGATGCCGAAGACGCGCGCGGCGGCCTCGTCGATGCCGGGCAGGCGCGAGGTGCCGCCGGTCAGGATGATGCCGGAGCGCAGGACCTCGGGACGGATCAACTCTCCGGCCTGCTTCTTCACCACCTGCAGGATCTCGTCGACGCGGGCCGAGACGACCTGGTCGATGGCGGCGCGCGCGAGCATCTTGTCACCGATGGCGAAGTTGCCATTGAGCCAGACCTTCTCGTTCTTCGAGGCGCCCGGAGCGGCGTTGGCGCGGCCGTAGCGGAGCTTGACCCCGTCGGCCTGCACGGCGGTGAGTCGAAGGCCGAGACTCAGATCGTTGGTGATGTGGTCGCCGCCGACCGGCACGGCGCCGGTGAGGTAGCAGTAGCCGTCGTGGTAGAGCGCCCAGTCCGTCGTGCCGCGGCCGATATCGATGACGAGCACGCCGTTCTTTTTCTCCTCGTCGGTCGCGACGATCGCGGCGGATGCGAGACTGGAAAGGATGAGGTCCTCCACGCGCAGGGTGAAGCCGTTGACGATGTGGATGTGGTCGGCGATGCGCGCGGCGTTGCCGTGCACGGTCCAGTAGCCGACCTCGAGACGCTGGCCCTCGAGATGTTCGGGATCGCCGACGATGCGACCGTCGAGACGGAAGGGCCGGCGGATGTGGTGGATGATCGTGCGGTCCTTGGGCAGGGCCTTGCCCTTGGCGAGGGCCATCACCTGCTCCATGTCGTCGCGGCTGACCATGTTGTCGGCCGAGGACACGCCGATGCCGGCCTCGTGGACGAAGCCCGCGAGGTGGCTGCCACTCTGGGCGAGATACACCGCGTCGACCTTCACGCCGGCGCGCTGCTCCGCGGCGAGGATGGCGGCGTGCGTGCAATCACTGGCGGCCTTGAAGTCGGCCACGTCGCCCTTGATCACGCCGCGGGACGAGCTCGTGCCGAGCCCGACGATGTTGAGGCGGCGGTCGCCGAGGACCTCGCCGATGAGGACGGCGACCTTGGACGTGCCTATTTCAATCGCGCCGATGTAGCTGCCTTTGGAAACCATGATGCGTGGACGGGGAGGAAGGACTGCAGGACTGTGGGGAATGAGGGAGGAAGGAGAAAATCAAAGCCCGGTGCGCGTGGGCTTCGCGCGTTGCGTCGAGCGGGCGCCGGACTGGGTGCGGACCAGTCGCGCTCCGGCCGACGAGGCCGCGGGCGTGCGGCTGCTGCCGCGGGGTCTGGTGATGTCGGTGAGGACATACTTCACGACCACCTGCGGAACGGCCGGCGGCTGCGCGCGCGCGGCGATGGAGAGGTCGATGCGCTCAATCGCGCGCGGCTCGGCGCGGCGGCCCTCCTGGTCGAGGATGTGGTCGAGCCAGGCGAGCTGGCGCCGCACGTTGATCGTATCGAAGACGATCTGCTTGATCGCGCGGGTGCGCACGACGAGGCGCGGCAGCTCCTCCATCGACACCACGCGCCATTCGGTCGCGAGATGCGGGGCCTCCTGCTGCACGGCGAGGAGCAGGTCGGAGACATCGTCGATCCCGGCCAGCGGCGCGAAGCCCTCGCCCTGGCGCGTGAGTCGCACGCCGTCGAGCCATGGCAACGACTGGAGCATGATCGGGTTGTTGTTGATCGGGCGATAGACCACGCCGTCGCGGGAGACCACGAGCGGCTCGAGCTTGCCGGGCTCGATCGCAGCCATGATGCGGATGACCGGCACGCGCTCCTCCATCGTCACGACCAGCGTGTCGGGGAACTCGCGGGCCACGACCACGCTCTTCACCTGTCCGGTGCGCAGGAGCGCGGCGCGCGCCGCGTCGAGATCGACCGCGATCAGCGCGATGCCGTCCGGGAGGGCCAGCGCCTCGCGGGCCCACGCCTCGTTAAGCACGCCGTCGGTCAGCACGACCACCTCGCGGAGCGGTTCGGCCTTCACGACCGGAGCCAGCGTCTCGGCCGGCCGCTGGAATCCCTGCACCAGATACACGCCCAGCGCCGCCAGGCCGGCCAGCGCGACGACCGTGAACGTGCCGCGCACGATGTTCATGCTCATGCGGCGCCGCCCGGGCGCGCTCATCGCGCGTGCGCTCACGCTCTGGCTGATGCCCCGCCAGGACTGGGTCTCGGGATGTTCGACCTCGGTGCTCATGGGCGTGTCGCGGCGGGCTGCGATGTGCCGGTGCTGCAGCTGACCGCGCGGAAGCGGTCGATGGCGGGTCGGGTCATGCGGGCGAGCAGCGCGTCGAAATCCAACCCGACCACACGCGCGCTCATCGGGAGAAGACTCGTCTCCTTCAAACCAGGGAGTGTGTTGATCTCGAGCATCACCGGCCGCGCGCCGCTGCCAATCATGAAATCGATGCGCGCGTAGTCGCGGCACTGACACGCGGCGAACGCTGCCGCCGCGTGGCGCTGCAGCAGCGCTGTAAGCGTCGCGTCGAGACGGGCCGGCGCGAAGTATTCGGTGAGCCCCTTGGTGTACTTGCTCGTGTAGTCGAACGTACCGCTCGCCGGCACGATCTCGACCACCGCCATGGCCTCGCCGTCGAGCACGCCGACCGTCACCTCGGTGCCGGCGATGCGCTGCTCGACGATGCAGCCGTCGTCACCCGCCGAAGCAAGCGCAGCGGCCAGGCCCGCGGCGTCGCGCACGAAGGCGAGTCCGACGCTGCTGCCCTGGCAGTTGGGTTTCACCACGAGATCGGCGCCGAGATCGGCCACGATGGCCGCGGCCCGGACGGCGTCGGCGCGCGAGGCGAGGACGCCGCGCGCGACCGGCACGCCGGCGGCGGCCGCAGCCTGCTTGGTGCGCTGCTTGTCGAAACACAGCGCACTCGAGCGCGCGTCGCAACCGGCGTAGTGGATCCCCTTCGACTCGAGCAGCGCCTGCATGCCGCCATCCTCGCCGAAGACGCCATGGAGCGTGGAAAACACCACGTGCGTGCGCGCATCGACCGCCGCCGGGACGGCGCGGTCCTCGATGACGTAATCCTCCACCCGAGCGTGGACGCGGCGCAGCGACTCGAGCGCGGCCTTGCCCGAGCCGAGCGACACCTCGCGCTCGGGCGAGACGCCGCCGCGGAACACGGCGATGATGGGATCGTGGGCGGAGGAGGCGGAGTTCACAGGACGTCGTTCCAGGTGCGGCCGTAGAGCAGGACCTCGGGCTCGAGCTCGATGTGGCGACGCGCGCGCACCTCGTCGCGCACGCGGCGCACGAGGGCGATCACGTCCGAGCCGGTGGCCTGGCCGCGGTTGATGATGAAATTGCCGTGCACGGTCGAGACCTCGGCGTCGCCGATGCGCAGGCCCTTGAGCCCGAGTTCGTCGATGATCCGCCCGGCGGAGTCGCCCGGGGGATTCTTGAATACACATCCCGCGCTCGGTTCGCGCGGCTGGGAGAGCTGGCGTTTCTCCTGGTAGGCGACGATGCGCGCGCGGATGGCCGCGCTCTCCTCGCGGGAGCGCGCGACCAGGACGGCGCCGATCGCGATCGCGCCCTCGAGTTCCGCGCACGAGCGATACTCGATGTGCATCTGCTCGCGGCGGCGGATGTGGAGCGTCCCGTCCGGCGCGAGGAAGTGAACCTGCTCGACGATATCGAACATCCAGCCGCCCATGGCGCCGGCGTTCATGCGCAACGCGCCGCCGACGGTGCCGGGGATGCCCTCGAGAAACTCGAAACCACCCTCGCCCATCCGCACGGCGCTGCCGCACAGCTCCTTCAGCCGCAGCCCTGCCCCGGCCCAGTAGCGCCCCGGCCCCAGGCAGACAAACCGCGCAAAGTGCGGATGCTGCAGCCGCACGACCAAGCCGCGCACACCGTCGTCGGGCACGATGAGGTTGGACCCGCGCCCGAGCAGGTGCACGGACACGCGCATCGCGCGCGCCGCCGCGAGCAGGGTCTGCAGGTCCGCGGTCGACGCCGGCTCGGCATAGAGTTCAGCGGGTCCGCCGACGCGCATGGTCGTCTTGGCGCCCAGCGGCTCATCCACCCGCAGGATTGTCTCGGGCGCGAGCGACGCACGCACCCGCGCCACCAGCGCCTCGCGCCATCCGGGTAATTCAACCGACGCGAGCCTCGCGACCGTCGCACGCGCCACGGCGTCGATGTCGCCCGCGCCGACAAAGAGCACGCGATCATCGCGCTGCAATCCGGCGACGATGGCCTCGGGCGCAGCCGCCGGATCGGCGAGCAGCTCGACCTCGGGCGCCCCCGCGAGCACGCGCATCGCCGCGAGCACATCCGAGGATGCGCCGCCCGGCACGGGCGACTCGCCCGCCGAGTAGACGTCGAGCAACCACACGCGATCGGCCGTCGCGAGGACACGCGCGAAGGCGTCCTTGAACTGCGCCGTGCGCGAGTGGCGGTGCGGCTGGAAGATCACCACGAGCCGCCGGGCCGTGCGCGCGCGCATCGCGCGCAGCAGCGCCTCGATCTCGGCGGGATGGTGCGCGTAATCCTCGATCACCGAGAGCGGGCCGCGCTCGAGCAGCACGCCCTGGCGCCGGCGCACACCCGGGTAGGCCGCGAGCAGCGCGGTGACATCGCACGCGCCCGCGTAGGCCGCCACGGCGAGCGCGGCGGTGGCGTTGACTGCATTGAAGTGTCCGGGCACGGAGAGCCGGGCCTCGAGGGCCGCGCCGCCAAAGCGCCCGCCGAGACGGAGCGTCTGCCCCGGTGCCGGCGCGGCATCCACTGTCCCGAGGAGCGTGTAGTCGCCGCCCTCGCCGAAGCTCATGACCGCGGCCCCGCGCGTCGCGCCGGCTGCAAAAACCTCCCGCGAACTCGCGCACGTGGCGCAATAGAACACGGCCTGGCCCGTGCGCTCGGCGAGCGCGCCGAAGGCGCGGTCGATGTCGGCCCGCTCGCGGTAGTGGTCGGGATGATCCCAATCCACGTTCACGCACAGCGTGATGGCCGGGCTGAAATGCTCGATCGTCCCGTCGCTCTCGTCGATCTCGGCCACCACCCAGCCGCGGCCCGACCACGCGGCCGGGGCCGTCGTCGCGCCCGCATACAGGCCGCCGACGAGAAAGTCCGCCTCGACACCCGCGGCGCGCAGCGCCCAGGCGAGCATCGCGGTGGTCGTGGTCTTGCCGTGCGAGCCGCAGATCGCGATGAGCGGCCGGCCTCGCACGAGACAGGCGAGCGCGAGCCCGCGGCGCATCATCGGGACACCACGCGCCAACGCCGCCGCGCGCGTGGGATGGGTCGGCGCCACCGCCGAGGAGAAGATGACCAGCGCGGTCGCGGCAGGCAGGTCGCCCGTCGCGCGCCGCTCGATGCCGCCCGCGTGCAACCACACCGCCACTTCCTCGGGCCACTGCTTGTCCTCGCCCGAGACCGTCCAGCCCGCCGCCTTCAGGGCGAGCGCGAGCGGCGCCATGCCCATGCCGCACACACCGATGAGATGGAGATGCGAGGGAGACGGCGGCAGGTTCGCAGCCGCGGCACTGAGGGCGGTCTGCGGGACGTCGCTCACGCGTGCACCTCCCGTGGCCGCGGCGCCGAGGCATCCCGCTCGCGCAGCTCGCGGGTGAGATCGTCGGCGATGAACTCCGCCGGATCGTCGCGATCGAGCCGGTGCAGGTTGTGCCGGAACTGCGAGAGCAGCCAGTCGTTGAACAACACCTCGCGCACCTCCCGCGTCAGGTCGGCGAGATAGGGCTGCATCACGACAAAGCAGCCTCCCTGCTTTTCAAAGAAGCGCGCGTTGGCCTCCTGGTGATTGTCGGCCGCCTGCGGGAAGGGCACGAGGATGGCGGGCACGTGCATGCGGATCAGCTCCGCGATCGTGCCGGCGCCGGAACGCGAGACCACGAGGTCGGCCGCAGAGAGCAGCGTCGCCATGTCGTCGCAGAAGGGAATAAACATCGTGCGCACCGGCCGGCCGTCGCGGCCGGGATGCTCGATCGAGCCGGCCGCGGCGCCGCCCTGCGGCCCGGTCACGCACACCACCTGGATGCCGTCCTGGGCGAACTGCGGCAGCGCGGCCTTCGCCCAGTCGTTGAGCGGACGCGCGCCCTGGCTGCCGCCGAGGACCACGAGCGTCTTCATCTCGGGGTTCAGCCCGAGCGCCGCACGGGCGCGGGCGCGCGGCAGCCGCACGAGTTCGCGGCGCACCGGCAGTCCGCAGTGCCGTACCACCGAGGCGCGCAGGCGGCCGGGCCGCACGCCGGGCGGGAGATACACGCGGCGCGCGATCGCGCCGGCGAAGCGTATCGCCCGACCGGGCACGCGGTTGGCCTCGTGCAGCGCCACGGGCACGCCGAGGGCGCGCGCCGCGTAGGCGACCGCCGCCGTGGTGAACCCGCCGAAGCCGATGACAAAGTCAGGCTTGAGGCGCCGCAGCAGCTGCGTGGAGAAGCGGATGGCGTTGGCCTGGCTCGAGACGAAGCGCGCGAGCCGCACCGGGTGCAGCGAGAACCCCGTGCCCGGCATGCGCACGAACTCGAGGCCGTCGTACTTCTTCCCGAGGCGGGCGTCGATCTGCTTGCTGCTGATGAGCAGCGTGCAGTGGTGACCGCGCGCGGTCAGTGTCTCCGCCAGAGCGATACCAGGCGAGAGGTGCCCGCCCGTGCCGCCGCAGGCGAGGAGGAAGCGCAGGCTCACGCGGCCACCTCCTTGAACTCGGTGTCGCGATCCTTCAGCAGCGGACGCGACCAGGCGGTCTGCGTGTTGAGCATCACCCCGACGACCGTGGCCATGAGCATGAGGTTCGAGCCGCCATAGCTGATGAACGGCAGCGACATGCCCTTGGTCGGGAGCAGGCCCGTGACCACGCCCAGGTTGATGATGGCCTGGAGCGTGAGGAGCATGAGACAGCCGCCCACGAGCAGGTACTGGAAGAGATTCGGGGCGCGGCGCATGTGCATAATGCCGGCCAGGAAGATCAGCGCGAAGACCACGACCACACCGAGCGTCACCGCGAGCCCGAGCTCCTCGCCCACGATGGCGAAGATGAAGTCGGTGTGCGCCTCGGGCAGAAACGCCATCTGCTGGCGCCCGTTGCCGATGCCCACGCCCTGCACGCCGCCCGCGCCGAAGGCGAGGATGGCCTGCCAGAGCTGGTAGGCGCCGTCGCTGCGGTTGGCCTCGACGTCGAGGAACGAGGTGATGCGCGCGAGCCGGACCGGGTTGTGCAGGATGGCCACGCCGAGCGCCGCCGCCCCGAGCAGCACGCTCGGGATGAGGTAGATCAACCGCGCACCGGCCAGCCAGAGCATGGTGGCCCCGACCGCGCCCACGAGCATGGCCGTGCCGAAATCGGGCTCGAGCAGGATGAGCAGCGCGCACAGGCCGACTCCGCCGAGCGGATACACGAAGCCGCGGAGGAAATGACCGATGTCCTTCTGGTGGTTGGCCAGGTAGTGCGCGAGGGCGTAGACCATCGCGACCTTGGCGCAGTCGGAGACCTGCAGCCGGATCGGGCCGAACTCGAACCAGCGGCGGCTGCCGTTGACCTCCACGCCGATGCCCGGGATGAGGACGAGCACGAGGCCGATGGCGACGATGCCGACCAGCCACCAGGTGAGTCCGCGCAGGCGCTCGAAGTTGAGCCGCGCGGCGAGGAATCCGATCACCAGCGCCGCGCCGACGAAGATGATCTGCCGGCGCACGAAGAAGTACGGATCCGTGCGGATCGACATGCTCGCGCTGAACAACACCGTCACGCCGAGCACGGTCAACGCCACCGCCGCCACGAGGATGAGCGT
>JACSRI010000125.1 GCA_014879845.1 Opitutaceae bacterium
GTCCGCGCGTGCTCTTCCTCACCTCGGTGGTCGACGATACACTCGTCGCGCGCGCGATCGAGAGCGGCGCCGCGGGCTATGTGCTCAAGGAAATCGACGCCCGTGGCCTCGAGCGCGCCATCCACGACGTGGCCGCCGGCCGCTCGATCCTCGATCCCGAGGTCACCGCGCGGGTGATACGCCTCGCGCGCCAAGGCAGCCCCAACAACCCGCTCACGATACTGTCCCCGCAGGAAAAGCGCGTGCTCGCGCTCATCGCCGAGGGTCGCACCAACAAGGAGGTCGCGAACGACCTCGGCCTCAGCGAAAAGACGGTCAAAAACTACGTGGCGAACATCTTCGACAAGCTCGACGTGACACGCCGGTCGCAGGCGGTGGCGCTGTTTGTCCACGCCACGAAGTGATCGCGTCCAGCCGCACAACCCCGTGACCCACCGGATCATGGCCGCGCCAGGGCTCGAGCGGGTCCAAGCTCGGATTGCAGGGATCCCTCATCGCGGATTGAGGGACCGTGCTAGCCCCATTCGGCACGGTCACCCCGGGGCTTAAGAGAGGACGACGCCCCTAACGGGGCGTGCCCGGGCGCCGTATAGTCAAGGCGTGAAGTCCCTGCGTCACAAACCACGTCGACCAACTCGCCGAGCATTCTCCCTGGTCGAAGTGGTGATCGGTCTCGTGCTGATCGCCATGATATCCATCACCGCGCTCGGCACCGCGCTCTTTGCCCGTCGCATGTCGGAGGAGGCGATCATCCAGAACGCCGCCACCAGCATCATCTACGGCATCGTGGAGCAGATGAAGACGGTCACGCTTTCCGACGACACGACGATCAACCAGCTGCCCTCCGCGGCCGACGACGACTGCGGGAGCGACCACGTAAAGGTGCGCGTCGACAACTCCACCCTTCCCAACGTGTTCCTGGAGCTCTCGAGCGGCAGCCCGCCGGAGTCGCTCCCGGCGGCGACGGCCTCGGCGGCCGACGTCGGCGCCACTGCGAACGTCATCGGGCCATTCGACCTCAGCCAGACCAACGGCGTCCGTATCCAGCCGCTCAATATAGACCTGTGGATCTGGATCGAGCCCGACTACCAGCCCGACGCGATGGAGGCGATGACCCGCGTCACCCTCATCTACACCTACACCATCAACAACGGTTCGGCCCGGCGCACCTTCCGTGACTGCATCCGCTTCGTCCGGGCCAAGCGCCAGATCGACCGAGCCACCTGACCATGAACCGCCCGATCCACCCACGCACGCGCCGCCGCCGCGGCTTCACGCTCCTGGAGATCATGGTCGCCACCACCATCGCGACAGTGGCGCTCAGCGTCGGCGTCGGCGCCCTGATCAGCTCGTCCCGCATGGTCTATGACTCCTCCCGGCGTCTCGAACTCAACTCGAAGATCCGGATGTTCACCGATCGATTCGCCAAGGACACGATCGACGCCAACGCCTACTTCGTCATGACCAGCTACGCGTCCCTGGACGGCAGCGCGGACCTGATCGGCGCCGATGAGGACTCGGCCGAGATCAACAAGCCGCTCGCCTCCGGACTCAGCGGCGACTGCGTCGTCCTCGAATACCGTGACGACCCGGACCGCCGGTCTGCGATCACGCGCCTGCGCGTGTATTTCCGCGACACCCTCGACGTCGACGCGGGAGCCCCGATTCGCTACCTCGAGTTGGCGATCCCTGAGGCCGACCAGACGCTTTCGCTCAACGAGCTGGTGAATGACCACGTCAACCTCTCCGACAACCGCGGCAGCCACCCGACGCTCGTCTCCTACAACGTCTCCGGGATCATCCCGTCCGACGGTTCCGAGGTGAAGCCGATCTTCTTCAACCACAACGACCGCGCCGTCTCGGTGAACTTCCGCATGGAGACCGAGGGCACCGACAACGGCCCCGCGCGCCGCTCGGCTTCCGCCTACAACTTCACGATCTCACCCCGCCGATGACCATGAACTCCATCCGCTCGCGCCGTCCCGGGAAGACTCGGGGTTCGGCCGTCATTGCCGCCCTGGTGCTCTGCCTGATAACAGCCGTCATCGCCGCGGGCGTGCTCACGCTCGCGGTGTCGGAGAAACGCATGAATCGCTCCAGCGTCCTGACCCTCGAGGCGCGCAACACCGCGGAAAGCGCCTCCGAGTATGTCGTGGCCCAGGTGAAGAACATGCTCGAGAGCACGACCGACTTCACGTCGACGGACTTCTCGGGAGACGAGACCCTGCACGCGCCGCCGAACGACTACTTCGCGAACGCCAGCTACCAGATCAACGACATCGATGTCTACGCCGGCATGGAGGCTATCGACGGCATGGATCAGCTCCTCTACCTCGATCCCGCCAATACCGAGTACCGCAACAACGACTACGCAGGCAACTACGCCTACCGCCGCCGCATCCCGGTCGCCACCCGCGCGACCATCTCCGCCGGCGGACACACCAGCACGGCCCACGTCGCCCAGTACCTCGAGGCTTACATCATGCCGCTGTTCACGTTTTCGATCTTTTATGGCGGCGACCCGGGCGACCCCGTCGATCTTGAGATCTTTCCCGGCCCGCAGATGACCGTCTACGGCCCGGTCCACTCCAACGGCGACATCTTCGTGCGCAAGCAGAGCAGCAGCGGCGTCAACCTGACCTTCATGGGGCGCGTTTCCGCGGCCGGCGGATTCTACGCCAAGAAGGGCAATCAGCCGCTCCTCTACATGATGCGGCATGGTGTCCTGGATACGACCGACTACACCGACCACGTCTACCTCAAGCACCCGATCTCCGGCGCCAGCACGGCGGTGCGCAGCAGCGGCGGCGTCTGGCGCGACTACTATTGGAACAGCTCGACCGAAACCGAGACCACGCGCAATGCGTTCCGCGACTGGGCCGAAACCGTCTACAGCACCAACCTGCGCACCCGGGCGAACGGCGTGGACGCCCTCGTGATCAACGGCGCGAACGGAGCCGCCGGGCGGTCGTTCATCGCGGCCCCCACGGCAAGCGACAGCGCAGGCGAAAAGAGCATGCAACTCGCGCGCAAGTCAGGCCTGATCATCGTGGTCAATCCCGACGACGAGGAGCGCTCGGTCTATATCCCCAACGTCGGCTCGCGGACGATGGATCCCGTCAGCTACCGGGTCTACACCAGCGCCGGTCGCGAGGTCGTGCTGCCGGGGCAGCTCTACTACGGACCCAGCGGGGCAGGCCGGATCACCTCGACCCTCGCGAACGCACCCGTCACCGCCACCACCGATGGGACGAGCCAGCCGTACGCCAACGCCGTCGTTCGCCTGGGCACGGATGTTTTCGGTGCAGGGGCCGACCACTTCTACGACCTCCGCCGGGTCACCAACGGCCACCGCCTGTCCCCGAGCGGCACCTATCCGCACACCGCGCGGAAGATTCGGAAGATCGATATCGACATGACGAACCTGAAGAAGGCCGTCGATCGCTCGATCAACGGCCTGAACAGCTCCACGGTCTACAAGACGACCGTTCCCGAGTCGGCCACGTGGACAAACTCGATCTTCAACGCCTCGGGCACCCCCACCAGTGAGACGCTGACCGACGCCCATGCGATCTTCGACGCCAATGGCGGCACTCCCATCGGGTCCAACTGGTTCTGGAACGGAGGCATCTACGTCCTGTCCGTCGACGCCGAGGAAAAGGACGCGGACACTGTCGAGATCCCTGATCGCCACGACTCGGGCGTCCGCCTGGTGAACGGCCGCGGACGCATCGCCAGCAAGGACGAGCAGGGCCTCACTATCGCCACGAACGATGTCTTGTACATCATGGGGCACTACAACGCCGACGGCACGATCCATACCGGAGCGACGACGACGAGCGCCCGCTTTCCCGAGGTCGACGATGAGGCCCCGACCGCGATCATGGCGGATGCGATCGTCGTGCTCTCGCAGCCGATCTTCGAAAACAACGGTTCCGGCCACTACGTACAGACGCGCGGGTGGAATGACGCCTATAGCAAGCATCGCATCGACACCTATACAAGCTACAGCACCTCCTGGGGCACCTCGGCGCCGTCCACAAGCAACAGGATCGACGGAATCAACACGAGTTCCAGGCCCGGCCGCCTGCCGTGGTGGACGACGGCTGACGCATCGCTAGGATCAACCAACAGTTCGAAGCTGGTCCCCTATTCCACCGAGATCTCCGCGGCGTTTCTCACCGGTATCGTCCGGTCGAACACGACGACCGGCGCCTACAGCGGCGGCGTGCACAATTACCCGCGACTGCTCGAGGACTGGTATACCAGCAGCGCGGGTTCGGCCAACACGCTCGCCATCCGTGGGTCGATGGTCGCGTTTTTCTTCAGCGCCGTCGGCACGGAGCCGTGGTCGCTGCGATTCTACCAGGCCCCGATCCGACTGTGGGGCCTGAACGAGGACTACATCCGAGGCATCCTTCCCCCGCTGACTCCGAACACGATCGCCATCCAGCAGCTCAACTTCCGCCTCGTGACCGCCTCCGAGTTCGAGACGATCACCGCCGCAATCAGCCATCTCTCCGACTAGGCGCCGCCGCGCCCGCAGGTGCCTTGACTGGCTTCCGGCCGCCACGGGGCGTCGGTCGTTCCGCCGCCCACCGTGCCCGACCCGACCGACCGGCCGGCCCGCGACGTGGACCGCGATGACGCCGACGCGCGGATCGACGTCCCGCTTGCCAGAAGAGCCACACCCGCGCCCTCGCTCCCGGACGACGGCGGTCGCGAGTGCCAAAACTACTCAGGTCGACTGAGTACACTCCTTCCGGCCGCACGCCCCGAGGCGGCAAGGGTCCAAAGAGTCGCCCTCGCCCCTAACGCTCGAGCCGCACGAGTCGTAGAATACCCTGATGCCCCTGATGCACTCCGAACCCCGCGCCCGAGGCGCATACCGTCCCCGTGATCGCGACGCCCGCCGCGCCATGACCCTCGTCGAGGTGATGGTCGCGACCGCCATCTTCACGATTCTCGCGACCGGCCTTACGGCCGCCTATATCCAGAACATGCGCATGGCCAAGGCGCAGGCCTATCGCACCCAGGCGATCAATACGGCCATGACGGTGCTCGAGCAATTGCGCGCAAACGGCTACTCCGATCTCCGGACCAACTTTCACGCGCCACCGAGTCCCCCACCGTTCGTCATCAAACTGCTCGATCCGTCCCAAACGACCATCGAACCCACGGGTTACCGGGACTTCGAGCTGCCCATCAACGTCCGAGACGGCGCGGAACTGACGGATACCTGGACGGAGACGGCCCTCCAGATTGAGGCCGCCGACTCCGCCCCGCGGCTACCGATGCGATTCTGGCTCACGCTCGATCGCGACGCCGCAGAGACAGGCGACATCCATGCGGTCTTCCAACTCACCCTCTTCTACCAGTGGTCGACACCGGGCAGCAACGGCGCCGACTGGAAAACCGGCAACCTCCGGATGGCTGTGCCCAAGCTCACCGTAGGAACAACCGACATCTGACCTCTCCGCCGACCCAACATGAACACCACCACTGGCTCCAGAAAGCGCGGCATGACCCTCACGGAGGTCATGGTCGCCCTTGCTCTCAGCGTCGTCATCGGCGGCATGGCGACCTACTTCATCATCCAAGGAACGCGCGCGTCGCTCCGGACGACAGCCTCGACCGAAAACGACTTGGTGCAGTGGAGCATCTCCAGTCGGCTTCAGGTCGACTCCAAGCTCGCGAACGGCGCCGTGATCTACAGGGGACTGGATTCCTCGAGCATCGACTTCGACAAGCGATGCACCGCCGGAGCGCGCGGCAACCTTCTGGTCCTGTCGCTGAGCTCGAGTCCCAACGGATCACGCGCCTCAAGCTACGAAAAGATCACCGGTTACCTCTTCGATCCCGCCGACCGTGTCCTGCGCAAGTTTGAACACGAAGTCTCGACCGCAGATCGCACCGCCGGAACCGACTTGGAGACGATCATCAAGAACAACATGGCGGCTTTCTCCTTCACGATCGTAGCCCGCAATGTCGAAACGATCGACTCGGACGGCCCGTTCATCAATCGCGACCTCACCAACCGCAATGTCAACGCTGCTGCCGCCACCTTCCGACTGACCCAAGGCAGCGTAGCGCTCCAGACGCGCGACAGCATCCTGGTCGAGATCGCCTTCCTCATTCGCAGTTAACCGCCCCTCCCGCATGAATCGCTCAAGCAACCGCAAAGGCTCGGTCATCTCGGTCGTGATGCTGAGCACGATCGTAGTCGGTGTCATCGTCGCCTCGATCGTCTCGCTCATCAACACGCAGCGCCGCATCAACCTGCGCAAGGAACTGCAGCTCCAGGCGAACAATGTCGCCGAAGCCGCGGCCGACTATGCGTTTTCCTACATCTCCAACGAGATCGACAAGAACAGCCTCGAAGCCGCGTCGTCTATACCATCGACCGGATACAAGGCGTTCTCCCTGCCGACCGCGGCCGCCTCGTACCTGACCTCGAATCCGGCCCAGCCGGCTGGCGCGACCGGCACCTCCGGAAACATCACCTTCTCCACGCCGGAGGTCCGCGTCCTCGCGCCGCTGCCCCGCGTCCGCTACTTCATGGATCCGGCCAATCCCAAGATGCGCACCGACCCGAACGTCAACCAGTGGGTCTACGAGACGCGCATCCCGATCGTGGTCCATATCCAGGCCTCGCAGTCCGGCCAGACGGTCGACGCCTACCTGCGCAAGGACATCTCGCTGCGCGAGGTGCCGCTCTTCCAGTATGCGATCTACTACGCTGGCCAGCTCCAGCTGCACCGCGGCTACCGCCCGCTCGGCGACATCCACGCGAACGGTGCGCTCATCGTCAACGCCCACGACGGTGACACGGCCAAATATACCGGCTTTCTCACGACCCACTCGAAAATGTACCGCGGCTCGACGATCGACCAGGGGGGCGCCGGCGCGGACGGTTACGCCTACACCAAAGTGACCCCGGAAGGATATCTCGATATGGCGGGCGGCGTGAAGCCGGTCGCCACGGGCGACACACGCATCTCGCTCTACACGGAGAACAGCAGCGGAACCGACGTCTACAACACCATCACCAAGACCTTCGATTCGCGCCTGTCCAACTGGAAGGAGGAGGCCATGCGGGTGTTCAAGGGCCATCTTCGCGATACGTCTCACGAAGTTCCAGAGATCAAGCCTTACGGTTCCGATGGCTACCGTCTGGACGCAGCCTCCACGGCCTCAGTCAACGAGTTCACGAACGGCCCATATAGTCTGATCGAGCCGCTCCTGCCCTCCGGACACACCGCGCGCAAATCGAGCGGCGCCAACCGCATGAAGCTCGCTGCCCAGGCCTCCCTCATAGTCCGCATGGAACTGCGCGACCCGCGCGCCACGGCCGCTTCGCCCTTCACACTCTACGACAAGAGCGGCGCGGTCTTGCCGCGCACCGGCACGCTCGGCGGCGCAGCCGCCTATTCGGCCGCGGACCTCCGCAAGGCGAAGAATATCACCGAGGCGTTCGTGGCACGCGCCTACAAGTATCAGGGTGGACCACCGCTCGGCGCGAGTGCGACGCCCACCTTGCTGCCCGTCCAACTTCCGACCCGCGCCATCGGCAAGGCCAACTCATCCATCAGTGCCATCGAGAGCAATCTGCCCTACATCGAAGGCTACGAATCTGTCTACAACTCGGGCACGTCGTCCTACGACATCAACCGCGGGCTGCACGATGCCAGGTTGGGTCGCGGTGTAGACCTCCTCACCATCGATATAGCCGAACTCAAGCGTGTGATGGAGGCCGATCCCGGCACGCTCCCCGGGAACGACAAAACCTTCCGTGACGACTTCAAGATCATGCATCCCTCGGACACCTCGGTGACCGCGAGCAACCGCGATTGGAATGGCATCGTCTACATCGAGTTCCCCACCTCACTGGACTACTCGACCTCGGCCAGTACCGCGCCGACCGACGGCATCGTCAGCTATCCGTTCAGCTATGGTTCGCCGGAGACGCGCCACCCCGACCGGGCCTCGGAGTCCGACTCGCGGCCGAGCCGCACGGACAACATTGTCCCGATCGCCCCCGAGCTCCGCCGCTACTACACCGGCAGCACCGACTCCGAAATCGCCAACCGCTACTATGCGATTCCCGCCCTCCAAGTGATCAACAGCAAGAAGCTCCCCAATCCGACGGGAAGCACCGGATTCACGATCGCGACGAACGCGCCTGTCTACCTGGTCGGCAGCTACAACTCCGACGGAAACTACAAGACAGGCACCAAGATCGAAGCCACCGGCGTGAACGACTGGGCGGTGGCTGACACCGACGAGGTATCCGCCGCGATCTTCAGCGACACGCTCACCACTCTCTCGGACGAGTGGCAGACGGACTCGCACCGGAAGAACAGCTTTTTCGGCTACTCCGGCGCCTCGAACGACAAACGGAAAGTCGCTGCGGGCGGAGACAAGCGCGTCGAGATCGGCGCCTGCGTCGCCACCGGCGAGTATCCGATCTTCGAGTTCTTCATCCACGCGCTGGAAAATTTCCAGTCGGACTACAACACCGGGGTGAATCCGATCATCTTCAAGGGCTCGATGGCCGCGATGTTTCACAGCGAGATCCAGCACATCAAGAAGGCCTACAGCCGCGATGCGGCCAAAGACATCCAAGTCTACTACGCGGGCCACGGCGCCTTCGCCATCCCGACCGTGCGCTACCACAAGTTCCTCGCCGACGGCATCTTTCCCCCGGGCACGCCGATGGCCCGCGTGCCGGCGCAGGCCGGGTTCCGACTGCTTCGCAAGGGCGACGCCGATGACGCCGCCGTGATCTCGTCGGCCGGACTCTGATCCGATCGACCGGATACGGGCAAGGCCCCGGCCGACAGTCTTCCGCGCTTGCCGCACGGCCTCCCGGTCTGGCAGCACGGTGCCATGATCTCACCGATCAAGCACCGGGCCCGTCTCGACCTGCGCCGCGCCGACCCCGACCAGGCCGGGCTATATCCCGAGGGCAAGGAGGCCGCACTCAAGCGCCTGGAAAAGCTCACCGCCGAAATCGCCGACCTGCAGGAGAAGTTCTACGCGGCCCGCAGCCACAAGCTGCTCATCGTGCTCCAGGGCATGGATACAAGCGGCAAGAGCGGCACGGTGCGCGCGGTGTTTCGCGCCGCCAACCCGCAGGGCGTGACGGTCGCCAGCTTCAAGCGGCCCACGGCCGAGGAACTGGCCCATGACTACCTGTGGCGTATCCACGCCCGCGCCCCGGCCAACGGGGAGATCGTGATCTTCGACCGCAGCCACTATGAGGACGTCATCGCCGTGCGCGTGCACGACCTCAGGCCCCGGGAAGTCTGGCGCCGTCGCTACGAGCACATCTGCGCCTTTGAGCGCATGCTCGCCGACGAGGGCACGATCATCCTGAAGTTTCTCCTGCACATCGACCGCGATGAGCAGAAGCGTCGGCTCGAGTCGCGCATGCACGAGCCGTCGAAGCGCTGGAAGTTCGAACCCGCCGATCTCTTCGCCCGCAAGCACTGGAACGACTACATGGTGGCCAATGCCGAGGCGATCACGCGCACCTCGCACCGCTTCGCACCCTGGTATGTCGTGCCCGCCAACCGCAAGTGGCTGCGCAACCTCATCGTGGCCGAGGTGGTGGTGGCGCGACTGCGGGCCCTGAAGCTGTCGTTCCCGAAGATCGCGCTCGATCCGGCGAAGTTTCCGATCGACTGACAAGCGTCCCCTGGGAGGTGGGGAGGCCTCGCCGAGGCCTTCGCGTGCAACGACCTCGTTCGCAAGGTCCAACGCGAAGGCCTCGTCGTCCCTACCCAAGGCGCCAGGGACCTTCGCCGCCCTACCGCCGCACGGGATAGCCCGCCGCCTCGATGTCCTGCTGCACGGCGGCGAAGACCTTGTTGACCTCGTCGTCCGTCAAGGTGCGATCGGCGGCGCGGAAAACCAGACCGAAGGCCAGGCTCTTCTTGCCGTCGGGCAGCCCCGTGCCGCGGTAAAGGTCGAACAACTCCACCCGCTCCAGCGCGAAGGCATTGTTGAGCGCCTTGCGCGCGGACTTGGTCAACGCGGTCAGGACCTGCGCCGCGGGCACAGAGTCGTCGGCGATGAGCGCGAGGTCGCGTGTCGCCGCCGGGAATGTGCTCACGGGCTTGTAGCGCACGGGACCCGACGACTGCCGGAGCTTGTCCGGCAGGATCTCGATCAGGCCCGCCAGCACGGGTCCATCGATTCCAGCGGCGCGCGTGAGCGCCAGGTTCACCAGGCCCACGCGTACCTCGCAGCCCTCCTGAAAACTCCCCGCTTCGGCCGAATGGCCGTCCTGCCAGGCCGTGCTCCCGGCGTTGACCGCGCGGAACTGCTCGTCGCGCAGCACCACGCCGGCGGACGACGCGAGGTCGAGCACGAGGCGCTTGGCTGCGTGAAAGTCCGGAAGCTCGCGCGGCTTCCAGCCGCGCACCGCCTCGGGTAGCGCGACGACGAAGGCCGCGGAGACAAGTTCGTAGACCGCACCGTTGACTTCACGGAACGTCCGGCCCGTCTCGAAGAAGCGCGTTTCCGTGTTCTGCCGAGCCTGGTTGAAGCGGATGGTGTCGAGCAGGCCCGGAATGAGCGAGCGGCGCAGGTGCGACTGGTCCTCGGCCAGGGGGTTGGCCAAGCGCAGTTCCTCCGCGGCGGCCTTCGTCGCCCAGCGGTCGAGTTCGGCGGCCGAGCGGAGTGTGTAGTTGACTGCTTCGGTGAACCCCTGCCCCACGAGCACGGTGGCAGCCTTGCGCGCGAAGAGGGCGACGGGATCGTCGCCCGAGACCACGGCGCGCACGACGGGGCGCTGGGTCGGGATCTTCTCGGTGCCGTAGACCCGCAGGATCTCCTCGACGAGGTCGATCGGGCGTTCGAGATCGCCACGCCAGCTCGGCACGGAGACCGTCCACACCGTGCGGCCCTCGCCATCGGTCGTCTCGTGCGAGACGTCGAGTTCGAGGCGCTCGAGGGTGTCGCGCTGGTCGGGATCGCTGATCTCGAAGCCGCACCGCTCGCGCACATAATCCGGCGCGAGCGTGATCTCCGTCACGGTGGTCGGCTCGGCGCCGACGACGTAGGCCGGACCGAGGACGCGCCCGCCGGCGGTCTGGAGGATCAGGTCGATGGCACGCCGCGCGGCAGGCAGAACACCGCGCGGGTCGACGCCGCGCTCGAAACGGTAGGAGCTGTCGCTCGAGAGCTGGATCTGCTTCGAGGTGCGGCGAATGCCGGTCGGCTTGAAATAGGCGGACTCGAGCACGAGATCGACGGTGGTGTTGTCGACCTCGGCGTCGGCGCCGCCCATCACGCCAGCCACGACGAGGGCGCGCTCGGCGTCGGCGATGACGAGGTTCTGGCTCGAGAGCGTGCGCTCCTTGCCGTCGAGCGTGATGAGTTTCTCGCCGTCGGCGGCATGGCGAACGAGCAGGCGCGGGCCGCGAATCTTCTTCGCATCGAAGGCGTGCAGCGGCTGGCCGGTCTCGAGCAGCACGTAGTTGGTCACGTCGACGACGTTGTTGATCGGGCGGAGGCCGACCGCCGTCAGGGCCTTCTGCAACCAGTCGGGGCTGGGCGCGATCTTCACGCCCTGGATGATGTGCGCGGTGTAGAGCGGGCAGGCCTCGTCGGCCGCGACCTGGACGCCGGCGAGGAGCGACGCGCCGACCGCGGCGGCCTCGGGCGGGACGGCGGTGAATGCAGCCGCCGGATACGCGAGCGGCAGCTTGAACCACGCGGCGAGTTCACGCGCCATGCCGACGTGGCTGAGCGCGTCGGGACGGTTCGGCGTGACCTCGACATCAAAGACGACATCACCGGCCCCGAGCGCCTCGTGTACGGGCTGCCCGAGCGGCGCGTCCGGCGACAGGATGAGCAGGCCCTGGTGGTCATCGCCGAGGCCGAGTTCGCGCGCGGAGCACATCATGCCGTTCGATTCCACGCCGCGGATCTTGGACTGCTTGATCTTGAAGTCGCCGCCTAGCACGCAGCCGGGGAGCGCGACCGGGACACGCCGGCCCGCGTCGCAATTGGGCGCGCCGCAGACGATCTGCGTCGGCGCTCCGTCGGGCGCGACGCGCACCGAGCAGACGGACAGCTTGTCCGCGTTCGGGTGCTTGTCGCGCGTGAGGATCTCGCCGACGACGAGATTGGCGATCGGCGCGAGCCCGGTACGGTGCACGCCCTCGACCTCGAAGCCGAGGAACGTGAGCGCACGCGTGATCTCGTCAGCGGAGGCTGTGAGCGAAACGTAGTTTTTGAGCCAGTTGAGCGAAAGTTTCATGATGGCGTTTCCTTGTGCCAAACGCAGCGCGCCGACCTCAGCTGAACTGCCGCACGAAGCGGACGTCGTTGGCGTAGAAGTGGCGGATGTCGTCGACGCCGTAGAGGGTCATGGCGATGCGCTCGACGCCGAGGCCGAAGGCGAAACCGCTCCACTCCTTCGGGTCGAGACCGACCTCCTCGAGCACAAGCGGATCGACCATGCCGCAGCCCATGATCTCGATCCACTCCTTGCCAACCTTGGAAAGATGCGTGGCGGCAAAATCCACCTCGAAGCTCGGCTCGGTGTAGCCGAAGTAGTGTGGGCGAAAGCGCGTCTTCGTGCCCGGCCCGAGCAGCGATTGGAAGAGGTAGTCGAGCGTCGCCTTGAGGTCACACACGGTGATGCCGCGGTCGACGACCAGGCCCTCGATCTGGTGGAAGTTCGCGCTGTGCGTCGCATCCGCATTGTCACGACGGAAGACGCGGCCGGGCGAAAGGATGCGCACGGGCGGCTTCTCGGCGAGAAGGGTGCGGATCTGCACGCTGCTCGTGTGCGTGCGCAGGAGGTATTTCTCGGAGTCGCCCTTCTTCGAGATGTTGCCGAAGCGCGTCTTCTCCGGAAAGTAGTAGGTATCCTGCGCGTCGCGCGCGGGGTGATCGGACGGCGTGCAGAGCGCGTCGAAGCAGTAGTATTCGGTTTCCACCTCCGGGCCCTCGCGTACGGTGAAGCCGAGCGTGCCGAGGATGCGGCAGATCTCGTCGCGCACGAGCGTGAGCGGGTGGCGACGGCCGACGGGAAAGTCCGGCGTGGGCAGGGTCGGATCGATCGCGGGGCCGAGCCGGGCGGCGAGTTCGGACGCCTCGATCGCGCGCAGCGCCTCGTCGAGGATCGCCTGCACCGCGACCTTGGCCTCATTGATCATCTTGCCGGCGGCGGGGCGCTCTTCCTTCGGGAGCTGGCCGAGCGTCTTCATCATGCCGGTGAGGCTGCCGTTGGGACCGACGAGCGAGGCCTTGTAGGCCTCGAAGGCCGGGCGCGTTTTGAGGGCGGCGGCTTCGGCGCGGGCTCGGGCGATGAGTTCCTGAAGTTGGGCTTGCATGACGAAAATCGGAGGAATTCGGAGAGGCAGGATTGAACCACAGAGGACACAGAGGGCACGGAGAAAGGTGGAAAACCGGATTTCCCAAGAGATCGCAGGCGACGCAGAGCAAGCGCGGCTCTGCTCTCCCGGCAGTCTCCTGTGCCCGGCTGAATCAGGTGCCTCCGTGTTCTCTGCGCCCTCTGTGGTTCACGTTCGGTGTGAGAAAAGAAAAAGGACGGACCTTCGCAGGCCCGTCCTTCGGCAAAGTGTGCGGCGGGCCGTGGTCGGGCCCGCGCGGTGTGGCGGCTGGCTTCCGTCAGGAAGCGGCGCCGGTCTTCGTCTTGAGCGCGGCCCGGGCTTTGTCGACGAGCGTCGCAAAACCGGCCTCATCGCGCGCGGCGATGTCGGCGAGGACCTTGCGGTTGAGCTCGATGCCCGCGGCGGCGAGACCCTCGATGAAGCGCGAGTAGGTGATGCCCGCGGCGCGGCAGCCCGCGTTGATGCGGGTGATCCACAGGGCGCGCCAGGTGCGCTTCTTGGCGCGGCGGTCGCGGTAGGCGTACTGCTGCGCGTGATTCACAGCATCCATCGCGTAGCGATAGAGCTTGGACTTGTTACCGAAGTAACCCTTGGCCTCGTTCAGGACCCGCTTGCGGCGGCGACGGGAGGCGGGAGCGTTGGTGACTCTTGGCATGTTTGTTTAGTTCGTGTGTTTGGGCACCGGCAGGTCGCCAGAATGTGTGTTACCCGATCGGTGCGGTTGGCGTTTTCGAGGTCAGATGACGGACGGACCGGCTCAGGCCAGGCCGAACGGCAGACACTTCAGCAACTCTTCAGCATGGCCTTTGGCCACGAGCTTGTCTTTGCCGAGGCGTCGCTTCTGCTTCGAGGACTTGTGGGCGAGCAGGTGCCGGCTGCCAGGGGAACGACGGACGAGTTTCCCCTTGGCGGTCAGCTTGAACCGCTTGGCCACGGATTTCTTGGTCTTTTGCATAACGACAGGAAAGGTTGAGTAGATGGGCCGGCCCGAGCGGTGTAAAGCGGGATTTTGGCGATTTCGGGCCCAGCTCTCCGGTGTCCGGACCCGGCAGGAGCCGATGCCTGCGGTCTTGCACCCACCGCCCGGACGCGCTGGGCTGGCGGCGCGGCATTCCGAAGCATGCATATGATCCATTCGACGCCCCGAACCCCGCACCGCCAGGGCTTTACGCTGCTGGAGGTCCTGATGGCCGTCGCTGTGATCGGGATCCTCGTGGCGATCATCATCCCGGCGATCGGCGGGGCGCAAACCAGCGCCAGGCGCGCGAAAACGCGCGTGCAGTTCAGCCAATGGTCGGCGGCGATCGAGCAGTTTCGGCAGGAGTATGGGTATTATCCGACTTTTGCAGAGGACCGGGTGAATGGCGGTCCGCCGGGCGCGCTTCTGGCCGAAGTTCACATATTCCATGACACTCTGACGTCGCGACGGCGAAACGGCGATGCGTTACCCACTGGCGGCACAACACCTGCGCCTCAGGTGCAAAATCCTAAGCGAATCGCGTTTGTCTCGTTTGGAACGGGAGACTTGTCGACGGACGGGCTCATTCAGGACGCATTCGGCAATACCCAGATCGGCGTGCTACTGGACAGAAATCTCGACACAAACATCGACCTTACGGCAGGCGGCGGCGACTACGCGACCTCACCGTTGCTGACCGTAGCCAACGCACAAGGTAGCGCCGTCACAGTAACCACACCTCCCGGCAACCGCATCCGCGCCGGCGTCGCCTTCTACTCCGCTGGCGATGGGCAGACGCCGGTGACGTCCTGGTAGGGCGAAGCCTCTGGCTGAGCCGCACTCGCGCTCGTTTAGCAACTCTCGGTTCGGCCGGAGGCCTCGCCCTACCTTCGGCCTCGATCGACGTCAGCCCTTCTTCTCGACCGCGCCCTTGGCCGGCGCTGCGGGCGCCGCCGCCTCCGGCTTCACCTCGCCCGTGAACGCCGGCATCTTGATGCCGACGTTGCCCGCGAGTTCGTGCAGCGGCGGCAGAGCGCCCATCAGCCCCGAGACGAAACCGGCGGTCGACGTCTTGCCGTCGGCGCCGCCCTTGCCCGAGTCCCAGACGGTGACCTTGTCGATCTTGAGATTCGAGATGGCCGTGGCCTGTTCGCGCACGAGCGCGGGCAGCTGCTCGGTGACGAGAAGGCTGCGCGCGGCGTCGGCCGAACCGGTCGTGGCGACGAGTTCGCGGAAGCCCTCGGCCTTTTTCTTCAGCAGCGCCTCGGTGCCCTCGGCCTCGGCCAGCAGCTTCAGGCGGATACCGTCGGCCTCGGCGGTGAACTTCGCGCGGAGACCATCGGCCTCGGCGAATTGCACCATCTTGATGCCATCGGCCTCGGCCTGCTTGATCAGGCGGACGGCGTCGGCCTCGCCCTTCTGGGTGCGGCGCACGCGCTCGGCCTCGGCCTCGGCATCGACGATCTGCTTCTCCTTCGCGATCTCGGCCGGCACGACTGTATTCGCAAACTGGGTGGCCTTGTCGCGCTCGGCGCGCTGCTGCTCGGCGCGCTGTTCGGCGGTGTATGACTCCTCGAGCGCCTTGGCGGTCGCAACCTTCTCGGCGGCGCTGGCCTTGCGTTCGGCCTCGGCCTGCTGCTCGCGGCGGGCCGCGTCGGAGTTGGCGATCTCGACCTTGGAGCGGTTTTCGCCCTGCACGGCGGTGGCGTTGGCCTCGGCCACACGCACGCGCTGGTCGCGGTGCGCGTCGGCCGCGCCGATCTGGCCGTCGCGGTCGGCGAGGGCGACCTTGATCTTGGCCTCGTTGATCGCCTTCGACGCGGCTTCACGGCCGAGGGCGTCGATGTAGCCGGAGGCGTCGGTGATGTCCTGGATGTTGACGTTGATCAGGCGCAACCCGACCTTCTTCAGCTCGACCTCGACGCCGGTGGAGATGTTGGCGATGAGTTTGTCGCGGTCGGCGTTGATCTCCTCGATGTTCATCGTGGCGATCACGACGCGCATCTGACCGAAGATGATGTCGCGGGCGAGGTCCTTGATCTCGTCGAGCCCGAGGCCGAGCAGGCGCTCGGCGGCGTTTTCCATCACGCCCGGTTCGGTCGAGATGCCGACCATGAAGGAGGAGGGCGTGTTGACTCGGATGTTCTGCTTGGAGAGCGCGCCCTCGAGCTTGATCTCGATCGGGATCGGGGTGAGGTCGAGGAACTGGTAGTCCTGCACGACCGGCCAGATGAAGGACGCGCCGCCGTGGTGGCAGCGGGCCGACTTGCCCCCGCCGACCTTGCCGTAGACGACAAGGATCTTGTCCGACGGGCAGCGCCGATAGCGGGAAACAAACCAGATGACGAAACCGAAGACGAGGACGGCCACGGTCGCGCCGAGGCCGATGACAAGGAAACTCTCAGGCAGTTGGTTCATGGAAGGGAGTCAGGCGGGTTCGACGACAAAGGTGGTTTCGCCCAGGCGGTCGACGATGCGGACCTTGTCGCCAGGCTTGAGCGCGGTGGTCGCGTTGGTGCGGGCGTCGGCGAAGACGACGCGCCCCTGCAGCGTCACCTCGACCTGTCCGCCCGCGGCGCGTCCGGGCGGGATGGTCACATAGACCGTGCCGATCGAGCCAACGGCGTTGGCATAATTCAACGTGCCGGAGTCCTGCAGGCCGATCATCGAGCGCATGAGGTAGATCGTGCCTCCCATCAGGAGCACGCCGGACAGCGCACCGATCGACGCCGCGATCGGCATCGACGCGCCGTTCTGGCGGAAGATCAACCCCACCCAGCCAAACCCGGCGAAGAAAGCCGCGATCGAGCGCACCGAGAACACCCCGAGCCCCGAGCCGTGCATGCCGTCGCCGATGTCCGGGATGTCGTCGATGTGGCCGGCCCCGATCAGATTCATCAGAAGCTGCACGACAAGGACGCCGGAGGCCAACAGCGCCGAACCGAGGTAAAGCTGCTCTTCGAGCGGGAGGGCGTTCCACCAGGCGATCATGGGGATGAGGGGTTGCCCGCGAGCGTGGCGCCCGCACCAAGTCCGCGCAACTGGAATTGGCCAAGCACTGCAGCCAACGCGCCGCTAGACGACCGAGTCGATCCGGAAGACGTGCGTGATGCGCCCTTCGCGCCGGCTCCAGACGTAACGCAAGTGCGCGGACGGCACGGGCAGCGTAAGCGCCGGCGGCCGGAACACACCCACGCAAAGTCCGCCCTCGCGCCGCACACTCGGGAACAGTACGCCCCACGCGCGCCGGTCGCGCCACTTCGCCCCGAAAGCCTGCGACGCCGCGTAGTCGTCGGGGTCGAGCAGACGCGCGAAGCGCGCACCGCGCAGGTCGCGCAGCTTGTGCGTGGGGCGCACGCGATTCACGTAAACCCGCATGGTGATCTCAAGGTCCTCCTCATCCGTCGCAGCCATGAAGCGCTCGCGGTGGTAGCGCGTCTCCGCCACCGCCGTGGCGAGGGACTCGCCGGCGTAGTAGACACCGAATCTCCCATCGGAAAAACGCGACGGCCGGCCGATGTGGGTGAAGCACGCCATGATGACCGATGCGCCGGGCCCCCACACCCAGTCCTCGCGCGCCACGAGCCGCACCTCGCCCGCCTCGTGGCGGAGCCGGCGGTTGGTCATGGCCTCGATGGCGAAGGCCAGCTCCATCTCGTCGGCCGAGTCGTAGATCGTCTCGAAGACGTTGATCGGTGGATACTGGCTCGGGACGATGCGGAAGACCTCGGGCCAGGTGACGGCGGTCTCGGGCGGTTCGGGAAACGAGGAGGACATGAATCAGCGACGGTGGTGGGTCGAGTGGGGTTTGAAAGGTGGGGCGAGACCTCCGGCCGAGCCCCAGCGTTCGTCGATATGCGCTCGCGGCTCGGCCGGAGGCCTCGCCCTACCCAAGACAGTCCTACCCGCGCATCGCGTCGAGGTAGTCGCGCACGGCGGCGAGGTCGGTGATGCTTCCCGCGAGCAGGCGATCGAGGGCGGTGCGGCCATGGAACGGCGCAGCCGTATTCGCTTTGCGGAGCCACGCCACGGCGCGCGCCTCTGATCCGAAAAGGATGAGCAGCGCCTTGTGGATGCCGAAGATGTAGGAGATGCGCTCGAGCGTGTCGCGCGCGAGGGCGACCTCGGGGAGCTTGCGATACTTCGCGTAGGTCGTGCGGCCGATGCCGCCGAGGAGCTTCTGCTGCTCGGCGGCCGAGAGATCCCAGCGGTCGGTGATGGCGAAGAACCCCTTCAGGGCGACGCGCCCGGCCGCCGGGGTGGCGACATCAGGTGCCCCGGCGAGCGTGGTAAGCGGTTCGGGCTGAGCGGCTGTGGTGGGCATGACAAGTGAGCCCGCTGGCGGGCGAACGATGGACCGTGTGCCTGAAAGACTAAGCCGCATGCGAACAAAAGCAAGCTTTCAGTTCGCATGCGGCTCCACGGCCATTGTCATCCATTAGTTGACAATGGCTCGGGACCGGCGGGGCTTTCGGGTGTGCGCACCCGAAAGCGGGGCACGGAGGGTGCGAGAGCGTGTAGCGCGGGCTTCCAGCCTGCGGCTCCGGGAAGGAGCCGCAGGCGACCGGGCGCGTGAGCACGATCGGCGGAGGCGGGCTGGAAGCCCGCGCTACTTCGCTCAGCCGCCGAGGGCGGCGAGGAGGCGCTTGAGTTCGTCGCGCTTGGCTTCGTTTTCAGCCAGTTGCTTCTTCGCGCCGTCGATCACCGCCGGCGGAGCTTTCGAGGTGAAAGCGTCGTTGGACAGACGCGCGAGCGTGCCGTCGATCGCCTTCTGGAGCTTTTCCAGCTCCTTGGTCAGGCGGGCGCGCTCGGCGCCGGCGTCGACCGCGGAGGCGAGGTCGAGGTAGAGCGTGCCGAGCGGCGTGACCTTGGCAGGCGCGCCGTCGACCTGGTCGCGACGCTCGATGGCGGCGGCGCCGATGAGGCGTGTGAGCTGCGCGGCGCTGCGCTCGACCGCGGTCCACCCGCTGTCGGCGGCGGTGAGGAAGAAGCGCACGTCCTTCTTGCTCGCGAGGTTTGACTCGGCCTTCAGCGCGCGGGCCATGGCGACGAGTTCCTTGAGCTGCTGCGTCTCGGCCACGGCGGCGGCATCGAGCCGGATCCCGCGCGCGATGAGCGCGTCGGCGCAGCCGGGCTGCACGTTCTGGATGAACTTCGCCCCACCCTCGTCGGCGTATCCGAGCAGGTGCCACAGCTCCTCGGTGATGAACGGCGTGAAGGGATGCAGGAGCAGGAGCACCTGGCGGATGACGAGATCCTGGATGGCGAGGCAGGTGTCGCGCTGGGCGGGGTCCTGGAGCTTGGCCTTGGAGACCTCGACGTACCAGTCGCAGAAGTCCGACCAGAAAAACGCGTAGAGCGTCTGCACGGCGCGACTGAACTCGAAGTCGCGGAAGCACGCGGCCACCTCGGTCTCGGCGGCGAGCAGGCGGTCGAGGATCGCGTGGTCATTGCTGTCGAACGTGCGAGCGTCGATGCGCGACACGATGGCGGCGAGCGTGCTGTTGTCGGCCATCGGGCCGGACATCTGGCGGAAGCGCGAGGCGTTCCAGAGCTTGTTGCAGAAATTGCGGCCCGTCTCGATGCGGTCCTCCTGGAAGCGGATGTCCTGGCCCTGCGGCGCGATCGACATGATGCCGAAGCGCAGGCCGTCGGCGCCGTACTTGGCGATGAGGTCAAGCGGGTCGGGCGAGTTGCCGAGCGACTTGGACATCTTGCGGCCCTGGGCGTCGCGGATGATGCCGGTGAAGTAGACGTCCTTGAACGGGATGCGCTGCTCGATGGACGCGCCGGGGCGCATGAACTCCAGGCCGGCCATGATCATGCGCGCGACCCAGAAGAAGATGATGTCCGGCCCGGTCACGAGCGTGCTCGTGGGGTAGAAGTAATCGAGGCCGCTGGCCTTTTCCTCCGCGGCATCGGGCCAGCCCATGGTCGCGAAGGGCCAGAGCCAGGACGACGCCCACGTATCCAGAACGTCCTCCTCCTGGTCCCAGTTCTGCGGATCGGCCGGGCCGTCGAGCGAGACGTGCACCTTCGTCGGATCGCACAGGTCGGCCTCGGTGAGTTTTTCGCGGTCGAGGCCCTTCGCATACCAGACGGGGATGCGATGGCCCCACCAGAGCTGGCGGCTGATGCACCAGTCCTGGATGTTTCCCAGCCAGTTCAGGTAGACCTTCGACCAGCGCTCGGGGTGAAACTTGATGTGGCCGTCGCGCACGGCAGCCTTGGCTTCCTCGACGCGCGGGTAGCGCAACCACCACTGCTGCGTGAGGCGCGGCTCGATCGGCACGTCGGCGCGCTCGGAGAAACCGACATTGTTTTCGTACGGGTCGGCGCTGACGAGCACGTCGGCCTGATCGAGGAGTTCGATCGCCTTCTTGCGGCCGGCGAAGCGGTCGAGCCCGGCGAGGCCGGGGCCGGCCAAGTCGTTGAGCTTGCCGTTGGCCTCGAGCACGTCGATGACGGGCAGCTTGTGGCGCTGGCCGATCTCGTAGTCGACCTTGTCGTGGGCGGGCGTGACCTTGAGGGCGCCCTGCTCGAAGGCAGGATCGACAGCGACGTCGGCGATGATCGGTATCTGCGTGCGGTTGAGCGGACGCCAGACGTGCAGGCCGATGAGCTCCGTGTAGCGCGGGTCGTCCGGATGAACGGCGAGGGCGACGTCGCCCGGGATCGTCTCGGGGCGTGTCGTGGCCACCTGGATATACTGGCCGGGGCGCTCCACGATCTCGTAGCGGACCTTCACGAGCGTGCCCTTCTGCGGCTTCATCGTCACCTCCTCGTCGGAGAGGGCGGTGAGCGAGACCGGGCACCAGTTCACCATGCGCTTGCCGCGGTAGATGTGGCCGCGCTTGAACAGCTCGACGAAGACATGGAGCACGCGCCGGCTGTAGGCGGGGTCCATGGTGAAGACGTTGCGGTCCCAGTCGCAGGAGGTGCCGAGGCCCTTGAGCTGCTCGATGATGATGCCGCCGTATTTGTGGCGCCACTCCCAGACGCGCTCGACGAACTTCTCCCGACCAAAATCCCAGCGGGTTTTCCCGTCCTTGCGCAGAGTTTTCTCCACGACATTTTGCGTGGCGATGCCGGCGTGGTCAGTGCCGGGCAGCCACATGGCGGACTTTCCTTCCTGCCGGGCGCGGCGGATGAGGATGTCCTGGATCGTGTTGTTGAGCACGTGGCCCATGGTCAGCACGCCGGTGACATTGGGCGGCGGGATGACGATCGAGTAGGCCGGGCGCGAGGGGTCGACCTGGCCGGCGAAGCACTTCTGCTCGAGCCAGGCGGCGTACCATTTCGGTTCGACCGCTTCCCGGCAG
>JACSRI010000096.1 GCA_014879845.1 Opitutaceae bacterium
GACAGCCAGGAGGTTGGCTTAGAAGCAGCCACCCTTTAAAGAAAGCGTAATAGCTCACTGGTCGAGTCGTCCTGCGCGGAAAATGTAACGGGGCTCAAACTGTGCACCGAAATCGCGGATCAGCATGCTCCTTTTACTTCACTGAGAACGGCTCGCTTGGACGAGGCTAACCTGCTTGCAGGTTAAGCCCCGAAGGGGCGGCCGAGGCCGTCGTCTCGGCGGCTGGTGGTGGTGTTTGGGCGGGTGCGGTCGGATCAGCGGCGGGCAGCGAGACAGTCAGCAGGGCCGCGGCGAAGAGGAGCGGGATGGGGCGCATGGCTCGGAGATGTAGGGCGGAACCGGCGGACGAGGGAGAATCGCACCGTAAGCCGTCGCCGAGGGGGAACAAGGCGAAAAGTCCCCCGCGGCCGGCGACGTCCAGGTACGCGGCGAAACCGCCGAATTCCCCGGGGGATTTCGGCGGATGTTTCCCGGTGCGACGCGGCTCAGGCGTACTCGTTGAGGAGGACTCCCACGGACGGACTTTCCGTGTCCGTGGAGGTGTCGGCGGAGGTCAATTCCGACTCGGGTGCCACATTTGCATCCGTGCTGGTGGCTGTCGCTTTCGTGGCCAGGCCGGCCAGCGGATCGGCGACTTCGGCAGACGTGTCTGCCGTGGTTGACTGCGCCAGCTGTCCAAGGCCCCAACGAGCCGTCTGCATTGGTATCTCGAACCAACGCACCGGCACCGGGAAGAAGGGCGACTGTGACAACTGTTCCATGCTCAAATTCCCGTTACGACCGTGTACAGGCAAAGTTTAGCCTTGTACAGGATAAGTCGGGAATTCCGGGGAGATCACCCCAAGCCCGACGCGACGCTCGAAGGCTGCCTGGCGCGTCGCTCGCTGCGGGCCGGTCCGGCCGCGGTATGGTGGAAGATCTCCTGTTACGGAATCCAGTGTCCGCGACTTTACCCAAATCGACGTGATTGTCCTCCAGCAGGTCGAGACGGAGCCGATGTGTTTCATCAGCCCTTTACCCCATGCGCTATCAACTCTTCGCTCTAGTCCATGGCCGCCCCGATGCCGGGCAGGATCATGCCCCGACGCGGACAGTGCCGGCCGTCGTGGAATTCCAGGCCCATGCCGCGCGCAAGCGCGTGGTCGCCGTCGTCGATGCCGCACACGAGTTGTCCGGCGACGAAGTGGTCTGCACCGCGTCGATGTTGTGCTCCCAGTTGCAGCGCGCGTTTTCCCAGCACGGGCTGATGCTCTCGCGTCCCGAGCTCGTGCCGGCCGCCGGCTGACGGCGTCGTGCGCAAATCGTTTTGCCGCCGCGGGTGCGACGGCGCAGCGTCGTCGGCGTGGCTGACGAGGCGGAGGTGCGCATCGACAAGTGGCTCTGGGCGGCCCGTGTATTCAAGACGCGGGCACTCGCCACGGAGGCGTGTCGCGCCGGCCACGTGAAACTCGAGGGTGTGCCGGTCAAGCCCGCCCGCACCGTTCATCCGGGCGAGATCTACGTCGTGCACACGGCCGCGCTGACACGGACGGTGCGCGTGGCGGGCGTGGCGGAGCGGCGCGTGGCGGCTCGGGTCGTGCCGACAATGCTCGAGGACCTGACGCCGCCGGAGGAACTCGAGCGCATGCGACGCACCGCGGTCGATCAGGTGCTCGCGCGTCCCCGCGGAACGGGCCGCCCGACCAAGAGGGAACGGCGGCAGATTGATCGCTGGCTGGGCTGAGAGGGAGGCGACCGCCGCTCAATTGAGCGGGGCCTCCTCCTTGCGCGGATTCCAGAAGGCGATCGATTGCACGACGCGGCCGGGGCCGAGCTTGATCACGGTGACCCGGTCGTCCTCGCGGGGAAACGGGTCGAGCAGGTGCTCGTCGTCGGCCAGCACGATCCGGTGCGGGTACTTGCGCATCTTCGGGAGGGCAAACATCCGGCCCACGCCCGGCATGCCGTGGATATTGGCGACATAGACGGCCTGGTGGTCGCCGAGGAACGGTGCCCCCTTCTTCTCGAAGTAGCCGTTGGCCGCCTTGCCCGTGCCCATGTCGAAGCTGATGAGCAGCCAGGCGACACCGTCGCCGAGCGTGAACGGTTGTTCGTGCTGGTCCTTCGCCTCGATGGCGGGGACCGTGGCGCCGGGCTTGAGGAGATCGGCTGCGCCGGCGCGCGGGGCGAGGGCGAGCACGAGGAGTGCGGCCAGCAGGAGGTGACGAACCAAGGCGTGGGGGATGTGCATAGTTGGCAGGCCGGCACCGTAGGCGACTGCGGCAAACGTGCAAGCGACCGGTGGCGCGCGGCGCCTCAACCCACGGCCGAACGCACGAGCGTGGCGACGGGCTCGGCGAGCGGCAGCGCGAGCGCATGGCGCTGCGCCTCCGGACTCATCTTGCGCCAGGTCTTGCGGATGATTTCGACGAACTTTTCCGCCGTATAGTCGGCGTGCTGCGCGGCGAACTCGCTGATCTCGTTTTCGAGAAACACCAGGCAGGCCGCATCCTCAAGCGCCTGCGTGCCGGCGTTGGCCTTGAGGTCGGTCTTGGAGACCCATGTGGCGGCATCCGCGGCTTCGTCGGCCGGGACGCCGGCGGCGAGCAGGAGTTCGCGGGCACGTTCCGCCTGCTTGGTGTAGAGCGAGCGGCGCCACGCGTGGTAGCCGACCTTGCCGTCCGGAAAGGTCGACCTCGGCGTGAGGAAGCGCTCCAGATGCTGGCAACGTGCGGCCAGCCGCAGCACGGGGCCGGCCTCGGGCACGAGCCGCACGACCCAGGTCTCCACGCGGTCGGCGTAGACGAGCTCGGACGGCCGGCCGTCGGGCGTGCGGTGCGGGTCTGCGGCGTGGGCGCGGTCGATGGCCTCCCGGGCGCGTGTGTAGGCGTCCATGATTCTGGCGGGAGCGGTCAGTAGTATTTTTCCCGCGCCTTGACCTGCACGATCTCGTGGTCCGGCAGGATGCACGCGGTGAGGCGGCCACCCATGGCGCAGGATGTGTCGATGCCGAGTGAATACGGGCGCTCATAGACCTCGTCGCGCGAGGTGTGGCCGTAGACGACGAAGGGCGGGCCCTTCCACTGTTCGGTCCAGTGCGGCGCGTTCGGCACCTCCGCGCGCTTGCGCGGCCGGCCGTCGCGGTCGATCACCTGGATGCGCGTGACCACCGAGGCGGGCTGCGTCTCCCAGGGCGAGCTCGGGAGAAAACCGCCGTGCACGAGCACGGTGTTGAGGTCGGGGATGTGGTGGTGGAGCACCATGCGCTCCATGAAGGTCCAGTCCTGCGGCGTGAGCTGCTTGAGCGTGCGGCGGTCCTCGTCCTTGAGGTGGCTGTCATCGCCCGTGCGGCGCCACTCGAGCAGGCGGAACTCGTGGTTGCCCAGCAGGCACTTCGCGCGGATCGAGCGCGCGATCTCGATCACGGCGTGGCTGTCGGGCCCGCGGTTGATGAGATCCCCGAGCAGGACGACGGAGTCGTCGGCGCGCGGCTCCACTTTCTCGAGGAGGTCCTTGAGCTCCTTGTGGCACCCGTGCACGTCACCGATGGCGATAACTCGGCCCTTGATCATGTCCGCGGCGACGGTTTTGTTGCCGCCTCTCGCGACCGCGAGCGAATAGTAGACGCACACGAGATGGATCTCACCCTCCAGCCCCAGGCCGAAACCTGTTTCGTCACCGGCGCCGCCTTCAGCGAGGGCGCGCGGGTGGTGAGTTTCCTCGTGCGCGACGAGGCGGCGGGCGAGTTTCGCCGCTACGACTGCCTGGCCGAGGCCGAGGGCGACAACCTGCCGCCGGGTGAGGTGTTGTGCCGGTGGACCCGCATCTTCAAGCCGCGCGCCGTCGGCATCGATGCCGAGCGCGAGCTGAAGATGTCGGCCGAATCGCTCTTCCTCTCGCTCACGGAGGACGGCACCGGCGACGTGGCGGAGAATGCGCAACTCAAGCAGTTCCTCGCCCTCATGCTCGAGCGCAAGCGCGTGCTCAAGAACCGCGGCCGCTCGATCGGGGGCAACCAGGTCTACGAGCACATGCGCTCCAAGCGCATGATCGAGGTGCCCGCGGGCGAGATGGACGCGGAGTTCTTCATGAGCGTGCGCGAAAAGCTCGGCCTGCTCATCAAGGACGCCCCGGCGCCGGCCCCCGCGGCGCAGCCCGCACCCGCCCAGCCACCAGGCGAGCCGACGCCCGAGGTGCAGCCGGAGCAGTGACCGGCGGCGCGCATGGCGCTCAGAAGCGCAGGTGCTTCACCGGCTGGCGCTTCTCCATGATGTGGCGGAGCGACTCGATGCCGATGCGCAGGTGCTCGCCGACGTGCATCTGGTTCACGTGCGCATCGCTTTCTGCCGTCTTCACGCCTTCGGGGACCATCGGATTGTCCGACACGAGGAGCAGCGCGCCGGTGGGTACGTGGTTTGCGAAGCCGACGGTGAAGATCGTGGCCGTCTCCATGTCGATCGCCGTGCAGCGGATGCGCTGCAGGTAGGCCTTGAAGTCCTTGTCGTGCTCCCAGACGCGGCGGTTGGTCGTATAGACGACGCCCGTGAAATACTCGCGGTCGTGCGCGGTGATGGTGGAGGACACGGCCTTCTGCAGGGCGAAGGCCGGGAGCGC
>JACSRI010000092.1 GCA_014879845.1 Opitutaceae bacterium
AGATGTGTATAAGAGACAGTCCTTGCTCCCGGCGCCCAGTCCAAACGCACTGACCTGGGAGAACGCCGCCGTGAGCGCGGGCACGTCCGGAGCCTGGCCCCAGTCGTCGTTGGACGCGACGACCTGGGCGCCGCGATAGATCGAGAGCACGGGGTCGGCGAGGGGGTTGGCCACGCCAAAGCGCGACAGACCCGGGCCCACGGCGCGGATGACGAGCGTGAGCGACACGTCGCCCTCGATGACAAGGCCGGGTATCAATGTTCCGGTGACAGCGCCCACGCCGGCGCGCGTGGACATGTTGACGAGCCGCGCCGAGCCGGCGGACGCGACCGCGAGGGCGACGGAGTCGCTCGTCGTCGATTGCCCCGTCGTGTTGCTCACGACCACGGCATAGTTGGCGGCATCGGAGGCCTGTACCGTCGCGATGGAGTAGGCGCTGCGGGTGGCGCCAGGGATCGCGACCCCGTTCTTGTACCACTGGTAGGTCAGGCCGGTACCGTTGACCACAACACCGAAGTAGGCCCCGGAGCCGGCGAGCGACGTCATCGCGGCGGGCTGGGTCAGGATCGACGGAGCGGCGGGCGCGCCCACCGTGAGAGTCGCGCCGGTGCTGGTGGCCGAGCCGGCGCTGTTCGTGGCGACGCAGTCGTAGCTGCCGGCGTTGCCAGCCTGGACATTGGCGATCGTGAGGGACGAACCCGTCTGGCCGGCGAGGGCGGCGCCGCCGAACCGCCACTGGAGCGTCGGCGTGGGATTGCCCGTGGCCGCGACGGTGAAGGTAACCGATCCCCCCACGGTCGTCGCCTGCGACGCGGGCTGGGTGGTGAACGCGGGGGCGGTCGCCGCGGCGTTGACGGTGAGTGTGGCCGGGCTGCTCGTGGCTGAACCGGCGCTGTTGGTCGCCACGCAGTCATAGGAGCCGGCGTCGGCGGTTGTAACAGCGCTCAGGGTCAACGACGTGCCGGTCCGGCCCGCGAGCGCGGTGCCGCCCTTGCGCCACTGCAGCGCGGGTGCGGGCGCCCCGGAGGCAGCCACGGTGAAGGTGACCGAGGCGCCGGCGGTGACCGTCTGCGAGGTCGGCTGGGTGGTGAAGGCTGGAGGTGTCGCAGGCGGGCCGGCGACGTTGATCGTGACGTTGTAGGCATTCGTGCTCTTGCCGCCGCGGCTGGCCTTCTCCCATGCCTTGATCTGGACGGTGAACGTTCCCGACTCCGTCGGTGTCCCGGTGATGCTCCCGGTCGACGCGTTGAGCGTGCGGTTCGTGCCGCTCACCGTCGCGTTCGGCACGGTGAGGCCCGCCGGCAGAGGACCGTCGATCGAGTAGCACTTCGTGGTCGAGGGCGCGCCCGTGACCGCGAAGACCATGTTGAACGGATCGTTGACGGTGGCGGCGGCCGGGCTGGCGGGATTGGAGGTGAACTGCGTGGCTCCCGTGACCGTGTTGACCGCGCCGGCTGCGAGCGCGACAGGCACGAGCGCGCGGAGCATCTCACCGAGGCGGGAACCGGCGGCAAACTCCGCCGAGACCAGCACGCGCAGCACGGGCGTGCGGCTGAGCAGGAGGACGAGCATCGAGGTCAGCCATGTGATCCTGGCTGAGCGGATACGCCAGAGGACGAGTGTGTTCATGGGCGAGGATGGAATGGTGGAAAGGGTGTGCGCGGGGTCAGTTGCAGCCGCAGCCGCCTCCTCCCACACCGCGTCCGCCCGAGGAAGCCTCGCGCGAGAAGTAGATGTGTTCGGTCATGGAGGCCTGGAGCGGGTCGCGGTCGGGCCGCATGGTGGCATCGGCGAGGTTGCCTCGCTCCCATGGCTGCACGGTCGTGCAACCGGTGAGGGCGAGCCCTACGGCGAACACGGCCAGGATGGCCGCGATGGTGGCGCGTCGTCGGTGCATCACGGGGTCTCCTGCAGGAGTTGGTCGATCTGCTCGACGTAGCGGCGGCGCGTCTCCTCGCCGTGGAAACCGGAGTGCGCGAACCGGACGATCCACTTCGCATCGACGACAAACGACGTGGGCATGGTCGGCACCTTCACCCGGGCGACGAGTTTCGCACCGGCATCGCGGACCACGGTGAAGCCCACCGGCTGCTTCTTCAGGAACGCGGCCATCTGCTTGTCGTTTTGGTCGACGTTGACTGCGATGACATACACGCCTTTCCCGGCGTAGTCCTTCTGCAGCTGGTCGTAGACGGGAAACGACGCCTTGCACGGCGCGCACCAGGAGGCCCAGAAGTCGACGATCACGACCTTCGCGCCCGCGAGGTCGGGCAGCGTGCCCTCGAGAGCGAACTCCGTGAGCGCGGGAAACGGCTGTCCGGCCGCCAGCGCGTCGGCGGCGCGTGCGGATGGCGCGGCGGTCGCGAGGACGAAGCCGAGGGTGAGGATGAAGAGCGGATGGACGGGGCGTTTCATGGGAATGCGGAGGGTGGAGGGATCAGAAGGAGAGACTCATGCCGGCGGTCAGGATGTCCGCGGTGACGTAGGCGCTGTCGGGCGTCGCGTCATCGCGCCCGCGCATGTCGTAGCGTTCGTAGGTCGCGTCGAGCGTCCACCGGTCGTTGAACCGCCAGATCGCCTTGAGGCCGATCGTCACGGCGTCGAACTTCGAGAGCCGGTAGTCCGAGGAGTAGTGCGGCGCGGAGCCGTCGGGCTCGTCGACCGGAACGATGGGGGTGTCGTCGAGGTTGACGTAATAGTAGTCGGCCTGGCTCTGCGTGTAGTAGCGCAGGATCGGGCTGAGGACGAGGTGATCGCCGACCTTTTGCAGCCACGCGGCCTCGACCGTGGCGCTGCCGATCCCATGCGAGTCCGTGTAGTAGCGGAACGAGGTGTCGAGGCTGGCGCGGAGATTCTCGAAGTGGTGCGCGACCTGGGTGAACACGATCGTCTTCTCGCGGGACGACGGGCGGTTCTCGGGAAACGTCAGGGGCAGCGGGAACCCGGGCAGGATCTCGACCGTCTTCTGCACGATCTTGTAGGGATCCGAGAGGAATCCGTCCGACGTGCCATAGCTGAGATTGACGGTGAGGACCGTGTTGCGATCGAGGAGCTGGACCAGGCCGACGAGGAAGTCGCGTGAGGCCTTCTTGCGGGCCTCGGTGAAGAACACCGGCTGGATGCTGTCGTCGTTGTAGGCGAACCCGAGCTGCAGCTGGGTGTTCTTCTGGTTGAAGTCGCGTATCCAGGTGGCCGCGTAGCCGTCGGAGACGTAGTCGTCCTCCTTGCTGTGCGCGTACTCGAGCTGCACGGTGTTGCCGCCGAAGGCGCGCGAGGCGTCGACCACCACGGCACGGCGCTCGTCTTCGAGGTGGGCGAGCGGCACCTGGTCGGAACCGGCGGGCGCGGGCTCGCCCGTGGGCGTGGCGCCGGTGATCGTGTCGATCACGCCGCGCACGCTCAGGTGCGCGGCCTTGCCGAGGTCGAAGGCGGCGCGCACGTTGTGGTTGGTCACCTTGATGCGGTCGTCGGCCTCCTGGTATATCTCGTATTTATAGGCCAACGACGCGCCGCCCTCCTGGCCCGCGAGGCGGGGCAGGGAGAGGCCGAGCGCGGCGGCGAACACCGCGGGCCTGGCGGCGCCGCCGCGCGGCTGCGGGCGGACACCGGCGGCGTGGGATGGTGGGGAGCCGGGGGTGGACCGCCGGCGACGCTGCAGGATCAAGGAGGGCATGGGCGCGGGAATGCGGGTGAGGGACGGATCAAACGGGAGCCGGCTGAAATCGCACGCGCGCGGCCGGCGGGGCGGCGGCGCGACGCGCGCCGGATTTGACGAATTTCTTCCGGGTGCGCCATCCTGCGTAGAATCACGCAGGCTGCGTGCAGGCGTGGACCGTCCGTGGGTGAAAAGGTGCGGCGCGGGGCGAAGACTTCAGCACGTGTGGTTGACTCGAGCGCATGGCATAAGGCCGGCTTCTTTGCCGCGTTTCGCTCGCGGATCATACACGCCACGAGCGGCGACTCCGCATCATGGATACAGTTTCTTAACAAAGGCCTACGCCGTCCGCGGGAAGATTCCGGAGGGATGTCGTCGCGCAGGGCGGCTGGGCTCATGCCGGGTCTGCGGGACCGGCGTCGTCGGTGGCGGGCGCGGCCTCGCCGTCGGGCGTCCGCCCGGCGAGCGGTCGTCGTGCCGCGAGTGCGGCGGTCGAGGGCGACTGCCGCAGCATGCGCCAGATCGAGACCTTCGAGCAGGTGATGCCGAAGACGCGCTGCACGACCTCGTGCACACGGGCGAGTGTCCAGCGGTCGTCCTCGAAGCCGCTCTTGCGGGGGCCGGCACGCACGATCGTGCGGAGCCGGCGTCGCTGGTCGGCGTTGAGCAATGGCTCGCGACCGGGCAGGCCGCGGCTGCGCAATCCGTCGAGGCCCCGGGCGTCGAGCGCCTGCCGCCATTTAGAGGCGGTGCGCCAGGTCACGTCGAACGCGCGCGCCACGTCGACCGTGCGCGCACCCTCGGCAAACATCTGCGCAGCCTGCAGGCGGCGTTGTTCGAGACGGATGATGCGGGCTGACCGCTTTCGACCGGAACTCATGCCTGCGTCCACCGCGGCCGGGCGCGGACAGTCCCGCCCGCGGAGACGGGCACGACTTGAGCACCGCACCAGAAGGCACGCCGTGGCATGCCCCAGATCTATCAAGCCGAGGTGAACGGTTCCTGAACGACCGATGAAGAATTCTTCATGTGGTCGGCCGGATTGTGCTGTCGGTCGCGTGGGCGAGCGGAGGGAATCCACGCGCGAGGATCGCGGTGACGAGGCAGGCGATCAGCATCGTGACAAGCGTGTGGCTGAGAAAGTGCGCGCCCTTGAGCATCTGGTAGCCTCCCATCGCCCAGCCGGCGGCGAGGCCGATCGCGAGGCCGAGTCGCGCATGGCGGCGCGTTGGCCCGAGCAGGGCCAGGCCCACGAGGGCGAAGCCACCACTGGCGTGGCCGGCCGGCCAGCAGCGCCCGCGGCGTGCGGCGGACTCCTCCGGCGGACGCGACGAGAAGGGGCGGCGCCATTCCTGCGTGCCACCGTAGCGCGCCAACTGTGCGGGGCAGAAGACATCGGAGCGCGCCTTGAGGAAACCCACGAACGCCGGCACCACCGCCATCACGGCCACGGCCGCCACGAGGCGCATGCGCTGCCAGCCGAGCCGGGTGCGCCAGCGTTCGGGACCGGCGGCCAGGACGATGAGCGTGGCACCGAGCGCGATGATCAGCACCTTCGGGCCATCGTAGAAGAGCAGACGCGGCACCGGGGCGAGGGCGTCGACGCGCCACGTTTGTGTCGTTGCCTCGAAGAACCGGTCCTGCACGGCGAAGTCCAGCGGCGTGGCTTCGCCGAGGGCAATCACGGCGACGAGCAGCGCGAGAAAGATCCAGATGCGCGACTCAGCGGGGTGCCGGCAGCGCGCGGTAGCGCCCGGCTTTGTAGAGTTCGCTGGCGGTCTGGTAGTAGGCGATGGCATCGTTCTCGAGCGCCTCGTCGGCTTGGCGCGGGTGGAGCAGGTCGTCGGAGGCGGAATAGTAAAATGTCTCGAAGGCGCGGGGCGGACTCAGCACGCCAAGTTCGCCGCCGCGGAGCAATCCGAGTTTCTGATAGGTGGCGAGGAGGGCTCGGCCGGGCCGGGCGGGATCGAGCCGGAGCACGTCCGAACCGAAGAAGCGGCTCTCGTAGCTCCAGCCCAGCAGGCCGAGCAACGTGGGTGCGTAGTCGATCTGGCTGGCCAGCGTGGCCACGGCCCCGGGTTTCACCTGGCCGCCGGGGGCGAAGATGATGAGCGGGATGTGGTAGTTCTCGACCGGGAGGGAGGCTTTGCCCGCGCTGGAGGCGCAGTGGTCGGCGACGATGACGAAGACCGTGTTCTTGTACCACGGCTTGGTGGCGGCGGCGCGCAGGAACTCGCCGATCGCGTGATCGGTGTATTTCACGCCGCCCTTGCGGCCCGCCTCCTTCGACGGCAGGTCGATGCGACCGTCGGGAAAGGTGTAGGGCCGGTGGTTGGACGTCGTCATGACGAAGTGGAAGAACGGCTTGCCTGCGGCGAAATCGCGGTCGGCCTCGCGCAGTGTCCAGCGCAGGAGGTCCTCGTCGCATGCGCCCCAGACGTTGGCGAAGGTGATGTCGTCGCGGCCGACCATGGTGCGGTCGACGACCCGGTAGCCGTTCGCGCCGAAGAAGTGGTTCATGTTGTCGAAGTAACCGTAGCCGCCGTAGATGAACGCGGTCTGGTAGTCGCGGGTGCGCAGCACGGAGCCGAGGGTGAAGAGGTCCTCGTTGTGCGGGCGCTTCACCAGCGAGCGTCCGGGCGTGGGCGGGATGGAAAGGGTGAGCGACTCCATGCCGCGGTCGGTGCGGTTGCCCGTGGCGTAGAACTGGTCGAAGACCAGGGACTGCGGGATGAGCGCGTCGAGGTTGGGCGTGAGGCCGTCGGGGCTGCCGTACCGCGTGAGAAAACGCGCGCTCAGGCTCTCGACCGTGATCTGGATGATGTTCGGGTGGATCTCCGGCCCGGGGCTCGTGACCTGGCGCAGGGTGTCGGGCGCGCCCGTGGCGCGCGTGACCGAGCCGTCGCGTGTCAGCATTTCGTTGATACGGCGGAACGCCGCTGCCGAGGGCATGGCGGCGTAGAAGCGGTCGAAGTCGAGCTGGTTCGCGTGGAACGCCGCGAAGAGCGACCACGGGCCGTTCTGGGCGATCTCGCGGTTGTAGTTGTTGGCAAACTCCGGGAGCTGCTCCAGGCGCAGCCCGAGCGCGGGCGCGAGGCAGAGCGCCGCTGCAGCCAGGGCGGCGCGCCACCGCCGCCGAGCCGGCGCGGCGGCGTGGTCGAGCCAGTGCCGCACCAGCCCCTGTCGGACGGTCCAGAGGTGGAGCGCGACGGTGACCACCGCGACGCCGCCGAGGATGAGCGGCATCGGGTAGGACTCGCGGATGTTGCCGAGGACCTCGGTGGTGTAGACGAGGTAGTCGACGGCGATGAAGTTGAACCGCGCGCCGAATTCGTCCCAGAAGAACCACTCCGCCACCGAGCCGAACACGGCGATCCCGGCCAGCACCACCATGGCCGTGTGGATGGCCGCGCGGCCGGATCGAGCCGCAAACACGCGGTTCGGCAACGCGGCGAGGATGAGGATGAGGGGCAGCGCGAGCCAGGCGGCGGCGCCAAGGTCGAAGAGCAGACCCCAGCCCAGGGAGGCAAGCAGGCTGGCGCTCCAGTCGAGCAGGTCGAAGGAGCGGCACATCAGCGCGAGTCGCGTCGCCGTCGAGATCGTGACGAACAGGGCCGCCATCAGCACGACGCCGCCGAAGCGGTGGGCCAGCCAGCGGCGCGGCCGCGCGACTTCGGATCGCTTCGTCACCGCGGCGGGGGAAATATCGGTCAGGAGAGTGTCATCCACGCGCGGTCTGACACGGAAGGATGCCGGTTGTTAGAAAGATGACGGCGTTGTCATCCGGGATTCATCCGGGCGCCATCTGGCGGCAGAAATCGGCTCGTGGCGGCCGCAGGGCCCGCTACCCTCGCGCCATGGTCGTGCTTGTCGTCGACGACGAGAAGAAGGTGGCGGGCCTGGTGCGCTCCGGGCTGGAGGAGCAGGGATGGACGGTCGAGGTCGCGCATGACGGCAACGACGCGCTGACCCTCGCCGGCTCGCGGCATTTCGACGCCCTGGTGCTCGACATCATGCTGCCCGGACGCGACGGGCTGAGCGTGCTGCGCAGACTGCGCGAGGAAAAGAACACGGTCCCGGTCGTCCTCCTCACCGCGCGGGGCGACGTGCGCGAGCGCGTCGAGGGCCTCGAGCTCGGCGCCGACGACTACCTGCCCAAGCCCTTCTCCATGCTCGAGCTTGTGGCACGGCTCAAGGCCGTGTGGCGCCGGCGCACCGGCGACGGGCTCAATGTGCTCTCCTACGCCGATCTCGTCGTCAACCTGCACACGCGCGCGGTCCGTCGCGGCGACCGTGCGATCGAGCTGACGGCGCGCGAGTTCTCCCTGCTCGAGTGCCTGCTGCGCACGCCGGGCCGGGTCGTGACCCGCACGCAACTCTACGAGTCGGTGTGGGGTTACAACTTCGATCCCGAGACCAACATCGTCGACGTCGCCATTCAGCGACTACGACGCAAGATCGACGATGACTCCGGCCCGCGCCTGATCCAGACCGTCCGCGGCGTCGGCTATGCCCTGCAGACGGAGGGCCGATGAGTCCGCTGCCCGTCCGTGTGCGCGTGGCCTGGTGGTCGGCGATCGCGACCGGCACGGCGCTGCTCGCGTTCGCCGCCGGCACCCTGGCCAATCTTGTCCACGAGCAGATCGAGGAGGTCGACCTCAAGCTCGTGGGCGCGGCGCGTCGGCTGAACGCAGCCGACGCCGGGGAGCGGGAGGGCGAGGTCTCCCACGAGGCGCGCGAACTCGAGTACGAGCCATGGCTCGCCGCCGCGGTCTTCGCCGCCGACGGCCGCCTGCTCGTCGACTCGTCGCGCGTACCCGAATCGATCGCACGGGCGGCGCAGGGGCACACCCGGCCGACCACGCTGCACGCGCACGAAGGGGACTGGCGTGTTCTGTCCGTGTCCGAAAACGACCAGACCGTCGTCCTCGCCTTCGACCTCGAGGAGGTCAACGACATCGTCGCCGATCTTCTCACCGGCTACCTCATCGCACTCCCGATCGCTGCAGGCATCGCCGCCCTCGGCGGCTGGATCGTGGCGGGCCGCGCGCTCCATCCCGTGCGGCTGGCGACGGAGGCGGCGGCCGGCATCACGCCGTCCCGGCTCGACCAACGCCTGCCCGTGCCGCCCGTGCGCGACGAGATCGCCGACCTCGCGCGGGTGATCAACTCCATGCTCGAGCGCATGGAGAGGAGTTTTCGCCAGGCGGAGCGCTTTGCGGCGGACGCCTCCCACGAGATTCGCACGCCGCTCACCATCATCAAGGGTGAGGTCGAGGCGGCGCTGCGGACGGCCGACCTCGCCAGCCCGATCCAAACGCACCTGCTCAGCGTGCAGGAGGAGATCGCACGCCTGCAGCGCGTGACCGAGCAGCTCCTGCTGCTCGCGCGCCTCGATGCCGGGGCGGCGCAACTCCGGCGCGAGCCGGTCGATCTCGCCCGGCTCGTGCGCGGCGCGTGCGAGGATGTCGAGCTGGTCGCGAGCCAGCAGGCGATCGCGGTCGACGCCTCGGCGGTGGACGAAGCGGAGGTCCTCGGTGACGAGGAACAGCTGCGCCGCGTCGTGCTCAACCTCCTGGACAACGCCTGCAAGTTCAACGAGCGCGGCGGACGCATCGTCTGCACGCTGCGGTGTGCGCGCGACACGGTCGACCTGCGCGTGGCCAACACCGGCGCGGGCATCCCGGCTGAGCTGCACCCGCATCTCTTCCAGCGCTTTTTCCGCGCCAATGCCGCGCGCTCGCGCGGCGGGCACGGCCTCGGCTTGAGCCTGAGCCGCGAGATCGTCCAGGCGCACGGCGGCTCGCTCGAGTTGATGGAGCCGGGCGGCTCGGGCCTGACGGAGTTTCGAGTCGTGCTCCCGGCCAAAGCAGGTTGATCGGTTGGCTCAGCTCTTCGGAGGCGGCGTCGCCTCGTCGACGATGCACGCCGTCACCACGTCGGCGCCGACGTTGAGCGCGGTGCGCGCCATGTCGAGGATGCGATCGATGCCGAGCACCAGCGCGATGCCCTCGGGCGGCACGTGGAACGTCGCGAGCAGGCCCATGATGAGCGGCAGCGAGCCACCCGGTATCCCCGCCACGGCGACGGCGCTCAGCACCGCGAGCAGGAGCAGCGTGACCTGCTGGCCGAGCGAGAGGTCGACACCGAAGACCTGCGCGACGAACAGCACCACGCAGCCCTCGTAGAGCGCGGTGCCGCTCATGTTCATCGTGGCGCCGAGCGGCAGGACAAAACCCGCGGTGCTCGCGGACACGCCGAGTCTCTCGCGCGCCACCTGGATCGTGGTGGGGAGCGTCGCGCTGCTCGAACTCGTGGAGAATGCCGTCACCAGGACCACCCGCACTGCGGAGAAGAACTCGCCCAGCGGGCGCCGCGTGAACACCTTCAGCAGCACGCTCATCGTGCCGAACAGGTGCACGGCCATCACGGCCAGCACGCCGCCGGCGAAGAGCAGGAGCGATCCCAGGAAACTCGCACCGAACTTCACGACGGCGCTGCACAGCAGCGCGGCCACGGCGAAGGGCGCGAGCTGCAGGGCCCAGTGCACGATGCGCACCATGAGCTCGTTGAGGGTCTCGAGGGCGCGCTGCATGCCCGCGCGGTGCGACTCGGCCAGCGTCGTGCCGGCGGCCCCGACGAGCAGGGCGAAGACGATGAGCGGCAGCACGTCGCCGATGCGGTTGAGATCCTTGCCCACGACGGCGCCGAGGAGGTTGCGCGGCATGAACATCTCCACGGCCGTGGCGAAGGTGAAGCCGCGCTCGCGCTGTTCGTTCGAGGTCTGCTGCAGGCGCGCGGTGTCACCTGCGTGCTCGGCGATCATGCGGTCGCGGGTGTCGGCATCGATGCGCGCGCCGGGCTGGAGCGCGTTCATGAGGAGCAGGCCGAGCGCGACGCCGACGGCCATGTTGAGCCCGAAGAGCGCGAACGTGCGCACCGCGAGCGGGCCGAGCCGATCGAGTCGGCCGAGCTGGAGGACGCCGAGCGCGAGCGAACCAAACACCAACGGCACGACCACGAAGAAGAGCAGGCGCAGGAAGACCTGGCCGAACGGGTCGAAGATCTCGGTCATCGTCCAGTCCGCGCGTGGGCCCAGCGCGGGCCACCAGGCGATGGCCTGGCGGACGGCGAGTCCGAGCACCACGCCGATGACGAGGCCGATCATGATGCGCGTGGCGAGGCGATCGCTGGAGTTGCGGTGCGTCGTCATGCCGCGACGCTGATGGCCGTCGCCACCGCTGTCGAGCGGCCAGCCTGCACGAGGGTGGTGGTGCCGGAGCAGCGCGCCCGGTCAGGCTCCCGCCGGCCGGCGCAGCAGCCAGGCGTCCTGGTGGGGATTGCCGAGCGCGCCTTCGGCCACGAACTCCAGCACCTCCAGGGCCGCCGCGGGCGCGAGGCGGTCGCGCACATAAGCGGGCGGATGAAATGTCGCGCACCGGTTTTTCCCGGCGTCGTCACCCGACCACACGACCGTCTCGCCGCGCTGGAAGGTCGCGCGGTCGTCGCCGGCAAGTTTCTCCAGGTAGCGATCGCCGTGTGTGGTGATGATGATGAGCCCGCCCGGCCGCGTGATGCGACGCAGCTCCGCCAGCCATGCGTGCTGGAGCGGCTCGGTCAGGTGCGTGAAGACGGAAAACGCGTAGACGAGGTCGAACGCGCTGTCGGCGTGGCGCGTCGGTGGCGCGAGGTCGTTCTGGGAAAACTCGGCGACCGGGAGCGCGCGTCGGCACCAGTCGACGAGCGCGGGATTGTAGTCGGTGCCGTGCAACCGTGCGGCCGGCGCGAGCGCGGCCACGTGGCGGATGACCCGGCCGCAGCCGCAGCCGAAATCCAGGATGCGCGGAAAGTCCGCCGGCGTGTGGCCGCGCCGCGCGAGCAGTTCGACGATGGCCCGCGCGCCGAGCTGGCCACCCTGCCAGAACCAGCCGGTGTCCTTCGTGCCGGCGACGGCGTGGATGAGCCGGAGCGGCGGAAAAGGCAGGCCGTCGGGTGCGAGGGCGGGGCGGGAGAGGAGGGCGCGCGCCCATTGCGTGAGGTTGCCTGCGAGACCGGCCATGGATGGGAAAAGGGCGCTGAGGGTGCGGGCGCGGCGGTGACGAGGTCAACCGGAAGATGTCCGGCCCCGCGGTCGCCCGCGCGCACGGCGGGTTCGCTTTGGGTTGGGTTCTTTCGGGGCCAGCCGATAGTCCGAGGGAGTCCCTCCGTGTCCTTCCATCGTCGTCACCGTGTCCTCGTTGTGCGTGCGGCGTGCTTGTCCCGACAGGCGCGAAGGTGCGGCGCGCGCGGCCTGTTGCTCCTGGCATCATGTCTCGCGCTGATGGCGGGTGCTCGACCGGTGCGGGCGCAGTTGGCTGAACCGGCGGCCGGGGCGCCGGCGACGCCGGTGGTGCGATCGATCCGCGAGTTCATCGAACTCACGCCGGCCGATCGGCAACAACCCTGGTCCGTCGACCTCGAGTGCGACGTGCTCCATTTCGATCCGGTCTGGCGGTTGATGTGGATCCGTGACCACGCACAAGGCGCCTTCGTCGACCTGGGGCCGAATCCGCCGCCCCTGCGTGCGGGCCTGCGCGTACGCGTGCGCGGCCTGCTGCATCCGCCGAACGAACGGCTCTCGTTCGCCGACGTCGCCGTGGACGTGCTCGGTGAAGCGGCGCTACGTCCCGTGCCGCTGGTGGACTGGCAGGAGTTGAACCCGGCGCTGCTCAATCAACTCGTCGTCGCCGAGGGCGTGGTCGATCGTCAGACGCGCTCGATCGACGACGCGACGCACCTGCGCCTGTTCCTTTCGATCGAAGGTCGTCCGGTCGTGGCCTGGGTCTACGACCCGGCCATGACCGATCCACCCGACTTCAGCGGCGCGCTCGTGCGTGTGACCGGAATCTACAATCCGCGGCTCGAGTCGGCCGCCCCGAAATCCCTCGAGCTCATGGTCCCGGGCATGAGCCGGGTGGAGGTGATCGGGCACCTCGATGTGGACCCGCGCTTTGACCGGCCGGCGGTGCCGATCGAGTCGCTGCGATCCGCGCCGCAGGGGCAGGTGGTGCGGATCATCGGCGAGGTGCATGGCCAGCAGGCCGGCCGCGTGCTGACCGTGCGCGACGGCACCGGGCAGGTCGACGTGCTCTCGGCCCAGACCACGGCGCTGGCGGCGCGCGGTCGCGTCGAGGCGATCGGTCACCCGCGTGCGGACGGCGCGACCCTGCAGCTGACGAGGGCGGTGTATCGCCCGATGGCGGCCGCGGTCGGCGAGGCTGCGACCTCGCCAACGCGCGAGAGGCGGCTCGCGGCCGAGGTGCTCGAACTCGCGCCCGATGCGGCCGCGCGCTCGCTGCCGGCGCGCATCACCGGCGTGGTCACCTGGTCGCATCCGGACTATCCCTACATCTATGTCCAGGACAACACCGGCGGACTCCGCGTGCAGCGCGGCGACGACCCGGGCAAGGTCCGCCCGCCGGGCCGCCAGGTGGAGGTGCGCGGAGTCACCCTCATGGGCACCTTCGCCCCCGAGGTGCGCGCGGCGACCATCGTCAAGCTGGGCGAGTCGGTCGTGCCCGAGGCTCGTCCGGTCTCGCTGGAGCATGCGCTCTCCGGCGTCGAGGAATCCCAGTGGGTGATGATGCGCGCCTACGTGCGCGCGATCGAGCGGCGGCTCAACGAGCTGGGCCTGGAGGAACAGGTGCTGCGCCTGGCCACGGCCGCGGGCGATTTCGACGCGATCGTGCCGACGCAGGAGGACCTCGCCGGGCTGCTGCATGCGGTCGTCGCGCTGCGCGGCGTCTGCACGGCGCGGACCGACGTCGCGGGCAAGCTCGCCGGCATCGAGCTGCGCGTGCCCGAGGCCGCGCATATCCAGGTCGAGGAGCCGGCGCCGGTCGATGTATTCGCGATCCCGGCACGAAGTCTCGAGAGCCTCGGCCGCTTCGGCACGACGCAGGCCTTCAACCGACGCGTGCGCGTGGAGGGCACGGTGGTGTATGCCGGTGTCGGCCGGTTCATCCTGCACGAGGGCGGCGTCTCGGTGGTCGCGCTCACCCGCGAGTCGGAGCTTCCGGAGCCGGGGCGGCGTGTGGAGGCCGTGGGCCTGCTGGGTCGGCAGGGTGCGCGGGTGGTGCTGCGCGAGACCGTGCACCGCGACATCGGGTTTGACTCGGGCCTGGTCCCCACGGAGCTGGGCGAGTTCGACCCGGGCGACCCTGCGCGCGACGGCCAACTCGTGCGCCTCACGGGCACCGTGCTCGACTCGGCCTACGTGGGGCCCGCGCTCGTTCTCACCGTCCAGCGCGGCACGGCGGTTTTTTCCGCCAGCCTGGTGGGCACGGGACGCGATGTGCTCAAGGGGTCGGAGGTGCAGCTCACCGGCGTCTACGAGGCGCAGTTCGACGAGTACGGACAGTCCCGCGGGTTCTCCCTGCTCATGCGGCGCGGGGGCGACCTCGTGGTCGTGCGGCCGCCGTCGCCCTTCACGATGCATCGGGTCCTCGCGCTCATGGGATTGCTCGCGCTCGGAACGGCGGGCGTGGTGGGCTGGGGCGTCATGCTGCGCCGCCGCGTGGGCCAGCAGACCGCGCAGATCCGCGAGCAGCTCGAGCGCGAGGCGCACCTGCAGCGTGAACTCGAGCGTGCGCAGCGGCTCGAGTCTCTCGGCCTGCTCGCGGGCGGCATCGCCCATGATTTCAACAACCTGCTCACCGTGGTGATGGGCAACATCTCGCTCGCGCGCGGCGACGGCGGGCTGCAGGCGGAGACGCGCGAGACGCTGGGCGAGGCGGAACTCGCGATCGTGCGCGCGCGTGATCTCACCCAGCAGCTGCTCACCTTTTCCAAGGGCGGCGCACCAGTGCGCGCCGCGGTCGATCTCGCCGGCGTGGTGCGCGAGGTCGCGGAGTTTGTGCTGCACGGTTCGGCGGTGCGGCCGGAATTTCGTTTCGCAGCGGGGCTGTGGGTGGCCGATGTCGACAAGGGTCAGGTCGGCCAGGTGGTGCAGAACATCGTCATCAACGCCGCGCAGGCCATGCCCGGAGGGGGACGCATCGAGATCGAACTGGCCAACGACTCTGTCCCCGCGGGCGCGATGCCCGGGCTCGAGGGCGGACGCTACCTTCGGCTGGTCATCCGCGACCAGGGTCGCGGCATCAGTGCCGCCGACCTGCCGCGGATCTTCGATCCCTACTTCACGACCAAGGCGCAGGGCAGCGGCCTCGGGCTCGCCACCGTCTATTCGATCGTCAAGCGCCATGGCGGCGACATCACCGTCGAGTCCGAGATCGGCCGCGGCACGAGCTTCCGCGTCTGGCTCCCGGCGGCGGGGGACGCCGTCGCGGCTCCGTCGATACGGGCGCCGGACGCGCCCGCGCCGGCCCGCGCACCTCAGGCGCCGGATTCGGCCGCGGTTGCGCCGGGACTGACGCGCGTGCTGCTCATGGACGATGACGAGGCCATCCGCAGGGTCGCGCAGGCCATCCTGCGGCGCGCCGGCTACGACGTCACCTCGGTGGGCGACGGCGCCGAGGCCGTGCGCGAGTATGCGGCGGCCCGGGCCGCGGGGCGCGGTTATGCGGTCGTCATCTTCGACCTGACCGTCCCGGGCGGCATGGGCGGCGTCCAGGCGCTGCAGCACGTGCGGCGTGATGATCCGGCGGTGCGCGCGATTGTCTCGAGCGGCTACTCCAACGATCCGTCGCTCGCCGACCACCGCGAGCTCGGTTTCGCCGCGATGGTGGCCAAACCCTACGAAGTGGCGACGTTGCTCGGGACCGTGCAGGCCGTGCTCGACGGCGGCAGCGGGTAGGCCGGCGCGGCCGGTGGGACCTGCGCTGACCGGGCGCCGGAAAGGATCTCGTCGGTGATCGCGCCGAACACCCGCGTCCAGGCGGCGCGCGTGGCCGGGGTGAACGAGTCGCCGAGTTGACCGGCCAGGGTGCCGATCAGGGCGATGCCGGCGATGGCGTAGTGTTCATCGCGCACGTGGTAACCCGCATGGCGGGCGCCGAGCGCGCGCATCGTCGGGGCGAAGTCGTCGAAGCGCTCGAGGTTGGTCACGAGCACGCCGAGCGTGGAGACGAACTTGTGCCCAAGTTGGCGCATATCGCCGTGGAAGAGCCGGCGCAGCGAGCGGTCGAGCTCGAACATCCGGCGGAAAAACGCCGCCGCGAGGGTCTCCGGCGCTGCCGAAGCCTGCTTGAACGAGTCGCGCACGAGGGCGATGTCGCCATCGCTGAGTATGGGCATGGTGCCATGATGCCAGAGTACCGCGGGCGGGCGTATGGGCCGGTTGGGTGTGGGCGACTCAGGGAAAGCGTGTAGGAGGCCCGGACATGCGGCGGGATGCGGGGCGGTCGCAAGGCGGGCCGGGACGCGGCTTGCGCCCTCCGGCGGCGTGGTTTTTCCTGCGCGGGATGGCGCACCGCTCCCCTCCCGGTCCCGGCACCGATGCTCCCTCGGGTGCCGCCGATGCCTGTGCTCGGCGGATCCTTGAGGCGGCCCTCGACGGCGCCGTCATGTTCGGGCCCGACGAGATCATCCAGGCCTGCAATCCCGCGGCCGTGCGCATCTTCGGGTTTTCCGGGCCGGAAGCCCTGGTCGGCCGACGGCTCGGCAGCCTCGTGCGCGCGCCGGGCGAATCAGGCGCGAAGACGGTCCGGCCGAAACCGCTCCTGGGTGACGCGGGACCGGCCCGGGTCGGCGCCCGCACCGAGATGACCGGGGTGCGGGCGCACGGCGTGGAGTTTCCCTGCGAGTTCACCGTCGTGAGACTCGAGAGCGCCGAAGGCGAGGCCTATGGGGCGTTCGTCCGCGACATCTCCGACCTGCGGCGTGCGGAGGCGGAGTTGCGCAAGACCAGCGCCGACCTCGAGCAGGAGGTCAAGCAGCGCACCGCCGAACTCACCCACGCGGTGCGCGCCTTCGAGCGCGCGCAGCGCGTCAGCCAGACCGGCAGCATCGAGCTGGACCTGCTCACGGCCGAGCACACCAAGTGGTCGCAGGAGATGTATGCGCTGCTTGAATTCGACCCGGCGCACGGCACGCCGACGCTCGAGGCGTTTCTCGGCCGCATCCATCCCGACGACCGCGGGCGCGCGGCGCATGTCATCGACGAGGCGTGGCGCGGCCGGGGCTGGGAGCCGTATGATTTCCGCGTCGTGCGCAGCGATGGATCGATCCGCTGGATGCGTGGCGCGGCGCACTTCTTCACCAGCGCCGTCACCGCGCACCCGATGCTCTCGGCAGCGCTGCAGGACATCACCGAGCGCAAGACCATCGAGCTCGAGCTCGAGCGCCTCATGCAGCGCCTCTCGCGCGCGCAGGAGGTCGCCCGCATGGGTTTCGTCGACATCGACCGCCGCCAGCACCGGCGCGAATGGTCGCGCGAGATGTTCGCGCTCTTCGGGTTCTCGTGGTCGCCCGAGCCACCCTCCGTCGAGGAGATGCTCCAGCGCGTGCATCCCGACGATCGCGACCGCGTCCGCGCGATCATCGACCGCAGCTACGCGACCGGCGAACTGGCCGGCACGATCGAATACCGCCTCCTCCTGCCCGACGGCACCACGCGCTGGATCCGCAACATCGCCGAGCACGAGAGCGGAGACAACGACCGGATCATGTCGATCTACCTCGACATCACCGACCTCAAGTTGGCCCAGGAGGCCGAGGCGCACCGCGCCTCCGAGCTCGCGGCCGCCGTGCGACATCTCGACCGCACCCGGCGCCGGCTCGAGCGCGCGCAGGCGCTCGCGCGCATGGGTGATGCCGAGCGCGACATCGGCACGCGCCATCGCGTCTGGTCGCGCGAGTTGTTCCTGCTGCACGGGCTCGATCCCGACCGCGAGCCGCCGACGCGCGAGGAGTTTCTCGCCCGGCTCCACCCTGAGGATCACGGCAAGATGGCCGAGAGCCTGCGCGAGGCCGACGGCGGCGCGGACATCCCCTCGTTCGAGTACCGCGTCATCCTTCCCTCGGGCGAGACGCGCTGGCTGCGCGTGCACTCGCAAACCACCACCGATCCCGAGAGCGGCGTCGTGCGCGTGGCCTCGTCGACCTTCGACATCACCGAGCAGAAGGCGGTCGAGCAGGAGATGCACCGGCTGCTCGAGCGCGAGCGTGAGCTCGGACGGCTCAAGGCCGACTTCCTGCACATGGTCACGCACGAGTACCGCACGCCGCTGGGCATCATCGTCTCGGCGGCGGACATCCTCGAGCGCTACCGCGACCGGCTCTCGCCCGATGAATGGCGCGAGCGGATACGCGACATCCGCAGCGGGGCGCTGCGCCTGGCCGGCCTGATGGAGGAGGTGCTGTTCCTGGGCAAGGCCGAGGCCGGCACCGTGCCGCTGGAGTTGCACCCGATCGATTTCGGCGCGCTCGTGCGCGATGTCGTGCGCGAGGTCGTCGCGACGTTCGGCTCCGAGCGCGACATCGAGATCTCGGTGCGCGACGTGCCGTCCGGCGCCCAGGCCGACGAGAAGCTGCTGCGCCACATCCTCGGCAACCTCGTCTCCAACGCCCTGAAATACTCCAAGCTCGACCAACCCGTGCGCGTCTCCGTCGACCTCGAGGGCGGTCATGTCCGTCTGGTCGTGCGCGACGAGGGCATCGGCATCCCCGAGGCCGACCAGCCGCGCATCTTCGAGATGTTTCGCCGCGCCTCCAATGTCGGCACGATCTCCGGCACGGGCCTCGGCCTGGTCGTGGTCAAGCGCTGCGTCGAGCTGCACGGCGGCAGCATAGGATTGCGTAGCGCGCCGGGCCGCGGCACTGAGGTCACGGTTCTCATTCCCATCAACCTCCCAGCTCCCCCACGGCCATGAGCAAGAAGACCCGCATCCTCGTGATTGAAGACGAGTCGCGCATGCGCGCCAACCTCGTGACCATCCTGCGTATGGAGGGCTTCGAGGCCCTCGACGCGCCTGACGGCGCCGCCGGGATCGACATCGCCAAGCGCCAGCTGCCCGAGCTCATCCTTTGCGACATCTCGATGCCAAAGATGGACGGCCACGCCGTGCTCGCCGCGCTCCGCGCCGAGCCCGCGACCGCGCGCATCCCGTTCATCTATCTCACCGCCCGCGGCGACAAGGGCGACGTGCGCAGCGGCATGAACCTCGGCGCCGACGACTACCTCGTGAAGCCCGTCGAGATCGACGAACTGCTCTCCGCCATCCAGGCGCGCCTCGAGCGCCGGCAGCAGTTCACCCCGGGCGCCACGCCGCGGGCCGAGCCGACCCCGGCCATGCTCCTCTCGCTCGGCCTGACCGAACGCGAGGCCGAGGTCCTGTTCTGGGCCGCCCAGGGCAAGACCAATCCTGAACTCTGCGTGCTCCTCGACCTGCAGCTCACGACCGTGAAGAAGCACCTCGCCAGCATCTTCCAGAAGCTCGGGGTGGAAAATCGCACCTCCGCGGCCGCGATGGCGCTGGAGAAGTTCAACGCCTCCTGAGGGCGGTCGACCGGGAGCAGAAGCCGGGGAGAGCAGGGCAAACCGGTCGGCGACTCAGGCGCTGCGTGCGCCTGCCTGCCTCCGCGCGACTCTCGTCGTCGCCGCCCCCCACAGGGTGCCCTCTGGGCCGATCGGCCCGGGTCCGGCGGACCATGGAGAAGCGGCGGATTCTGGCGTATCTTAAGGGGAACAACGATCCCCCTTCCGGCCATGAACGCCCCCGCAGTCTTCCTCGGAATCCAACCTGGGTTTCTCCATCTCCCGCCGATCGAGCTGTTTAACCTGCTGGCGCCGGTCGGTGAGTATCCGATCGGGTCCACCGTTTCGCGCCAGACGCTGGAGAGCCACGGGTACCGCGTCGATTTCGTGCAGCCCGAGCCCGTCCGGCGTCGCCTCAAACGTGCGGTCGCCCTCGTGTCCCGCGTCGAATCCCCGGCCCGCGCCGCCTAACCCTTATGCACCTTTTCGCCATGGCCTCGCCCGAAAACTCGACCCTCATCGAAGCCCCCGCCTCCAACGCCGTGGCCGCCTATGAGACGCTTGGTTACGTCGAGGCGCATGACGACGTGCTCGACCTCGACTACGCCTTCGTCGCCTACAAGGAGACGTCGCGGGCGACCGGCGAGTGGCGCGTGCGTATCCGCTCCTCGCGCACGGGGGGTGCCGTGCTCGAGCCGCTCCTCATGGCCTACAACGCCCGCGTGGCCTGGGGCGAGGGCCGCACGTGGTTCAGCTGGGGCTACACGCTCGAGCCGCAGGCCGGCGACCCGCGGTTGATCCAGTTCCGCGTCTACGTGCGCGACGGCCAGCCCACCGAGGTGGAGATGCTGGTGCGCCTGCGCCGCGCCGATCATTCGGCGGGCGAGATGCGCACCGCCCGCTTCGCCTGGCCGCACGAGGAGTCCGCCGGCTCGCGCGCGGCCTGATCAGGCGCCGAGTCGCGCGAGCCTGCCGCGGTCAGCGGCGCTCGTCGGGCAGGGAGGCTTCCGCAGGGACGCATCGACCTGCGCATGGGCGCGCGTTTTTCGCCCGACGACCGCCGCCGGGCAGGAGCCCGGTCCTCCATTTCTGACCAGACGCGGGGGCCGATGCGAGGTTCGATGGCACGCCCCAGGACGTCGCGGCCTGGGCGATGAGTGCGATAAAGGGGCCGCGCGGTCCCTCTACTCCACCGTCCACTCCAGCAGGCCCACGGCCGCGCCATCCTGCGGTGTCAGCTCGAGCCGCAGCGCGGCGGTGGTGACCGGCGTGAAGGTGATGCGGTTGAAGGTGTCCAGCGCGATGCCGGGCGTGTCCTTTGTCTGCACGGGCTTCCACGCGTCGCCGTCGCGGTAGAGCACCCGCCACGACTTGGGCGGAAGGTCGCGAGCCCACGGATACGGCGAGTCGAACCAGTAGGCCGCGGCCTTTGAGACGCGCGTCGGTTTGGCGAAAGTGTACTCGATCCAGGCGGCCGCCGCGCCCCCGGCGGTGCTCACGCGCGTGAACTTGTGCGACTCGTCCCGCGAGTTCGCGACCGGCGCTTGGTCCTGGGCGGCGCGGAGCGTCTCGCCGCCGGAAGCGGCGACCTTGCTCGTCGAGGCGATCGTCGGCGCCGGGCGCACCCACGTGGTGGCGCGGTCGCGCGGAATCCAGACCAGCATTTCGGCCGGGCCGCGGTTGGCCCAGGTCGCATAGGGGATCGCGGTGAACGCACCATCCTCGCGCTGCACCCCGCCCGAAGCCGAGCGGCGCGCGCGCGTGACCTTGCCCGAGATCGTGACCACGCCGCCGAGCAGGTCCGGGCGGAATGCCGCGGTGAGCGGTGCGTCGTCGGCCAGCATGGTGTTCAGCACCTCGCCGCCGGGGTTGTCGGGACCCTCGAGGGCGAAGATGATCGGGCCCCGCTGCAGCGCCACCCGACGGCGGTCGGCCTCGACCTCCGGACGGGCCGCCACGCGGCGCACGGGCATGGGCAGTTCGAGGGTGACCACGTCGCCGGCTTTCCAAGCCCGGCGCACGGTGGCGAAACCCTTGTCGACCACGAGCGGCACGGTCTCGCCGTTGACGGAGATCGTCGCTGCGTCGTGGTTTTCATCGGCGAATTGGTAGAGCCCGCCCGGCACGACCTCGCCGCGCGCCCAGCCGGGGATGCGCAGGGCGAGCGTGAACTCTCCGGAGCCCTCGGCCGGCGGAGTCAGTGTGAACTTCACCGCGCCCTCCCAGGGGTAGCGCGTCTCCTGCGTGAGCTGGATGACGCGCCCGTCCTCCAGGCGCACGCTGCCCGTGCCCGCGGCATAGAGATTGGCGAAGACCGTGTCCCCGCGCATCGCATACACGTAGCCGGGCACGGACGCGAGGAAGCGCGTGATGTTGCCCGGGCAGCAGGCGCAGCCGAACCACGCGCTGCGCTCATACTCGCCGAACGACTCGAGGGGATTCGGGTAGAAAAAGCCCTTGCCGTCGAGCGAGACGCCGGAAAGCACGCCGTTGTAGAGCGTGCGCTCGAGCACGTCGACGAAGCGCGCGTCGCCGGTGAGCAGGAACATGCGATGGTTCCAGTAGTCGTTGCCGATGGCGGCGCAGGTCTCGTTGTAGGCTGTGAGATTCGGCAGCTCGTAGGGCTCGCCGAAGGCCTCGCCGGCGTGGCGCGCGCCGATGCCGCCGGTGATGTGCAGTTTGGTCGAGACGACGTCGCGCCAGATGGCGGTGAGCGCCTGGAGGTAGTCCGCGTCGCCGGTCAACGCGGCCACGTCGGCCATGCCCGCATACATGTAGGTCGCGCGCACCGCGTGGCCCATGGCGGTGGTCTGGTCGACGACCCGTGCCTTCGACTGGTTGTACTCGCTGCCGGCGCGCGGCAGGTCGCCGGGGCCTCGTGCGTCGAGCATGAACTTCGCGAGCTTGAAATAGCGCACGTCACCGGTGATCCGATACAGTTTTACCAGTCCCATCTCGACGATCTGGTGGCCGGGCCAGATCGTGCGCTTGTCGGGGCCGAACGTCTGGTCGAGCAGGTCGGCGGTCTTGATCGCGATGTCGAGGAGCGAGCGCTTGCCGGTCGCCTGGTAGTGGGCGACGGCCGCCTCGTAGAGATGGCCGAGATTGTAGAGTTCATGGCTGAGGTCGGTCTCCAGCACCCAGCGCTCTTTGCCCGCCCAGGGATGCGGCGCATCCGGCGCGAGTGTGCGGGCGGGATACAGGTAACCATCCGGCTCCTGGGCCGCGGCGATCTTCGCGATCAGGCTGTCGATGTAGGCGTCGAGCGCGGGATCGGGCTGCACGGTGAGGCAGTACGACGCGCCCTCGATGATCTTGTAGATGTCGGTGTCGTCGAAGGGAAATCCCGGCGGCGTCTTGTCGGCCACCTCCTCGCCGCGCAACGCGGCGGCGGCGCGCTCGAAGTTCCACACGCGGCCGGTCTCCTCGCATTTCTTGAAGGCGAACGGAATCGTGACCGTGCGGTTGGTCTCGATACGCGGGCTCCAGAATACGTCGTGCAAGTGCACGGCGGTGAAGGGCACGGGCTTGACCGGATAGTCGTCGATCGCGGTCTTCTCCGTGATCGCGGCGACGAAGGCCGGTGACTCGTCGGCGGCGAAGGTGGCGGCCAGCAGGGTCGAGAGCGCGGTGAGGATCGCGAAGGGGCGCACGAGGGTGGTCATCGGGGTGTGGGTGAGATGAGACGGTGGAGTTTTGTGGACGCGCAAGCGGCCGCAATGGCCAAGCTGCACCTACGCCCGGCGCCGGCTGTAGAGCCACCAGCGAGCCTTGGTGGACCGGCGCGAGGCGGGCTGGCGCTCGAAGTAGAGCTTCATGATCGAGCCGTCGTCCACTTCCACCTCGAGCCAGTGCCGGTGCAAGTAGAGCTCGCCGCTGCCGTGCGTCCGGTCGGCGCCATAGCCCTTGTGCCGGGCGAGCACGCGCGTGACGGCGTAGCTCGTTCCCCGCCAGGAAAACCGCAGCGGGATCGCCGGTTCGCCGAGCGCGGCGGTCGACGCATCCAGCGCCGCCGGGTCGGGCGTGACGCTTTCGCTGATGAACTCCTCGTTCGCGGACATGACTGCGTGTCAGGGAACCGCCGCCGGCTCGAGCCGCCACACACCGAAGTCCCCGAAGCGCCGCACCTCGCACCACGCACCCGGCAGGCGTTGCGGCAGCGTGCGCTCATCGTCGTCGCGCGCGACGATGGCGTAGACCGGACGCCCGGCATCGCGCGCCGCGCGGTCGAGGGCGGCGAACCGCCCGGGCTTGAGCACGTCGGAGCGCAGGATGGCGCGGTCGGTGTAGAAGTAGAACGAGCAACTGGGATACAGCGTGAGCACGATCGCCTCGCGCGGCAGCGTCGTATCCACCCAGCTGGGAATCTCACGATAGACCACGGCGTGATCCTTCATCCCCGCGAGGCGCCCAGCCCGGCTGTGATGCCACGCCGCCGCGAAGCAGAGCCCGGCGAGCAGCGCCACAGTGGCGACGCGCGCGGGCGCCCGGCGCGAATGCCGCACGCGATCCGCGACCGCTTCGAGCGCGAGCGCGGCGAGTGCGAGGAGCGCGGGAAACATCGGCACGATAAAACGCAGGTACCACCGGTGCTCGTGCGTCGGCGGGTAGAACGCGTAGAACCCTCCGTACGCGACGACCCAGAGCACGAGCGCCGCGAGTTCGCGGGCACGCGTCCGCCAGGGCCACCACGGCGCCAGCACCACGGCCGGCACGGCGAGCGGGAGAAAGGCGGGCCCCCAGGTGAGGTACTTGTGCAGCGACGGCGCGACGTGCTCCGGACCAAACATGCCCCAGACCGAGCCATAACCGGTCACGAGGACGCTGCCATAGAGCGCGTGGTGGTACCAGCCGAGAAACACGGCGCCGGGCAAGCCGCCGAGAAACGCCGCGACGAGCAGGCGCGTGCGTCCGAGGAACAGAGCCACGATGGGCGCCATGAGCAGGTTCGACGGCCGGATCAGCACGGTGAGCGCGAGCGCGGCGCCTGCGGCCAGGCCCCAGCGCGAGCCTTCGGTGCGGCGTGCGCGCAGCGCGCACCAGGCGGCTGCGGCATTGCAGCAGGCCGAGGCGGTATCGCTCATCGGCTGCAGCGTGGTGACGAGCACGAGCGGGCACACCGCCAGCGACGCCGCCGCGAGGGCCGCGAGGTCGCGCCCGACGCCGAGCTCGCGTACGAGCAGGAACGTGAAGAGGACGGCGCCGCAGGCCAGGAGCGTGGCCACGAGGACCGGCCCGAGCGTCCATCCGGCCACGGGGGCCGCGGCCGCGTAGAGCAACGGCAGGCCGATCGGGTAGGTCGGGATGAGCGCGCCGAGGCGCTCGGAGTAGATCATCCCGAGCGGGGTGTATTCAAAAATATCGTCCGGCGGAAACTCCGGCAGCGTGCGCAGCGGCGTGGAAAGTCGGCCCTCGGTCAGCAGTTTCGCGCTCAGGAGATAGCCGGCCGGATCCGAGCCCGCCGCGACGGGCGAGGTATGCGCGCCCACCCACGCGGCGTAGGCGAGGAGGGCGAGGCCGGCGAACAGAGAGAAGAGGTGTCGATCGATGCGGCGGGTGGACGTCACGGGACCGCCACGAGCTTGGCGGCCCAGTCTCGCATGGGCGAGGCGCGATCAGCGGGATATGGCGGGGTGGCGAGCGACCCGTCCGCCTGGGTCTTCACCGTCGTCGGCGCTGCCCAGGCACCGGTGCGCGGGTTGAACCACGTCCAGCGATAGCGCGTCGACGGCTGCAAGCCGCCGATGCGCGGCCGCTCGGCCTGATGCTCGAAGTAGAGCAGCGCGAGCGTACGGTCCGCCGTGCGCAGCATGAACGACCAGCCGTCGAGCCCGTCGGCCGCCGCCGTCGCGCTGGCGCGCGGCTGCAGGTCCTGCGAGGCTGGTGCGAGTTCGCGGTAGCGCAGGCCCTCGCTCAGGACGAAATCGCGCAGGTGGTGCATCTGTGCGCCCGACTCGTAGCGCAGCGCCTCCCAGATGAACGGGCGCCAGCCCTCGGGTTCGCCCGTCGTGGTGATGTCGTAGGCGCCGGTGCCGTGCACGTGGCCGGCGAGGCCGCCGGAGAGCACCGAGCCGTACATCTGGGCGCGGGCGAAATAGACGTCGCGCGGCGAGCCGGCCTCGGGTGTCTCGCCGCCGGGGCGGTTGATCTCGTGGTTCCAGCCCGTGTAGTAGGGCTCGAGGTTGGCGGCTGGATACGCGGGCGTGAGATGGAAGAGTTCCTCGATCGAGGCGTAGATGGCGTGGTTGCGCGGATTGTTGCCCACCGTGTGCATGGTGAGCCACGGCGCGGCCTCGCCGTGGCCGAAGCGCTGGTAGGTCGAGCTGTCGATCAGCGTGGTGTAGGGCTGGCCGAAGGGCAGGCCGCCGTAGGTGCGCCAGTGGTGCGTGAGCGCGGCGTTGAAGGTGTCGGCGGACAGGCTCAGCTTTTCGGGGATCCAGTCGAGGTGGATGCCGCTGAAGATGAGGTTGTGGGCGCCGTATCGGGCGATCAGGTACTGGACGAAGCGTGCGTAGGAGGTGTTGAAGTCGAAATAGGCCGCCCACGACGGACAGGTGTCGCGCCGCACGGTTTCAAGAAACGGCACGAAGCCCTCGGCCGCGAGGTGCTGCATCTTGCGGTCGAGGCTGCGGAAGTAGGCGGGGTTGATGCGGTCGAAGTCCGCGAGCCCGTCGCGGTCCTCGAGCACGGCGAACGGCCGGTGGCCCGCTTCGTCGTGCATGTCCTTGCCGGTGGTGGTGGCGCCGTCGGCGGTGCTGATCTGCGCGCCCGGTGCCCAGTGACCGAACTTTTCCCAGGCGTTGCGCAGGAAGATACCGTCGGCGTTGGCGAAGGTCGCGCCGCGGTGGTCGGCCGCCCAGTTGGGGAACGCGGCGATGAAGCTGACGGAGTTAAACCCCTGCTTCTTCCGCCAGGCCACGGCGTCCTCGAAGCTCAGCCCCGGGCCGGGCTCGACGTCGGGCCGCGCCGGCACGCCGCGGTAGGGCAGCCGCCAGGTCGAGGCCGCGAGCCAGGTGTCGCCGAGGAGGAAGAACGGCGTGCCGTCCGCGTGCTCGAGCGTGTGGCCGCCGGGCGCGGTGCGGATGAAGCCGCGGCGATTGATGTTTTGCGCGAGCTCGGCCGGCGTCCAGGCGACGGCGCGGAGCGCGCCGGTGCCGAAGTTGAGACCGGCGTCGTCGGGCTGATTCGATCCGCTGCGCCAGCGCCACTCGCCGGGCGCGGTCGCAACGAAACGCACACGGAAGGTGCGGGCGCCGTCCCAGAATCCATACACGCGACGCGCGAAACCCGGCCCCTCCAGCTCGATCCAGCAGGTGACGTCGACGTAGGGATGGGCGTAGTCGCGGGCCGCTTGGAACGTGATCTCCTGTGTCTCCCAGACGTGGACTTCGCCGCGATTCAGCCGCGCATGCGTGGTGGAGCCGAGGAGTCCGGCGACGACGACCAGGCTGAGGACGAAGACACGTCGTGTGAGGTGGGGCATGGGCGAGAGCCTTGTCCCCGGCCCGCGCGCCGGGCAAGGGCAACTGCCCCGTGTGCCGGTTCGCGCACGCGACGAGTTTCGTCTAACATTCGCCTCCGGAAACTTCGCGCTGGTGCGGGGCGTCACCTCGGCCGATCACCAGTCTCTGCTTTCCACCGTTCGTCGATTTCCCCGCCCATGCGATCCGCTATGACACGTCTCGCCCTCCTTCCGTTTGCCTTCGCCGCGGGAGCCGTCGCGCTCGCCGCCGCTCCTGCCACCACACTCAAGGACGCCTTCGCCGATCACTTCACGGTCGGCGCAGCGCTCAACACCCAGATCATCGTGCAGCCCGAGCATCCGGCGCGCGCCCTGGTCAAGCGGCACTTCAACAGCGTGACCGCGGCCAACGCCATGAAGTGGGGCCCGTTCAACCCCGAGCCGGGGGTCCATGTCTTCGAGCACGCGGACGCGCTCGTCGCTTTCGCCGAGGCCAACGGCATGCAGGTGATCGGGCACACGCTCTTCTGGCATCAGCAGACGCCGTCCTGGGTGTTTCAAGATGAGGCGGGCGCCCCGATCTCTCGCGAGGCGCTGCTCAAGCGCATGCGCGAGCGCGTCCGTGTCGTCGCCCAGCGCTACGGCACCCGCGTGCATCTCTGGGATGTGGTCAACGAGGCGATCGAGGACGACGGTTCGCCGCGCAAGAGCAATTGGTATCGCGTCCTTGGTGACGACTTCGTGCCCGAGGCGTTCCGTATCGCGGGGGAGGAACTCCCGACGAGCGTGCAGCTCATCTACAACGACTACTCCATGTTCCAGCCCGGCCGCCGTGCCGCCGTGGTGAAGATGATCCACGACCTGCGCGCCCGCGGGCTGCGCATCGATGGCGTGGGACTGCAGGGCCACTGGGGCCTGGACTTCCCGAAACTTGAGGACGCCGAGGCGAGCATCGTCGCCTTCGCCGAAGCCGGCGTGCGCGTGCACATCACCGAGCTCGACGTCGACGTGCTGCCCCGCTCGCCCGACATGTTCGGCGCCGACCTCAACAAGCGCGCCCAGCTCTCGCCCGAGAACAACCCGTACACCGCGGGCCTTCCGGCCGAGATGCAGGAGAAACTTGCGCGCCGCTACGCCGAGATCTTTGCGCTCTTCGTGAAGCATGCGGACAAGATCGACCGCGTCACCTTCTGGGGCGTGACCGACGGCGACTCGTGGCTCAACGGCTTCCCCGTGCGCGGCCGCACGAATCATCCGCTGCTCTTCGCCCGCGCCAACCAGCCGAAGCCGGCGCTCGACGCCGTGCTGGGCGTGGCCGCGGGCCGATAAGACAGAACGGGTAGGGCGAGCCCTCCGGCCGAGCCGCGCAGGCGATAGGCCTACGGTGCCGGCCCGGCCGGAGGCCTCGCCCTACCTGAACGGCGGAGCCCGACCCTCTCCAGGCTTGGCCCGCGCCTGCGCCTTCCCCAACCTGCGCGCACATGCACCACCCCCAAGGCATGCGCGACGGGCTGTCGCTGCGCGAGTATGTCGGCTACGCGCTCGGCGACACGGCCTCGAACCTGTTCTTCAAGACGTTCGGCTTTTTCCTGACGTACTACTACGTCGACGTCTGGGGGCTCGATCCGGCCGCGGTCGCCTCGATGTTTCTCCTCGTGCGCTTCTGGGATGCGGTCAACGACCCGATGATGGGCGCGATCGCCGACCGCACGCAGACGCGCTGGGGCAAGTTTCGGCCCTTTCTGCTCTGGTTCGCCGTGCCGTATGGCGTGAGCGGGTACCTGGTCTTCGCCAATCCCGACCTCGGTCCGACCGGCAAGCTCGTCTACGCCTACGCCACCTACACGCTCATGCTCATGGTCTATACGGCCATCAACGTGCCCTACTCGTCGCTCCTCGGCGTGCTCAGCGCGTCGTCGCGGACGCGCACGGTGGCCTCGAGCTGGCGTTTCGTCGGCGCCTTCGGAGGCGGCCTGCTCGTCACGCTCGGCGTGCGCCCGCTCGTGCGCCTGCTCGGCGGCGACGATGAGGTGCTCGGCTTCCAGCTCACCATGGCGATCTTCGCACTGGTCTCGGTCGGCATGTTCTGGACGTGCTTCTTCACCACGCGCGAGCGCGTCACGCCGCCGCCCGGCCAGAAGACCGACCTGCGCCGCGAGCTGCGCGACCTTGCGGGCAACTGGCCGTGGGTCACGCTCCTGTTCGCGGCGATCTTCTCCACAACGTTCATCTTCATGCGGGACAGCTCCACGCTGTTCTACTTCAAGTATGTGGCGGGCGACGACGGAGCGCCGTGGCTCTTCGGCACCTTCGACCGGTTCACGGTCTTCGTCGCCAGCGCCGCGGCCTGCCAGATGCTCGGCGCGGGTTGTCTCGGTTTCGTGGCCGGGAAGATCGACAAACGAAACCTCGCCGCCGCGCTCTCGGTCGTGACCGGCGTGTGTTACGGCGCGTTCTACTTCCTGCCGCCCGATGCCTTCGGGCTGATGCTCGTGCTCAACGGCTTCGCCGCCTTCGCCGCCGGGCCGACCTCCGCGCTCGTGTGGGCGATGTATGCGGACGTGGCCGATTACGGGGAGTGGAAGTTCGGCCGCCGCGCCACCGGGCTGGTCTACTCGGCGTCGCTCTTCGCGCTCAAGACCGGCACGATGTGCGCGGGGTGGCTGGTGCCGATGTTTCTCAATTGGTTCGGCTTCGTACGCGGCGGCGAGCAGACGCCGCGCGCGCTCCTCGGCATCACGCTGGCCTTCACGCTCGCGCCATGTCTCTTCGCGTTGCTCAAGGCGGCGGCGATCTGGATGTATCCGCTGAGCAAGTCGCGCGTGGCCGAGATCGAGCGCGACCTGGCGACGCGGCGGGCGGCTGGGTAGGGCGCGGTCTCCGCGCCGCATGACTGGAAGGCCGCGCTCCTGCGCGGCCACGGCGACTCGCGGCGGTGCGGGAGCACCGCCCTCCACGGTTGCGGCTCGGCCCGTGGCCTCGCGCTATCTCAGGCCCGCTTCACCGACTTCACCGGGTACTTGGTCACGGTGATGCCCTTGGCGCCGCGCGTCGACACGCCGAGCTCGGAGAGGTCGAACTCGAACTCCTTCACGCGCGCGCTGCAGCGACCGCTGAGGGTGACTTCGACCTTCTTCGGCATGTCCTTCTCGTTCTTGGCCACGTCGAAGAACACGACCTTGGAGCCGGCGCTCGGGGCGAGCGTGTAGAGCTTTTCGCGGGTCGTCCCGCCGAGTTGGAACTTCTTCGCGAAGGCCTTCCCGCTCTCCTTGTCCTGGGTGATCATCGTGTAGAACGCCTTGTCGCCGTCCTTCGGCAACAGGGCGATGTGGATGATGTCCCGGCCCATGAAAACTTTGTCGGCCACCCGCGCGACCTTCATCGTGCCGTCGGCCATGAAGCAGAGCACATCGTCGAGGATCGTGCACTCGGTGATGAACTCGTGCTGGCGCCAGTTCAGGCCGATGAAGCCCTCCTCGCGGTTGACGTAGAGGCGCTGGTTCGCGGCCACGACGTCGGCGGCGTTGATCTGCTCGATCTCGTCGTACTGCGTGCGGCGCTTCAGGCCCTTGCCGTACTTCTCCTGCAGCTTCTCGAACCACGCGATGGCGTAGGCCGTGAGGTGCTTGAGGTGGTGCTTCACCTGCTTGATGTCGTCCTCGATCTTCTTGATCTGCTCGTCGGCCTTGAAGCGGTTGTAGGCGGAGATGCGCTTGATGCGGATCTCGGTCAGGCGCGTGATGTCGTCGTCGGTCACCTCGCGGCGCAGCTGCTTGAGGAACGGCTTGAGGCCCTCGCGGATCTCCTCGAGCACACTCTCCCACGTCTTCGATTTCTCGATGCGGCGGTAAATGCGCTCCTCGATGAAGATGCGCTCGAGGCTGTCCCAGTGCCACTGCTGCTCGAGCTCGCCGAGCTGGATCTCGAGCTCGGCCTTGAGGATCTGCACGGTCTTGTCGGTCGAGCGTCGCAGGATCTCGGAGACGCCCATGAACGAGGGCTTCTCGCCGTCGATCACGCAGGCGGCGGGTGAGATCGAGTTCTGGCACGAGGTGAAGACGTAGAGCTGCTGCGTGACCTGGTCGGGATCGCTGCCCTGCGGCAGGTGCACGAGGATCTCGACGTTTTCCGCCGTGTTGTCGTCGATGTGCTTGATCTTGATCTTGCCCTTGGCGTTGGCCGAGAGGATCGACTCGATGAGCGACTCCGTCGTCGTGCCGTAGGGCAGCTCGGTGATCGCGAGCAGGTACTTGCTGCGCTGCTCGATCTTGGCGCGGACCTTCACCTTGCCGCCGCGCTCGCCGTCGTTGTATTCGGAAAAGTCGGCGATGCCGCCGGTGGCGAAATCCGGGAAGATGCGGAAGCGTTTTCCCTGCAGGTGATTGATCGCGGCGCGGCAGAGGTCGTTGAAGTTGTGCGGCAGGATCTTGGTCGCGAGACCCACGGCGATGCCGTCGGCGCCCTCCAGCAACGTGACGGGAAACTTCGCCGGCAGCGTGACCGGCTCCTTGGCGCGACCGTCGTAGCTGGCCTGCCACGTCGTGACCTTCGGGCTGAAAAGCACCTCGCGCGCGAAGGCGGTGAGACGCGCCTCGATGTAACGGGGCGCAGCGGCGTCGTCGCCGGTGAGCGGGTTGCCGAAATTGCCTTGTGGCTCGATCAGCCAGCCGCGCTGCGCGATGCCGACGAGCGCGGCGCCGATCGAGGCGTCGCCGTGCGGGTGGTAGCGCATGGTCGCGCCGACGACGTTGGCGACCTTGTGGAAGCGGCCGTCGTCCATCTCCCAAAGCGTGTGCAGGATGCGGCGCTGCACGGGCTTGAGGCCGTCGTCGAGGTGCGGCACGGCGCGGTCGAGGATGACGTAGCTGGCATATTCGAGAAACCAGCCGCGGTAGGCCTGGGCGAGCGGCGCGTCGTGGGGATTTTCCAGTTTTGCCGGGGAGGCGTCACTCGGTGCGGAGTCGGAAGTCTTTGGCGTCTCGTCGGACATGGATGCGGGGGAGGCCGGCGCTGCGGCCGGTGTGGAGTCGGTGGCGGATTTTTCCGCCTGCTCGGCGCGCTCGAGTGCGCGCTTGGCGGCCTGGCCGGGATTGGGCTGGAGGTCGAAGGTTCCCTGGTGGTCGTCGGGCTTTTTGCGGCGGGCCATGCGAAGTTATCGAAGGGAAACAACGAGCATTCGATCGACGGACTTGTCCACGGGGAAATGGAGGCCGTCCCGATCCGTTGGGACGGCTGGCCCATGGAGCAGGCGGCTCCGGCCGCGGAGCCTACGGAGAATGTCGCAGCTCCCAGAGTGAGAGCATCTGCACGCGATGGATTTCTACCCAGTCGCCTGGAATCAACTTCTGCCGGCGATGTTCGTCGTCGTATTGATTGAGCAGGGCGTAGGCTGGTCGGCCGCTCGCACGCAGGCGTTCACGCAGTCCGAGAAATCGATCCGGACCGACCAGATCGCTGCGGATCGTCGGGAAATCCGTGTAGAAATAGAGCGAGCAGCTGGCATGCAGCGTCAGAATGACCGCGTTGCCCGGGATATGGTCTCGTGCCCAGAGCGACAAGTCGCGGTAGGGGCGCTGAAGCTCTTTGGTGTCGTAGGCGCGCTGCTCCATCAGCGTGCGATGGCAGAGGCTGAGGCAGAGGATTGCGACGACCACCGTGGCGGCGAACTGGATCGAAGACTGGCGACGGAGAGGGAGTCGCTCCAGGGCCTTGTCCATCGCGAGTGAACCTACGATCGCGAGTGCGGGAAACGAAGGGAGAAGGAAGCGCAGGTACCAGAGATTCTCGTGAGTGCAGAGGTAGATGGAGTAGAGCGCGGCCAGCGTGAGGAACGAGCCGAGCAGGGCGGCCAAGTCGCGCCAGGCGCGCCGCCAACGAAGGACGGGGAGTAGGAACAGTGCGGGTACGATCAGCGGCAGTGCCACGGGGAGGGCGGTGACATAGTGGAGCAGCGTCGGTCCCAGCCAGGACCAGGAAAACAGGTAGCTGGCGTCGCCGTAGCCGGTTTGGAGCGCCGACCCGTAGAGGGTCGCCTGATACCAGGCGAGAAACGCGGCTCCCGGCAATCCACCGCCGATGGCCGCGAGCAGGGCGCGCCAATCCCGGAGGAGCAGCGCCAGAGCCGGAGCGATCACGACGTTGGTCGGACGAACCAGGACGGACATCGCGAAGGCGAATCCGCAGGCCAGGGCCCAGGCGGTGCTGTGCGAAGTGCGGGACGGGAGGTGCTCAGCGTCGTGCGATGGTTGTCGCGTCGCCAGCGCGCAAGCCATGGCTGCCACGGTCCAGGTCGTCGCGAGTGTGTCGCTCAGTGGCTGGATGGACGTGAAGACAAGAACGGGCGATGTGGCCAGCGAGGCAGCCCCGGTGGCGGCCCAGGGCCGACTGACGCCGAGCAGGCGGGCGCAACGAAAGGTCAGGAGCACAGCTGCCACCGCGCCGATCACATTGACGAATATCGGCCCCCAGTGCCATCCGAGCACACGGGCGCTGAGCGCGACCAACAACGGCATGCCCACCGGGTAGGTGGGTCGAAGCGCGAGGTCGGCCTCATTCATCTTCAGGCCCAACGGACAATAACTCCACAACTCGTCACCGGCCGCCGGCCACTCAGGGATCGTCCGCACGGGCATTGTCGTCCGGCCCTCGGTGATCAGTTTCGCGCTTGTGAGGTAGCCCGCTGAGTCCGCCCCTCCAGCTACGCTGGTCGAGAAACGGACGAGGAACGCGGCATAGAGCGCGAGCAACCCGAGACAGACGAGCGCGAAGGCATCGGGGCGGCGCGGTGAGGTCTTCGGGTTTGACATGCGGGAGTGCGGACGGGCCAGATGAGCGAACAGAAAGATCGGCCAGTGAACCCCGACGGAGAAGCAAAAAAACAGAATCCGAATTCGGGTCCGTTGACCCGGGCATTCCTGCGCTGGTTCCGCCACGTGCGGCGGCTGGAGAAGCGCGTCGCGCTCCTCGAGCAGGAAAACGCCCGCATGGAAGCGGAGACGCGGGAGTGGCGACGCTTCCATCCCCCGGGGCATTTCTACTCGCCGATCCCCGCGCGCGAGGAGATCGACGACGCCTTCCGCCGGGCCGATCCCACGCTCGCCTTCGGGGGCGTCGAGCTCGACGAGGCGGCGCAGTTCGCCCTGCTCCAGACCTTCGCCGGGTGGCTGCCTCAGATGCCGTTCCCCGAGCATGCCACGCCGGAGTGGCGCTACCATCTGGACAACCCCTCCTACGCGGCCTTCGACGGCGTGATGCTGTATTCGATGCTTCGGCACGCGCAGCCGCGGCGGATCATCGAGGTGGGCTCGGGCTTCAGCTCCGCCGCCATGCTCGACCTCAACGAGCATGTCTTTGGAGGGCGGATGGAGTTGACGTTCATCGACCCCGACATGCGCCGCCTGCGGGCCTTGCTGCGGCTCGGCGACGAGTCGCGCGTGCGCATGCTGGAGCAGCGCGTGCAGGAGGTTCCGCTGGCGGAATTCGACCGGCTCGAGGCCGGCGACGTGCTCTTCATCGACTCGTCGCACGTCGCGAAGATCGGCAGCGATGTGAACCGGCTCTATTTCGACGTCCTGCCGCGCCTGAAGCCCGGCGTCTTCATCCACATCCACGATGTCGCGGCCAACTTGGAGTACCCGCGGGAATGGCTCGAGGAGGGGCGTGCCTGGAACGAGAGCTACCTACTGCGTGCCTTTCTCATGTACAACGGCGCGTTCGAGGTCGTGCTCTTCTCCCCGTGGATCGCGGCGCTCAGGGCCGCCTGGCTGCATGAGCACATGCCCGTGTGCGCACGCGGTGGCGGCGGGCAGATCTGGCTCAGGCGGAAGCAGGTCGCGGGAAGATAGGTGTGCTCGATTGTTGGGTGCGGTCGTGGTTTGCGCCCGTGGGCGAAGGCGCCTTGGCTCGCCGCCGATGCATCCCCCCGCCGCCGATGCCGGCATCCTCACGATCGAGCGCCCGCACCAGGACCTGCTCACCTACTACGTCATCTCGTCGCTCGCCGCGGGGCCGCTCTTCCTCGTCCCGCTCATCTATCGCATGATCCGGTTCCGCACGATGCGCTATCGGTTCTCCAGCGAGGGACTCTCGATGAGCTGGGGCATCCTCTTTCGCCGCGAGATCATCATCCAGTATGCGCGGATCCAGGACATCCACCTGCGCTCGAATGTGGTCGAGCGCTGGCTCGGCCTCGCGCGTGTGCTCATCCAGACTGCGAGCGGCAGCGCGAGCGCCGAGATGACGCTCGAGGGGCTGAAGGAGTTCGAGGCGGTGCGCGACTTTCTCTACCACCGCATGCGCGGCGTGCGCGAACATCCCGGCCATGCCCCCGCAGTCGCCCTGTCGGGCGCGCCCATGGCGTCCGCGTCGTCGTCCGAACTCGCCGGCGTGCTCGCTGAGATCGCGGCTGAGTTGCGCGGCCTGCGTGCCGACCTCGCGGCGCGAAAGGAGCGGTCGTGAGCGCGTCGTGGGAGATGCGGGCGCTGCGCTGGCTGCGTGTGCCGCCCGAGCCGCAGCCGCCCTCGGGCTCGCCGGGATCGCTGCGCGTGTTTCGCGCCGGCCGCAATTTTCTGCGCCTGCGCTTCGCGCGCTGGATGCTCACGCAGGTGGGCGCGGTGTTTGGCGTGCTGGCCTCACTGGTTTTCATTCGCGAGGTCGAGATCCAGGTCGAACTCGCGCGCCTCCGCGCCGAGCAGGCGGCAGCCACGGCGCCCGCCGCGGAGGATGGCGCGTCCGGGGCCGCGCCGACCGAAACGGCGGACTCCGCGAAACCCGCCGATCTCGCGCCGGAGCCGGATCCGCAGCAATGGCGTGGCGCGTTCCACCGCGCGCTCTACGCCGTCGCCCCGCGCTGGCTGCGCGAACTGCCGCAACGCATCCCGCCGGAGGCGCTCGTGTGGATCAAGGTCGTCGAGGCGCTCGGTATCCTCGGCTTCATCGTGCAGCTGCCGTGGTCGCTCGCTGTCGTGGTGCTCGACTATCGCCAGCGTTGGTACATGGTGACCGACCGGAGCCTGCGGCTGCGCTGGGGCGTGATGACCGTGCACGAGGCGACGATGAGTTTCGCGAACCTGCAGCAGGTGGCGGTGCACCAGGGTCCGCTCGGGCGCGTGCTCGGACTCTGGGATGTCCAGGTCGAGTCAGCCGGCGGCGGCTCGGGCAAGCACGAGGAGGAGGATAGGGAATCCATGCACCGCGCCGTCTTCCAGGGCGTGGAAAACGGTCAGGAAATTCGCGATACGATCCTCGCGCGCCTGCGCCTCTTCCGCGAATCCGGGCTCGGCGATCCGGACGACCACCTTTCGCATGCCGCCTCAGCTCCAGCGGCCCAGCCGGTCGCAGCCACCACCGCGACGGACGCCATGCGGGCTGCCCGCGAGGTCCTCGCCGAGGTGCGTGCGCTGCGAAGCCAGTTGTAGGAGCCTGCTGGTTCGTGTTTGGCGTGCGGCCTGCAGGTCCGGTCACCGACCGGGCGCGACTGCGCGAGGGACTGCAGCCCCGGGTGGGGTCACCCGGCCTGCACCCCGAGGGCGAAACAGATACGCCTGCAAGCAGGCTCCTGCAGGTTGCGGCAATCGTCTCACCCGACCAGCATGCCGTCCGCCAGGCGGATGACGCGCGAGCCGTAGGCGGCGTTGGCGTCGGAGTGGGTGACCTGCACGATCGTCACGCCGTCCTCCGTATTCAGCGCCTTGAACAGCTCCATGATCTCGCGTCCCTGGTCGCTGTGCAGGTTGCCCGTCGGCTCGTCGGCGAGGATGACCGGCGGCTTGGCCACGAGCGCGCGCGCCACGCCGACGAGCTGTTGCTGGCCGCCGGAGAGTTGGTTCGGGTAGAGGTCGCGTTTGCCGACGATGTGGAAGCGGTCGAGCGTGTCGCACACGATGCTCTCGCGCTCCTTTTTCGGCACGTTGCGGTAGGTGAGCGGCACCTCGAGGTTCTCGTAGACGGTGAGGTCGTCGAGCAGGTGGTAGCTCTGGAAGACGAAGCCGAACGAGCGCTTGTGCAGCTCGAAGCGCTGCTTGACGTTGAGCTTGTGCACGGCGTCTTCGCCGCACCAATACTCGCCGTCCCAGCCCGAGTCGTGCATGCCCAGGATGTGCAGCAGCGTGGACTTGCCCGAGCCGGACGGGCCCATGACGGAGACGAATTCACCCTGCTTGATCTCGAGCGAGATGTTGCGCAGCGCGAAGAACGGCCCGCCCTTGAGCGGGTAGACGCGGTTGACGGAGTGGAGGCGGAGCATGGTGAAGGAGAACGTGAGGGATGACGTTGGGAGTTGAAGTTGAAGTGAGGAGAACGAGCAGATGATGAGGTCGAGGTGGGAGTCGGATTAGAAGTGCGGGCTGCGGAATCGGGCGTCTCGTCTGAGCTTCAGCTTCAACTTCAACCTTCCACTTCAACTCGAGTGAGACGCGTCGGCGTCTCACTCGCAGCGCAGCGCGGTGAGCGGGTCGACCTTGGTGGCGCGGCGGGCGGGCAGCCAGCTCGCGAGCAGCGCGCTCGCGGCCAGCACGAGCGCGACGGCGATGAAGGTGAGGGGATCAAACGCGCTGATGCCGTAGACCATCGTGTTCATGGCGCGCGCGGCGAGGAGCGAGAAGAACAACCCGAAGCCGAGCCCCACGCCGACGACGTGCATCGATTGGACGATGATCATGCGCAACACGCTGGTGCGTTCGGCGCCGAGCGCGAGGCGGATCCCGATCTCGCGCGTGCGCTGCGTGACGTTCCACGAGACGACGCCGTAGATGCCGACGGCTGCGAGCGCGAGCGCCACCGCGGCGAACAGGCCGAGCAGCACGACGTTAAACCGTTCGCCCCGCAGCGTGTCGCCGATCATGGCGTCGGCTGTGACGATGCGGCCGAGGGGCAGTGCGCGATCGAGCGAGGCGAGCAACGCACGCACTTCAGGCACGATCCGCTCGGGCGCGCCGGCCGTGCGCACGAGCAGGAACATCGAGCGGCGCAGGTCCGGATAGTCCCACGCCTGGTCAGCCGGGATGTAGACCGAGGGCGGTGGCTCGGCCTGCAGGCCAAAATGCCGCGTGCTCGGCACCACGCCCACGACCGTGGCCCACTGGAACTTGTCCAGTCCCGGTGGCAGCAGCCCCGGCGTGATGAGGTGCTCGGGCAGGCCGAGCATCACGCGCTTGCCGATCGGGTCGCCCTCCGGGAGGAATTTCGTCACCGCCGCCTCATTGAGGATGATGACGGGCTGCGAGCCGGCGCGATCGGCGCTGGTGAAGGCGCGGCCGCGCGCGATGCGCAGACCCTGCGCGGTGAAGTAGTCGTCGAGCACGAGCGAGATCTGCACGCCCTCGACCTGGCTCAGGTCCGTGTAGGTGCGGTCCTCGGTGATGAGCGGCATGCCGATGCCGCCGGCGAACGGCGCGTTGTTGCTCGCAGAGGCCGAGGCGACGCCGGGGAGCGCGCGCAGGCGGTCGACCGCCTCCTGGAAAAACGCCATGGCCGACTGCGTCGACGGGTAACGCGCGGACGGCAGCTGCACCGGCACCATCACGAGCCGCTCGCGCACGAACCCCGGATCCACGGCCGTGAGCTGGCCGAAGCTGCGCAGGAGCAGGCCCGCCGCGATCAGCAGCGCGAGCGAGAGCGCGACCTCGGCGATGACGAGGCAGGCGCGCACGCGACCGGTCCTGCGGCTGGCCGTGCCGCGGCTGCTCTCCTGCAACGCAGGCTGCAGTGCGGCCCGCGAGCCCTCGAGCGCCGGAAACAGCGCGAACAGCAGCGTCGTGCCGAGCGTGACGGCGAGCGCGAAGAGCATGACCGGCCCGTTGACGTGGATCTGCGCCTCCGCCGGCACAGCGTCGCGCGGCAGGATGATGAGCAGTGCATCCAGACTCCAGGTACCGACGAGCAGTCCCGCGGCGCCGCCCAGCAGCGCGAGGGGCAGGCTCTCGAGCAGCGTCTGGCGCACGAGGTGTCCGCGGCTCGCGCCGATCGCCGCCCGCACGGCAAACTCGTGCTGCCGCGTGCTCATGCGCGCGAGCATGAGGTTGGCGATGTTGGCGCAGGCGATGAGCAGCACGCCGGCCACGGCGCCGAGCAGCACCATGAGCGGGCGCCGGAACGGCCCGGTCACCGAGTCGCTCAGCCGCCGCACCGACACGCCGACATCCTTGTTCGAGTCCGGATACTGCTGCGCGATCTGGTCGGCGATGAGGTTGAGCTCCACGCTGACGTCGTCGTCGGTCTTGCCTGGCGCAGCTCGCGCCACGACCCAGGAATCGGCGCGCATCACGCGGCTGCGCATCAGGTCGGTGTCGGCCTGCAGGCCCACCGGCGTCCACACGTCGGCGGCCCAGAACTTGAAGCTCGGCGGCATCACGCCGATCACCGCGTAGGCGCGATCGTTGAGTGTGATCGAGCGCTGCAGGATGTCCGGGTCGGCCTGGAACTGGTTGACCCACGTCGCGTGGCTGAGCACCACGACCGGTGTCGCGGCGGGCTGGTCGTCCGCGGCCCCGAAGAAGCGGCCGAGCACGGGCTGGATGCCGAGCAGGGGCCAGATATCGGAGGAGACCGCGCCCTCGCGCACGGTGAGCGGCTCCGTGCCGCCGCTTAGCGTCGTGGAGTTGCCGTGGGCGTAGGCGAGGTGGCTCGTCGTCTGCGCCCGCGCTCGCCAGTCCAGGAAATCCGGGTACGTGACCGGCATGTTCCCCTGCTGCGTCCGCGGGGCCGAGCCGATGAAGAGGATCGCGTTGCCGTCGACGTAGGGGAACGGATGCAGGAGCACGGCATGCACCACGCTGAAGATCGCGGTGGTGGCACCCACGCCGAGGGCGAGCACGAGGACCACCACGGCGGTGAAGCCGGGCGCCTTGGCGAGTTGTCGGAAGACGAAGGTGAGGGCGGACATGGGGGGGAGGTGGACGAGGGGATGTGGGAGTGAGGGGTGAGGTTTTCTGGGGACTGGGTGTCTTGGTTCGGTCTTCTGTTCCTTATGCACTCAGTTCCTCATTTCCTTCCTCACTCCGCGCGCAGCGCCGTGAGCGGATCGACCTTCGTCGCGCGGCGTGCGGGTACGAGCGTGGCGATGAGGGAGACCACGACGATGAGCGCGGTCACGGTGCAGTAGGTAACGACGTCGAGCGGGCTGATGAGAACCAGGATATGGGTGAGCGGGCCCCGGGCCAGGAAGGCCGCGCCGAGGCAGAGGCCCATGCCGAGCACGAGGCCGATGCCGAGCTGCAGGCCGCCCTGGCGCAGGACGAGCCGAAGCACGTGCATACGTTCGGCGCCGAGCGCCATGCGCACGCCAAACTCCTGCTGGCGCTGATTCACGGAAAAACTCATCACGCCGTAGAGACCAATGGAGGCGAGGGCCACCGCGACGGCACCGAAGATCGTGAACATGCGCGCGATGAGTTGGTTTTGCGCGAGGAACACCTCGATCGATTCGCGCGGGGTGGAGACGAAGTAGAGCGGAAGGTTCGGGTCGACGCGCTTGACGACGTCCTGCAGCGCCTGGGCGAGCGCTTCCGGTCGCTGGCCGCCGCGCGGCCGGACGATCGCCGTGCCGAACTGGAGGGCCACGGCTTCCTCGGTGGCTGGACCAAACGGCGTCGCGAAATACGGGATGTAGAAGCCCGAGCCATCGCTCCGCGCGTTGAACGGCCCCTGCATGCGTACGTCGCCCACCACGCCGATGATCACGCGCCACGGACCCGGTGCGGTGCCGTTGGCCTGGGTCGTGCGGAAGCGCCGGCCCAGGGGCGACTCGTTGCCGAAGTGCCGGCGCGCGAAGCGCGTGTTGACGATCGCGACCGGCTGGCGCTGGTCGGAGTCGTCGTCGGTGAAATCGCGTCCCTCGTGCACCGGTACGCGCAGCGTCGCGAAATAGCCGGGCGTCACGTTCTCGAACTGCGTCACCACGCGATCCTCGTCCTTCGCATAGGTGCGTCCCTCGATCTCCACGGGACCGGCTCCGGAGAAGACCATGCGGAAACGGTTGGTCAAGGCGACGGAGTCAAACTGCGGCGAGACCCGAAGCTCCCGCAGCAGGCGTTCGTAGAACACCTGGCGCTCCTTCGAGCTGGGATAGTCCCCCTCCATCAAACCCATGCGCCCGGTCAGCACGGCCGAGGTGTCGTAGCCGTGATCGATGGTCTGCTGGCGCACGATCGACTGGGTGAAGAGGAGCGCGCCGGTGAGGAGCAGGCAGGTCATCACGATCTGGCCGACGACGAGCGCGCGTGTCATCAGGTTGACGGCACGGCTGGTGTTCCCGCGGCCGGCGTCCTTCAGTGCCTCGACGTTGTTCACGCGCGAGGCCATCCAGGCCGGCAGCAAGCCCGAGCCGATGGTCGCGAGCACGGTCGCTGCCACCACGAGGGCGAGCACCCGGCCGTCGATGGTGAAGTGCATCCACGCCGGAATCGGGTTCTGCTGCGTGTGCGTGGCCGCGTCGAGCAGGCCGGTCGCCCAGTAGGCCAGTGCCACCCCGAGCCCCGCGCCGATCGTGGCGAGGAGCAGGCTTTCCGTGAGCATCTGGCGCAGCAGACGCACACGCGTCGCCCCGAGCGACGAGCGCACCGCCAGCTCCCGCGTGCGCAGCGCGGCGCGCGCGAACTGCATGTTCATCACATTGCTGCAGCCGATGAGCAGCACGCCCACGCAGAACACGAGCATGAGCATGAGGAGAAACGTGAGGTTGCCGCCGGTGAACGCGCCGATCAGTGGCCGCACGTAACCCATCGTGAACTGCCCGTTCGTCTCCGGATACGTCTCGGCGAAGTGCTTGGCGAATCCCGTGATCTCGGCCTGCGCCTGATCGATGGATACGCCCGGCTTGAGCGTGGCGATGATCGAGATGCCGTTGATCCCGGGATCCTTGCGGTCCTTCACCGGAAACTCCGTGTTCACCGGGAGCCACAGCTGCTCGTTGGCCGGGAAGGAGAACTTCGGCGGCATCACGCCGACGACCGTGCCGGTGCGGCCGTTGACTCGGACGACCTTGCCGAGCACCCCGGGATCGGCGCCGAAATCCGAGCGCCAGAGCGAGTCGCTCAGCAGCACGGCCTTGTCCACGCCGGGCCGATCCTCCTCGGGCAGGAAGTCCCGCCCGAGCACTGGTGCGACACCGAGCGCGCGGAAGAAATCGTGCGTGACGTACCCGCCCTGCAGGCGCTTCGGATTGCCGTCGTTCGTCAGGTTGATGGTCGAGCCGTTGAGGTAGCCGACGAAAAACTCGAACGACTGCTGCCGCTCGCGCATGTCCACGAAGTCCGCCGTCGTGATCTGGCCGTTGAAGTTGGCCGGCGAGAAGTTCGTCGGGCTCACCAGGTTGACATCCACGAGCCGGTCGGCCGCACGGAAGTCGAAGGCGTGCAGCAGCACGCCGTTGACCACGGCGAACTGCGTGGTGACGGCGCAGATGCCGACCGCGAGCACAGCGACGGCGAGGGCGCAAAACGCCTTCTCCTTGATCAGGACACGAAGTCCGAAACGTACATCCTGGCGGAATGTCTCGAGCAACATGGGGGGATGGGCCGAGGGTTGGATGGAGGTGGACCGGGCGAAGGTGTAAGTGAGGAGAGGTCGGAGTGATGGTTTGCCTGCGCGAGAGGCGGGAGGAGGTGGTGCCGGTGATCGGAGTGTTGCTTTTGGTTCGTACCTCTCGCCTAGGGCCCATCGCCTCTCGCCTGCCATTCACTCCGCCCGCAGTGCGACGAGCGGGTTGACCTGCGTGGCGCGGCGCGCGGGGATCCAGCAGGCGAGCAGCGCGATGCCGAACAACAGTGCGGAGACGCCGATCACCGCGGGGGCGTCAAACGCCGGCAGGCCGTAGAGAATCTTCGACAGCACCAGGCCGAGCAGCGCGGACATCACGAGCCCCATGCCGATGCCGATCAGCGTCAGGCGCATGCCCTCGCGCAACATCGCGCGCACGACATCGCCGCCTTGCGCGCCGATGGCCATGCGGATGCCGATCTCGCGCGTGCGCTGGGTCACGCCGAAGGCGACGACGGCGTAGAGGCCCATGATGGCGAGCAGCAGCGCGATGACCCCCTGCACGCCGGCCATGAGCGATCCCATGCGCAGCGGCATGAAGGCGAAGGCGCTCTTGCCCATGAGCTCGTTCATCGTGGTCACTTCGAAGGCGGGAAGGTGCGGGTCGATCTCGCGCAGCGCCGCGCGCAGCGACGAGGTGAGCGCGGCCGGGTCGCCCTGCGTGCGGACCATGATCGTGAGCGGGGCCGCGGCTTCCTGCGTGAGCGGCACATAGGCATAGGGGCGGGGCGGCTCGCCGACCATCACGTACTTGGCCGTCGGCGTGAGGCCCACGACCTCGATCCACGGACCCTGGCGCCACGGCTGGAAGCGGCGGCCGATCGCGTCCTGGCCGGGCCACACGGCGTCGGCGAAGGCCTGGTTGATCACGGCGACGCGCGGCGTATCCGCCGTGTCGCTCGCGGCGATCATGCGACCGCGGTCGAGGCGCAGGCCGAGCGTCTGGAAAAACTCCGGCGTGATCTGTGCGTAGCCGATCGCGAGCTCGTCGTTGGCGAGCGGGACGCCGGGGTTTTCCGGGATGGCGTTGCGCGCACCGATGAAGTAGCTGAACGGCACGGTCGACGTCAGCGCGGCCGACTCGACGCCGGGCAGGGCCTGTACCCGTTCGATGAGCACGCGGCGGAACTGCTCGGCCCGAGCCTCGTCGTAGCCCTGCAGCTTGAGGTCGAACGAGGCCATGAGCAGACCGTCGGTCTTGAAGCCGAGGTCGAGGCCTTGGATGCGTGACAGGCTGCGCGCGAAGAGGCCGGCACTGCACAGCACGACGAGGGAGAGCGCGACCTGGCCGATCACGAACATGTTGCGCATGCGGTGGTGCCGGGCGCCCTGCGGGCCACCGGGGCCGCCCTTGAGATTGTCGACCAGGTCGACGCGCGAGGCGCGCAGGGCCGGCAGCAGGCCGCTGCCGAGCGCGGCCGCCGCGGAGATGACGATGATGAAGGCATGGTCGCGCCAGCCCGTGGTGAAGTCCGTCCTCGCGGGCATGTCGCCCGAGGGCGCGAACTGCATGAAGACCGCGCCGATCCAGTCCGAAAGATACCACGCGACCACGCCGGCGATCGCCGCCAGGACGAGCGACTCGGTCAACAGCTGCCGCACGATCGTCCAGCGCGTCGCGCCGAGCGCGACGCGCACGGTCAGCTCCTTGCGCCGCGCCGCGGTGCGGGCGAGCATCAGGTTCGAGACATTCGCGCAGGCGATGACGAGCACGAGCGTCACCATCGCGCCGAACAGCGCCATGATCACGGGCATGAAGTCCGAGAAGATCGGGTCCGGCCGCGCCTGGCTCTCGCGCATCACCACCGAGGTGACCTCCTTGTGGTCGTCCGGGTATTCCTGCGAGAGGCGGCTGGTCACCACCGCGGCTTCGGCGCGTGCCGCGTCGAGCGTGGCTCCCGGCGCGAGCAGGCCCATGACCTTGAACGCGCTGACGCCTCGCCAGGTGAGCATCTCGGCGCCCTGGTCGCGCATCACGCCGCTGGCGCTGACCGGGACGAAGCCTGCGACAGACATGCTGTAGGAAAAGGCCTGGAACTCCGGCCGCATCACGCCGACCACGGTGAAGGGCTGTCCGTTGATCATGACGGCCCGTCCGACGATCTCGGGGTCGGCGCCGAAGCGCTCGCGCCAGGCCTTGTCCGTGAGCACGGTGACGAGCGGCGCGCCGGGCGCCTCGCCGTCACTCGGAAGCAGGGTGCGGCCGAGTTGGGCCTGCAGGCCGAAGGTCTGGAAGGCGTTCGGCGTCACCATCTCGAACCACGCGCGCTCGGGCGACTTGCCCTCGGCGCTGAGGTGCGCCGCGCTGGGCAGGAGGGCGAACATGCCCTGCACCGTCTTCATGCTCTCGCGCAGGTCGCGAAAGTCCGGAAACGAGATCTGGTGCGGCATCTTCATGGCCGCGCTGCGCTGCGCGAGCAGCACGACGCGGTCAGCATGGGGCACGTCCATCGGCCGCAGCATGAACTGGCTGGCGATGCCGAAGAGCATCGTGTTGACAGCGAGCCCGAAGGCGAGGGTGAGCACCACGACGGCGGAGAAGCCCGGGGACTTGAAGATCTGACGGATGGCGAAGCGCAGGGAGGACATGGGTGAAAGTGTGGGAGGGGGTGAGGGATTGAGGGGGACAGGATGGAGGCGCACTCGTTGAGGCAGCGGGGAAGGAGTGGATGGGTCTTCTGGGTTTGGACTTCTGTCCGTTATCCACTCAGTCCCGCACTCCCGCATCTCACTCCGCGCGGAGCGCGGAGAGCGGGTCGACCTTGGTGGCGCGGCGCGCGGGGACCCACGCGGCGAAGAGCGCGACGGTGAAGAGCACCGCGGCCGTGGCTCCGAGCGTGAGCGGATCGAGATCCACCGTGCGCGGCATGAAGGAGCGGAGCGCGACGTTCAGCGCGGTCGCCAGGCTCAGGCCGATGACGAGCCCAATCATCGTGAGCGTGAGACCATGGCGCAGCACCAGGCGCAGCACGTCGCCGGGACTCGCGCCGAGCGCGAGGCGGATGCCGAACTCGCTCGTGCGCTGCGCGACGAGGTGCGAGATCACCCCGAAGAGGCCGACACCCGCGAGCACGAGGCCGAGCGCGGCAAACCACGCCATCGTCTCGCCGACGAGAAAGATGTTGTGCCAGTAGACGCCGATCCACTCCGGCACGGTGCGTATCTCCTGCACGGCGACGTCGGGGTCGAGGTCGGCCACGATGCGCCGCAGATCCGGGCCATACGCGCCGGGTGTGCTGCTGCGCACGAGCAGTTGCTGGTAGCCCCACGGCTCATGCACGAAGGGCTTGTAGATCTGCAGCATCGTCGGCGCGGCGGCGAAATTGCCGGGGAACTCGATGTCGCGCACCACGCCGATGATCTCGCGGCGGACGAGGTTTTCACCTTCACCTTCGACGATCTGCTTGCCGATCGCGCTTTCACCCGGCCAGAACTGCCGCGCGAGGGTCTGCCCGACGACGATCTGCGGCGGGCTGTCGGGACGGATGTCCTCAGCGAAGAGCCGGCCCTCGATCAGCGGGATGCCGAGCGTCTTGAAATAGCCGGGCGTGACCATGGTGTAGCCGGCCTGCGGTAGGTTTTTTCCGTCGCTCGAGGTGATGCCCTCGACCTGGATCGGGCGCGTCGCCGAATAGCCGAAGATCGGCAGGCTCGAGCAGATCGCCGTCGACTCCGCGCCGGGCAGACGCTCGAGGCCGCGCAGCATCTGGTCCATGGCCGCGATTCGTTTCTGCGGTTCGACGTAGGTCGATTGCTCGGGCAGATGCAGCGTCGCCGAGACCACGCGGTCGGTATCCCAGTGCGCGTCGCGATGGAGGAATGTCTTGAACCCGCGCAGCATCACGCCGGCGCCGCCGAGCAGCGCGAGGGCGAGCGCGACCTCCGCGACGATGAGCGCCTGCCGGGCGAAATGGTGGCCGCGCCCGGCCGTCGAGCCGCGCGACTCCTGCTTGAGCGAGGTGACCACGTCGGTGCGCGAGGCGAGCCACGCGGGCACGAGCCCGAAGACGAGGCCGGCCACGAGCGAGGCAAGGACCGTCGCAAGGATGATCGGCACGTTCATCTCGAGCGCGAGCCCGTCGCGCAGGCCGATGCGGATGTTGCTCCCGAGCACGTCGTTGATCCACATCGCGAGCATCAGGCCGAGGCCGCCGCCCGCGAACGAGAGCATCAGGCACTCGGTGAGCTGGTGCACGATGAGCCGCGAGCGCGAGGCGCCGAGCGCGGAGCGGATGGCGAGGTCCTTCGCGCCGGCCGTGGCCCGCGCGAGCTGGAGATTGGCGAGATTGGCGCAGGCGATGAGCAGCACGAAGGCCGACAGTCCGTAAAGCATCCAGGTGAAGAACTTTCCCGTGCTGTCCATCGTGGCCTGCTGGAGCGTGACCACGCGCACGCCGCGGCCGGAGCTGGTCTGCGGATGATCGACGGCCCAGCGCGCCATGAGCGCGTCGAGCTCGGCCTTGGCCTGGGCGATCGTCGCACCGGGCTTGAGGCGCGCGAACACGCCGAAAAAGCCGTTGGTGCGATCCTCCACGATGACCCGCGGGATGGTGATCGGGCGCCACATGTCGACGGGACCCCAGAGCAGTGGGTATTCAAAATCCGCGGGCATCACGCCGATCACCTGCACGGGCTCGGCGTTGAGGCGGATGGAGCGATTGAGGATGGCCGGATCGCCGCCGAAGCGCTTTTGCCAGAGGGTGTGGCTCAGCACCACGACCTGGTTGCGCCCGGGCACCTGCTCGTCGGCGGTGAAGGCGCGGCCGAGCGCGGGCTGCACGCGGAAGGTGGAGAAGAAGTGCTCGCTCGAGTCGACGGAGAGCAGCCGCTCGGCCGGCGAGCCCGGCTCGGAGAGCGTGTTGTTCCAGTAGGTCGAGGTCGTGAGCGACTCAAACGAGCTGACCTGGGCACGCATCTCCTCGATCTCGCGAAACGAGAAGCCGTCGAACTGCGAACTGGCCGTCGTGGCGAACACGCGCACGATGCGTTCAGGCTCCGGATACGGCGCGGAGCGGAAGAGCAGCGTGTCGACGAGCGTGTACATCGAGGTGTTCACGCCGATGCCGAGCGCGAGCGTGACCAGCGACACGATGGTGAAGCCGGGTGACTTGAGCAGGGAGCGCAGGGCGATGCGGAGGGAGGCCATGGAGGTTATTCAGTTCATTCCGCGCGCAGCGCGGTGAGGGGATCGACTTTCGTGGCCCGGCGGGCGGGCAGCCAGCAGGCGAGCAACGCGATCGAGGCGAGCAGGAGTGCGACGGAGAGGAAGGCCACGCCGTCGTGTGTGGACACACCCGGCAGCGCGTGGGCCAGTCCGTGACCCGCCCACCAGGCGATGAGCCCCCCGACGACGAGGCCGGGAGCGAGAAGGCGCAGCGTCGTGCCCAGGACCATGGCCAGGATGTCGCGCGGCTGTGCGCCGAGGGCCATGCGGACGCCGATCTCCGGCACGCGCTGGCTCACATGGTAGGCCATCACGCCGTAGATGCCCATGGCGGCGAGCACGAGCGCCACCGCGCCGAGCGCGGAGAGAAGGAGCGTCGCGATATGGTGCCTCAGGTAGGCGGCCGCGATGTAGTGCTCCATGGGCAGGGCTGACCAGAGCGCCACGCCGGGATCGAGACCCTGGAGCTCGGCACGCACGGTCGAGAGCAGCGCGCGCGGATCGCCGGACGCAGCCCGCACGACCGGTCCGAGATTGAGGTCCCAGGCGCCCTGCTGGTAGGGCAGGAAGACAAAGGGCATCGGCGGTTCGTCGAGCCCACGATACTTGCCCGTCGCGACCACGCCGACCACCTCGGCCGTGCCGCGCCACGTGCGCACCTTGCGGCCGAGCGGACTTTGTCCGGGCCAGTATTTGTCGGCCGCGGCCTGATTGACGATCATCACCGGCGCGGAGCGGGAATCGTCGCGATCGGTGAAGTCCCGGCCGGCGCGGAGCGGGATGCGCATGGTGGCGAAGTAGTCCGGCGAGACGATGGCGTAGGGTACACTCATGTTCTCGCCGGGTGCGGGCGTGTATCCCTCGATCTGGGTACCGATGGACGGCCCTCCCTCGAATCCCAGGGGCAGCCAGCTCGCCATCGCGGCGACCTCCACGCCGGGCGCCGCGGCGAGACGCTCACGCAGCTCGCGGTAGAAACTCAGCGCACGCGGCTCATCGTAGCCGTTCATGCCGATCCGGAGACCGGATACAAGCACCTGCCGCGGGTCCAGCCCGGCGTCGATCTCCCGTGCGCGCTGCGTGCCGCGGATGCACAGCACGGCGCCGACGAGCAGCGCGAGCGCGAGGGCGACCTCGGTCACGACCAGCACCCCGCGCATCCGCGCGGACGAGCTGCCGGCACCGCCCGAGCGGCCGCCCTGCTTGAGCACTTCCTGCACATTGGCGCGGGCCGCGTGCAGCGCTGGCACGAGGCCGAAGCCGAGGCCCGCGACGAGCGTGAGCGCGGCGACGGCGACGAGCACGCGTCCGCTCGGCGTGAAGTCATAGCCGGTCGGGAGCGGAGTCTCCGGCATCAAGTGGCCGAAGAGCGACGTTCCCCAGGTCGAGAGAAGAACTCCGAGCGCGCCGCCGGCGAGCGCGAGCAGCAGACTCTCGGCAAACCACTGGGTCAGGATGTGCCGGCGTCCGGCGCCGACGGCGAGGCGCACGGCGGTGTCGCGCTGGCGCGCGGTGGCGCGGGCGAGCAGGAGATTGGCCACGTTGGCGACGACGAGGAGCAGGACGACCAGACCCACCACCGCGAGCACGCGCAACACGGGCATGAACACGGCCTGGCCGCCGTAGGGTGCATCGCGCAGCAGTACCACCGTGGCGCCGATGTCGCGATTGCCCGGGTACGTATCGGCCACCTGCTCCGCCCGCAGCGCGATCGCCGCGCGGGCGCGTTCGAGCGAGACCCCGGACTGCAGGCGGGCCTGCGTGTGCAGCCAGCGATCGGTCCGCTGGTCGAGCGAGCCGAAGTTGGCGATCTCCCGGTGCATGGTCACGGGAGCCCAGAAGTCGGCCACCAGTCCGCTCATCGTTCCGCGGAATGCGCCCGGCACCACGCCGATGACGGTGAACGGGTGGCGGTTAATCTCCACAGCACGTCCGATGATCTCCGGGGCGGCGCCAAAGTGCTGGCGCCAGCAGCGCTCGCTCAGCACGAGTACGGGATTGCCGCCGGGTTTGTCCCCATCGGCGGGCAGGAAGGTGCGTCCGTATCCAGGCAGGGCATGCACACCGAGGACATCGAAGAAGTTCGGTGTCGCGATCTGTCCGTAGAGCCAGACCTGCTGCTGCTCGACCGTCAGGCAGGCCGGGGTGACCTGGGAGCCGACCACACCGGCGAAGATATCGGTGAGTTCACCATAGTCCGCGATGTCGGGTGGCGATATGCAGTGTCCGACCGGGCGGGCGCCCTGCGTCTGCAGCACCGCGACGATGGCATCGCCATCGCGCACACCGGGGAGCGGACGCAGCAGGATCGATTCGATCCAGGAGAATACGATCGCGTTCACGCCGATGCCGAGCGCGAGCGAAGCCACGGCGATCGTCGAGACCGACGGCGTGTGCATGAGCTGGCGGATGGCGTGACGCAGCAGAAACATCTTTGGGCGGCGATGAGTCGGAGTTGATCGAGTCGCAGCTACTCGGCCCGCAGCGCCTCGATCGGGTTGACCCGTGTGGCGCGGCGCGCGGGCAGGGTGCAGGCGAGGACGGCGACGATGACCAGGGTCACTGCGCAAAGGAGATAGGTCGGGATGTCCGCGCCCGACGTGTCGAAGAGCAGACTCTGTGTCCACCGGCTCACGAACCACGCACCCACCAAACCGAGCGCAGTGCCGGTGAGCGTGAGCATGAGGCCGCGGCGGAGGACGTCGCGGAGCACCTGCCCGCGCCGGGCGCCGAGCGCCATGCGGATGCCGATGTCGCGCGTGCGCTGGCTCACGAGGCACGCGAGCACGCCGTAGATGCCGATGGCGGCGAGGAGCAGCGCCGTCGCGGCGAAGAAGGTGAAGAGCGTCATCCGGAACCGGCGGTCCGAGGAGAAACTCGCGATGCGCGCGGACATCAGCTCCACGTCGAAGATCGGCTGGTCGGGCACGACCTGCCGCACGGCGTTGCGCACCGAGGCGACCACGCCGGCCGGATCCGCGCGCGTGCGCGCGACGAGGTGCAGGTACATCGGGGCCGGGAACTGGCGCAGCAGCAGGTAATACTCGGACTGCTCGCCGCGGTCCTGCCCGCGCTGTGTCGTGTTGCCCACGATGCCGATGATGGTGGCCTTCGGCATCTGCATCCCGGGGAATCCGAACTGGATTTCCTTCCCGAGCGCATCTTCGCCGGGCCAGATCTCCTCGGCCATGCGCCGGCTGATCACGCAGCTGAGCTTCATGTCGCCATAGATCTGCGGGAGCGTGGCCATCGACAGCTCGGCGCCCTCGGGGAACGGTGGCGTGGGTTCGTGGCCAGTGAAGAATTGGCCGCGCAGCAGCGGGATGCCCATGGTGCGGAAATAGTCCGGCGTCACCATGTGGGTGTTGGCCACCGGCAGCTTGCCCGCATCGGGCGTGGGGATGTCGGTGCGGAAGAACACGCTGGTGGACGTGTTCCAGGTGAAGGGCAGGGCGGAGCCGAAGGCGGCGGACTCGACATCGGGCAGGGCCTGCACGGTCTCGAGCAGGCGCTCGTGGTAACGCACGTAGCCGATCGGGTCGCGCCGGTACTCCTCGAGCGGCGGCGCGGACACGCGCAGCGTGAGCACGCGCTCCGGGCTCAGGCCCGTATCGACATTCACCAGACGCTGTAGGCTGCGGATGAGCAGCCCGGCGCTGATGAGAAGCACGAGCGCCAGCCCGACCTGCAGCACCACGAGCACGTCGGAAAGGTGAAACCGCCCGAAAAGCGTGCGTACGACCGGGCGCGAGTTCTTGAGCGCCTCGTTCGGGTTGATGTGCGAGAGCTGCCAGGCCGGCGCGAGGCCGAAGCCCACGCCCGTGATCAATGTCGCGAGGGAGACAAAGACCCACACGCGCAGGTCGAGCGCCGCGCCGTCGCCCAGAAGGCTCTGCATCTCCCACGGGATGAGCCGGCGCACGTAGTCGAAGGCCCAGACGCCGAAGACCGTGCCGAGCACGCCGCCGGCCGCCGCGAGGAGCAGGCTCTCCACGAGCAGCTGGCGCACGAGGGCGAGCCGCGAGGCGCCGAGCGAGGTGCGGATCGCCATCTCGCGGGCGCGGCCGAAGGAGCGCGCGAGCAGCATGTTCGCGACGTTCACGCAGGCGATGAGCAGCACCAGGCCGACCGCGCCGAGCAGGACGAAGAGCTGGATGCGCGCGCCGCCGGTCATCTGCTCGCGCAACGGCAGGACGGTGACGCGCGCGCCGGCGTTGGCCTTCGGATACTCGCGCTCGAGCCGCTCGGCGATCGCATCCATCTGCGTGCGTGCGGCCTCGATCGTCACCCCGGGCTTGAGCCGGCCGATCACGTAGGTGCCGTTGTGGTTCTCGCGCTCGCGCATGAACTGCGCGTCGACGAACGGCTCGATCGGCACGTAGAGGTCGACCGCGCGCTGGAAGCGAAACTCAGCCGGCAGCACGCCGGCCACCATCGTGCTCTGGCCATCGAGCAGGACGTTTTTCCCGACGATGTCGGGATCGCTCGCGAAATGGCGCTGCCATGCGCCGTGGGTGAGCCAGAGCACCGGCGCGGCGCCGACGCGGTCGTCGTCGGCCGTCATGGCGCGGCCCCGGGTGACGTTGAGCCCGACGATCGAGAAAAAGTCCGCCGAGACCTGCGCAATGTGGACCTGCTCGGCCGAGTCGGCGGTCTTGAGTTTCTTGCCGTCGGTGCGGTAGATGGCGAGCCCGCTGAAGACGTCCTGCGCGGCGCGCCAGTCGATGAAGTTCGGATACGCCACGTTCATGTTCGGGTAGCGCGCCGTCTTCTCCGCGACATGCACGAGGCTGTCGGGATCCGGGTAGGGCAGGGCGCGCAGGAACGTGGTGTTGACGAGCGAGAAGATCGCGGTGTTCGCGCCCAGGCCGAGCGCGAGCGTCAGCACGATGATCGCCGTGAATCCCGGCGACTTGGCGAACTGGCGGAAGGCGAAACGGAGGGAGGCCATTGGAGATTGCGGATTGCCGAATGCCGAATGCGGAGGGGTGGCGAAGACCGGGCTACTCCGCGCGCAGCGCGGTGATCGGGTTGACCGTTGTGGCGCGGCGGGCGGGGAACCAGCAGGCGAGGACGGCGACGAGGCCCAGGAGGGCGGGGATGCCGAAGAGCGTGGCTGGGTCGAGCGGGCTCACGCCGTAGAGGAAGTTGGTGAGCAGGCGGCTGGCAGCGATGGCGAGCACGAGGCCGGCGAGGCAGCCGGCGGCGGCGAGAGTGAGGCCCTGGCGCAGCACGTGCCACAAGACCGCGGATACGGTCGCGCCCAGCGCCATGCGGAGGCCGAACTCCTGCGTGCGCTGCGTGACGGTGTAGGCCATGACCGCGTAGACGCCCATGGCGGCGAGCACGAGCGCCACCGCGCCGAGGAGCACCAGGATCTGCGAGGCCATGCGGTGCGCGAAGAACGAGCCCTCCATGTAGGAGGTGAGCGGCATCACCTCCAGCAGCCCGACCGCGGGATCGAGGTCGCGCACGGTCTGGCGCAGTGCGTCGGCGGCCGCGAGCGGATCGCCTGCTGTGCGGAGCACCACGCCGAGATCGAGGTCGGGCACGCCCTGCAGGTAGGGCACGTAGAAGAAGGGCCAGGCATCCTCGTTGAGGCGGTTGTAGCGTCCGGTCTTGGCCAGGCCGACGATCGTGATGTCGCGACCGAAGGTGCGGAAGGTGCGACCGATCGGATCCTGTCCAGGCCAGAAGCGTTGGGCAAAGGCCTGATTCACGACTGCCACTCCGGATGATTTTGCGTCATCGGCATCGGTGAAGTCGCGGCCCGCGAGCAGAGGGATGCGCAACGTCTCGAAGTAGCGCGGCGAGACGATGGCGAACTCGTAGGTGGGATTCTCGCCTTCGGGACGGACGTAGCCGTCGACGCGCACGCCGGTGCCCTTGCAGCCGGAGAGGCCGAGCGGCAGCCAGCTCGCGAGCGAGGCCTCCTCGATGCCCGGCAACGCCGCGAGACGTTCGCGCAGCGTACGGTAGAAGCCCGGCGCGGTCTCCTTGGTGTAGCCGTTCATCCCGATCCGCATGCTTGCGATGAGCACGTTCTTCGGGTCGAGACCCACGTCGATGGCGCGCGCCCGGCTCATGCCCTTCACGCAGAGGGCGGCACCGACGAGCAGCGCCATCGCGAGTGCGATTTCCGTCACGACCAGACCGCGGCGCATGCGCTGGTGGAGCGGACCTCCGCTGCCGGTGCGGCCGCCCTCCTTCAGCGCGTCGTTGAGATCAAACTGCGAGGCCTGCTGCGCCGGCAGCACGCCGAACACCAGCCCGGTCCCGAGTGTGACGGCGAGCGTGAGCGCGAGGGTCCGGCCATCGAGGGCGAAGTCGAGGCTGACCGAACGTTCCGCCGTCTTCAGCAGCAAGGGGAGGCTGTCGACCGTCCACACGGCGAAGAGCGTGCCGAGCGCTCCGCCGGCCGCAGCGAGGAGCAGGCTCTCGGTGAGCAACTGGCGCACGAGTCGGCCGCGGCTCGCGCCTGTGGCGAGGCGGATGGCGATCTCGCGGCGCCGGCTCGTGGCGCGGGCGAGGAGGAGATTGGCGACGTTGGCTGCGACGATGAGCAGTACGCCAGCGCACACCACGAGGAGCAGCCGCATGGCTGGGCCGACGACGGTCGGCGCACCCCATGGGCACTGCGAGAGCGGAAGGATGCGGTAGCGCACATCGCGATTGGTATCCGGATACGTGGTGGCGAGGCGGGCCTGCGTCGACTGGACGGCGGCTTGCGCGGCCGCGAGCGAGACGCCGGGCTGGAGGCGCACGACATTGTGCCAGCCGCGCGCGGTGCGCTGGTCGATGAAACGCCGGCTCTGGTTGCGCACTTCCGCGATCATCGAGAGCGGGGCCCACGCATCGGTGACCTGCGGGGCCATCGTGCCGAGGAATGTGGCCGGTACGACGCCGACGATGGTGAAGGCTTGGTGATTCAGTTCGACCACGCGGCCGACGATCTGCGGATCGGCCGCGAACTGCCCGCGCCAGAGCCGCTCACTGATGACGAGCACGGTGTCGCCGCCGGGTTTCTTGTCCTCGTCGGGCAGGAAGGTGCGGCCGACGATGGCTTTCACCCCAAGCAGGTCGAAGCCCCGGGCGGAGATCACCTGCGCGGAGATCCACTGGGGCGAGTTGTCGACCGTGAGCGAGGCCGGGGTCGGCATCGCGGCGAGCGCGCCGGCGAAGAGGCTGCGATCCGCCGTGAGGTCCTCCATGTCGGGCAGCGAGACCGGACCGCTGCCCTGGTTCGAGACGAGCACGGCGAGCTGCTCGGGCGCGACCACGCCGGGAATGGGCCGGAGCACGAGGTGCTGCATCCAGCACAGCACTGTCGTCGTCGCTCCGATACCGAGCGCGAGCGACAGGACCGCCACGGCCGTGAAGCCGGGCGTCTTGGCGAACTGGCGGAGCGCGAAGCGGAGGTCGGACATCGGACGCGGAAGTTCAGGTCTAGAGTTTGAGTTCGGGTGTCGGAGCGCGCCTCGCCGTCGAGTTTGGTCGGATCTTCAACTTCAACTTCAACTCGAGTGACACGCGAGACGGGTCACTCGCTGCGCAGCGCAGAGTTCGGATCGACGCGCGTGGCGCGGCGGGCGGGGATCCAGCAGGCAAACAGGGCGGCTGCGCCGAGCAGCACCGTGGCGACGAGCAGCGCGAGCGGGTCGGTCGGGCTCACGCGGTAGAGCATGCTGGCGAGGACCTGGCCGACGAGCAGCGCGAGGACGAGGCCCACGACGGTCGAGACGAGGATCTGCAGCGCGCCCTGGCGCATGATCAGGCGGAAGACATCGCCGCGCCGCGCCCCGAGCGCCATGCGGATGCCGATCTCGCGGGTGCGGCGGGCGACCGTGTAGGCCTTCACGCCGTAGACACCGACCGTGGCCAGCACGAGCGCGATGCCACCGAACACGCCGAACATGAGCGCGCCGAGCCGCACGATCCAGAGACTGAGATTGGTATCCACGATGTCGGCGAGCCGTTCGAAGCGCAGCAGCGGCACCTCAGGGTCGATGGAGCGGAGCTTCTGGCGCAGGCTGCCGGAGGCGGCGAGCACGGCCGCTGGGCTTTCGTTGGCGTAGCGCACGCACAGGAAGGCATTCGGGCTGTAGTTCTGCGCGAGCGGCACGTAGAGGCGATAGCTCGCCTCCTCCTCGTCCTGGAGATCCTGCTGATGGCGGTTCGTGATGCCGACGATCGTCATCTCCGCGGGCGAGCCGTCGGTCGGCGGCTGGGTATAGCGGATCTGGCGACCGAGCGCGTCCTCGCCGGGGAAGAGTTTTTCGGCAAGCGTCTCGTCGATGATTGCCATGGCGGGTGAGTCCTTCTCGCGGGCCTCGATCTCGGAGAAATCGCGGCCACGCAGCAGTCGGGCGCCGAGCGCGTCGAGGTATCCGGGCGTGATCGACGCGATCACGGCACCGAAACCCGGGGCCGGCTCATCCGGCCCGCGTGTCGTCGGGGCGTTGGCCGGCATGATGCGGGCGCCGTTCGAGATGTTGCCGTAGGGAATCAGCGTCGTCAGTCCGGCCGCCTTCACGCCGGGCAGCGCGCGCGCGCCGGCGGCCATGTCGGTCAGTCGACGGGTGGCCTCCGGTCGGGGCGTGTTGATCATGGAGTAGTCGATCGAGGCAACCATCACGCCGGCCGGCCGGAAGCCCGTCTCCATGCCGCTGGCCTTGAGCGCACCGCGGAAGAACAGGGTGGAGGCGAAGACGAGCACGAGCGAGAGCGCCATCTGCGTCATCACGAGCAGGTGACGACCGGCGAAGAAGCGGTTGAACCGGCCGATCGCGGCGGGGTCGCCGGCCTGGGCCTTGAGATCGTGCACGAGGTCGGCGCGCGCTGCGCGCCAGGCCGGGCCGACGCTGAACACGAGCGTGGCGAGCACGCAGAAGCCGAAGGTCACGGCGATCACCGTCAAGTCGGGCTGCAGGCGTGCGCTGAGCGAGAAGCTGATGGCCGCGAGCTTGGTTTGGAACGACGCCTCGAGGAGCGTGTTGGTCCAATCGCTGAGCACGAGCCCGACGATTCCACCGGTCACCGCGAGCACGAGGCCTTCGACCGTGAGCTGCCGCACGATATGCCAGCGCGTCGCGCCGACGGCGAGCCGCACGGCGATCTCGCGGGCGCGGGCCGAGCCGCGCGCGAGCAGGAGGTTGGCGAGATTGAGACTCGCGATGAGCAGGACGATGGCGGCCATGCCGCACAGGAGCAGGCCCACGAACGTGACGGGCCCGTCGTCGGTCGGCGCGGTGCTGACGCTCAGGCGCGAAGGCGGCGTGATCTGGAGCGCCCGCGGCTCGGCCTCGGCCGGTGCGACCGCGTTGAGGCGCGTATCGAGCACGGGGAGACGCGCACGGGCCGTCTCGATCGTGAACCCGGGCTGCATGCGGGCCTTGAGCGTGAGGGAGAAATTCTGCGGGTGGTTCAGGTCGGTCAGGCTCTTGTCCGCGGTCGGGTCGGCGGAGATGCCGAACATGCCGAGCGGCAGCCAGACCTCGGGCGAGAACAGCACGCTCACGCCGGCGAAGCCCTCGGGCGCCACGCCGATCACCGTGTGTGGGTGGCCGTTCACGCGCAACGTGCTGCCGACAAGATGGGGCGAGCGACCGGTCTTCTGCCAGTAGCCATGGCTGACAACGACGACCGGGATGTTCGCGTTCGGCACGCCTTCCTCGGGGGTGAAGAACCGTCCGGCGGCGGGTGTGGCGCCGGAGAACTGGAAGAAATTGTCCGTGACGAAGAACGTCAGCGCCCGGCGCATCGAGTCGCCCTCGCCGATGCCGGCCAGCGTGAAGGCGATCCCGGTCACCTCGGCGAACACCTCGGTGTCCTCGCGCAACGCGGTGTATTCACGGTACGAGAACGGGCGATAGTCGCGCTCCGAGGCCTGGCGCGCGGTGAAGACCGAGACGACGCGATCGGGCTCGCGCGCGATCGTGGGGCGCAGGAGCAGGCCGTTGACGATCGAGAAGATCGCGGAGTTCACGCCGAGGGCGAGGGCCAGCGTGATCACGGCCACGGCGGTGAATCCGGGTGACTTGAGCAGGTGGCGAAAGGCGGAGCGGAGGTCGGACATCGGCAGGAGGTTTTCGATTTGAGATTCTCGATCTTCGATTGGCCGCGTGCGCCCTCGCTGGAGATCGCTACGGGGCTGTCTGCGTACCGGACGCCACCTCGAGCCGGTGGCGCTCGAGGGTGCGGCCGAGCTGGCGGTCGTATTCGGCGATGGCGTTGCGGTAGGCGACGATGGCGCGGGCCTCGCGCCCCTCGTCGTTGGCGAGGATCTCCTGCTGCTGCAGCACGAAGAACGTGTTGCCCGTGCCGGCGCGCAGGCGCTTGAGCTCGGCGGAGAGCGTGCGCTCGCTCAGCTCGCGCGAGGCGCGGGTGGAGAGCACACGCTGCCAGGTGGTCCGGATGTTGTCGGCCGCGCTGCCCACGGCGACCACGATGTCCTGCTCGAGGCTGTTCAGTGCGATTTCGGCGCGCTCGCGGGCGAGCCGCGCGCTGCGGTAGCGGGCGCGCTCGGCGTAGGAGGTGATCGGGATGGTGACGGACACGCCGGCCGAGTAGGCGGGATGGTCGCGGTCCTTCACCGAGTCGCGGCTGTCCTTGTAGTCATTGGCCACGCCTGCGTAGCCGTAGCTTCCATACACGTCGACGGCGGGCAGGAGCTGGTTGCGGTAAAGGCGGTAGTCGAGGTCGTTGCGCTGGAGCGCGAGGCGCGCCTGCTGGTAGTCGGGTCGGCGCTGCAGGGCGACGTGGATGTCGGCCTGGACGTCGGTCTGGAACTCGCCGGGCACGACCACGTCGGGCAGCACGATCGTGCGCGAGAGGAGCGCGGCGGATTTCTCGTCGCTGATCAGCTGCTTGAGCAGGTTGGCGGCGTCACGCTCGGCGTTCTCGGCAAGGAGCACGCCCTCCTCGCGCGTGGCCACGCGGGCCTGGGCGGAGAGCACGTCGAAGTCCGACATCGCGCCGACGCGAAAGCGCTCCTGGTTCTCGCGGTGGAGGCTGGCGGCGTTCTCGCGCAGTCGGCGTGCGATGGCGAGGTTGGCGCGGGCGAAGAGCAGCTCGTCGTAGGCGTAGACCACGCGCGTGACCGTGTTGATCAGCGTGGCCTGGAACTCCCACTCCGAGATGGTGCGGTCGGTCTTGGCGATGCGGATGGCCGTGGACGTGGACGCGCCGCCGAAATCGCGCAGCAGCGGCAGGCTGCCGCTCACGCCGGAGAATGCATTCCAGTAGTCGAAATCCGGCCGCATCGGATCGTTGAACGCGCCGCGCGGGTTGTTCGTCGAGGCGCTGAGACGATAGCTGAGGCCGAGCGGCAACTCGCCCTCGAGTTTGCCGTCGTAGATCGCATTGTCGTAGATCGAGGGCGGGAGGTCCTCCCCCGTCTGCTCATCCGTGCCCGAGGGCTGGTTCTCGCGCGACTTCGTGTAGGAAAACACGAGCCGCGGGTCGAAACGACTGTAAGCGAGCGACACGCCCGTGTCGGCGATGGCGCGCGTGCGCTGCTCGACCTGGATCGTGTAGTTCTTTTCCAACGCCTGGCGCACGGCCTCCGCCAGCGTGAGCGGGGCGGAGTCGGGCGCCGGGGCGGTGGCGGGTTCGTTCGACACCGCGGGCGCCGCGGCCGCTTCGTCGGCCGCCGAGAGCGGCGAGACGAACGCGAGCGCGACGCACGCGAGGACAGCTGGGGCGCGGTGAATCACAGCGAGTTCTCCGCAGCCTGGACCACGGCGTTTTCCTCGACCACGCGACCGTCGAACAGATGCACCGTGCGACCGGCGTGGCGGGCGAAGCGCGAGTCGTGCGTCACCATCACGATGGTCGAGCCGGCCTTGTGCAGCGAGTCGAGCAGCTGCATCACGGCCTCGCCGTTGCGCGAGTCAAGATTGCCGGTGGGCTCGTCGGCGAGCATCACCGACGGGCTGCCGGCGATGGCGCGGGCCACGGCCACGCGCTGCTGCTGACCGCCGGAAAGCTGCGAGGGCAGGTGCTTGGCGCGGTGGGCCATGCCGACCTTCTCGAGCGCCTCGGCCACGCGCTGCTTGCGCTCGGCCGCGCCCATGCCGCGATAGGTGAGCGGGAGCTCGACGTTTTCCTGCACGGTGAGGTCGCCGATGAGGTTGAACGCCTGGAAAATGAAGCCGATCTCGCGGTTGCGCAGGCGGGCGCGGTCGGCGAGCGAGAGGCTCTGCGCGGGCGTGCCGTTGAGCAGGTAGGTGCCGTCGCTCGGCGTGTCGAGCAGACCGAGGATGGAGAGGAGCGTCGACTTGCCGCAGCCCGAGGGGCCGGCGATTGAGACGTACTCGCCCTTGAAGATCTCGAGATGGATGCCGGAGAGGGCGTGAGTCTCGACCTCATCGGTGAGGAAGACCTTCTTCACGCCTTCGAGTTTGATCAGGGATGTTTGTGACATGGCGGGGATGGTGAATTGCGGATTGTGGAGTGCGGATTGTGGGTGGGTTGGGAGAGAGGCGGGGGTTAGCGCAGGCGGACGCGCTCGTTTTCCGACCACTGCTGCATGTCGGAGAGGATCACGCGGTCGCCGGGGGTGAGGCCGGCGAGGATCTCGATCGTATTCACGGAGGCCCGACCGAGCTTGACCTGGATGCGCTCGGCCATGTCGCCGTCGGGCGTGAGCCGGTAGATGCCGACCGTGGTCTGCTCCTGGCCGAAGGCCGGGCGGCCGACGAAGAGCACGTCGGCGAGGCGGTCGAGCTCGATCACGCCGTCGACGCTCAGGTCGGGGCGCGCGCCCTTGGGCAACTCGCCGTTGAGCATGACGTCGACCGTGACCGTACCGTTTTGCACGGCGGGATCGATGCGCGAGACGCGGCCGGCGACCACGCCGTTGCGCGTGTCGATCGTGGCGTCCTGGCCGATGAGGATATCCTTGGCCTGCGTCTCGGCGATGCGCACTTCGGCCTTGAGGCGGGCGGGATCGGCGACGCGGGCGAGATTCGTGCCCGGCTGCACCTGGGCGCCGACCTCGACCGGGAGCACCTGGAGCACGCCATGCACGCCGGCGCGGACCTTGAGGGCATCGTATTCCTCGCGACGGAGCTTGGCCTGGGCGCTGAGGCGGTTGACCTCCGCGCGTTTCACCGAGAGGCGCGGGTCGATCGACTCCTTCGTGAACTCGAAGCGCTTCTTCTCGATCTCGTAGCGCGTGGCGGCCTCCTCGGCCGTGACGACGGCGCGGCGTAGTTCGAGGGCGGAGACGAGGCCCTCGCGGAAAAGCTCGTCGTTGACCTCGGCCTGGAGTTTCGAGGTCTCGAAGTTGGACTTGGCACTGGCCAGGGTGGACTCCATCGCGAGCAGGCCGCTCTCAAGCTCGATGCGCAGGTTGTTGAGCTCGGCCGTGGCGGCCTCGAGCTGCGACTCGGCGGCGGTGGCCGCCTGCTCGACGTCGGGATTCATCATCTCGAGGATGACCGAGTCGGGCGTCACGAGCGCGCCGGGGCGCAGGATGATGCGATCGACGCGGGCGGAGGTGCGGGCGGCGATCCAGCGGATCTCCTCGGGCACGAGCGTGCCGAGGCCGCGGACCTGGCGGACCATCGGACCGCGCTTCACCGTGTCGACCCAGACCAGATTGCGGTCGACGACCGGAGCGGCGGGCCCGAGGCGGGCGAGGAAGATCGTGATGCCGGCGAGGACCGCAACGACGACGATGGCGAGAAGGATGCGTTTGCGGAGCTTGGCTTTGGCCTGGGACGGGCGCGGGATATCCATGCAGATCAGTGGTTGCAGGAATAAACGCAATGGCCGTGCCGAGTTGCAGCGAGTTGTCTAAGTCGCTGGTTGAAAGCGGAATTCCTTGTTTTCGCGATTTTGGGAGTTTGTCCCGGCATCGGTGCCGCACGCGGGTGCGGGACGGTGCAATCCCACAAATGGGACGGTGCGAAACGCGGCTTGCGACGTGCGCTGGGCGCAGTGGTCGGATGGTGGAGCACGCGGTGCAGGCTGCGGCGGCAGGCAGTCCGCTCTCTTGGGGTAGGGCGAGGCCTCGGGCCGATCCGTGCGGCGGACGCGAACGGGTTCGGAGATCCGGGAGCCGATGTCGGAAAGCGGAGGCCTGAAATGCTCACCTCAGCCGTCTGGCCGCTGCTGACGCGGCTCGACCGGAGGCCCCGCCCTACTGGAAACTCGTCACAGCGGCAGACGCAACCGCGCGATGCAGCCGGACGGGCCGTCCGTGCGGTTCTCGAGGGTGATCGAGCCACCGTGGTTTTCCGCGATCTGGCGGCAGAGCACGAGGCCGATGCCCGAGCCCTTTTGTTTCGTCGTGAAGAACGGGACGAAGAGGTTCGAGGGATTGGCGATGCCCGGGCCCGCGTCGGTGATCATGATCTCGATTGCGCCGGGCAGCCGCTGCCAGGTCAGCTCGACGCCGGCTTCGGCGCGGCCGGCCTGTTGCGCCTCGAGCGCGGCCTCGGTGGCGTTGGCGATGAGGTTGATCAACACCTGCTCGATCTGGGCCGCGTCGAGCTGCACCTGCATTTCCGGACCGGATACGACGTGCACCACCAGGCGGACCTCGAGCGAGGCCGTTCGCCGCACGAGTGGGCCGATCTCCACCGGCGCGAGCGCGGGCGGAGGCAGGCGCGTGAGGCGCGCATAGGCCTGCATGAACCGCGTGAGCCCGTCGGCGCGCGCGGCGACGATGCCCAGGCCGGAGCGCATGTCGTCCTCCCAATCCGAGGCACGCGCGGTCGCGGGCTTTTCCAGCATGGCGCCGAGACTGCCGGCGATCGACTTGATGGGCGCAAGTGAGTTGTTGAGCTCGTGGCCGAGCACGCGCACGAGGCGTTGCCAGGCCTTGATCTCCTCCTCGCGCAGCGCCTGGCTGACATCGGAAACTACGACGAGCGTGTGCGGCACGCCGCGCTCGCGGAACGTCGAGCGGCGCAGGCTCCAGCGCGCCTTGGCCTGGGCGCCGGCAAACCGCGCGGCCTCGAGCACGCGCACATCCTCCCCCTCGAGCAGTTCGTCCAGGCCGATCTCGGCGGCCGTGCGATCCAGCAGGCGTTCGGCGGGCGAGTGCATGAGCTTCTGTCCGGCGGGATTGACCAGACGCAGCACATCGCGCTCGTCGAAGGCGAAGATCGCCACCTCGATCTCGGCCATGACCGTGCGCAGCAGGGCGGTGGCCTCCATCGCTCCGAGACGTTGCTCGTTCAGCGTCTGGCTGAGCGTGTTGATCTCCGTCATCACGTCGCCGAGCGGATCGTCGACATTTGCCCCGCGGCCGCGCACGGAAAAGTCGCCCTCGCGCAGGGCGGAGAGGAGATTCGCGACGGTCTGGAGCGTGCGCACCACCCGCACGTGGGCCGCGGCGGCGAAGACAAGCCATGCTCCGCCGACGGCGAGCAGCACGGTCGTGAATGTCTTGCTGCTGGCCTCGGCCTGATGGAGCAGGACGACGGTCGCAAGGACCGCGGGCGCGCCGGCAAGCAGCGCATACAGCGCGATCAGGCGGTCGTGGGAAAGACGTGGAGGACGGGGCACGGGGAGAAGAACCACGGATGAACACGGATGGACACGGATACGGAGTGGTCTGGATCCGTGTGCATCCGTGTCTATCCGTGGTTGAAAGCGCAGGACATCAGAGCCCGTACTTTTCGAGCCGGCGGTAGAAGGCGCTGCGGCTCAGGCCGAGTTCGTCGGCGGCCTGGCGGGCGTTGCCGTTGCAGCGCTGCAGGGTCTTCTTGATCAGGAAGCCTTCCACCTCTTCGAGGCTCATGTCCTCGAGGCGCGGGGCGCTCTGGCCGGCGTTGAGGCCGAGGTCGGCGGCGCGCACGGCCTTGCCCTGGGCCATCAACACGCCGCGCTCCACCGCATGATCCAGCTCGCGCACATTGCCCGGCCAGGCGTAGTGGCGCATGGCCTGCAGCGCGCTCTCGTCGAAACCGGTGATCGCCTTGCGGTAGCGCGCGACGTGCGCCTTGAGGAAATGCTGCGCGAGCAGCGGGATGTCCTCGATGCGGTCGCGCAGCGGCGGCAGGTGGATGTGGATGGTGTTGAGTCGGAAGAGGAGGTCCTGGCGAAAGCGCCCGGCGGCCACCTCGCCGGCGAGGTCCGAGTTGGTGGCGGAGACGAGGCGCACATCGACGCGGTAGGTCTTCGATGAGCCGACGCGCTCATATTCGCCGCGCTCGAGCGTGCGCAGGATTTTCGCCTGCTGGCTGAGCGGGATGTTGCCGATCTCGTCCATGAAGAGCGTGCCGCCGTGCGCCAGCTCGAAGCGCCCGGCGCGATCGGACTTGGCGTCGGTGAACGCGCCGCGCACGTGGCCGAAGAGTTCGCTTTCGAAAACGCCCTCGGGGATGCCGCCCATGTTGACCGAGATGAGCGACTTCGCGGCGCGCGCCGAGACGGCGTGCAGGGCCTGGGCGATCAGGCCCTTGCCGGTGCCGTTTTCGCCGGTGATGAGGACGTTCGCGTCGGACGGGCCGACGCGCGCGATGATCTCGAGCACGGGCTTCATCGCGGGCGACTCGGCGATGATCGTCGGACCCTCGGCCTTGCCGCCGCGCAGCAGGCGATTCTCCTCCTCGAGGCGGCGAAAGGCGCGGATCGCGGTGCAGCACTCGATGTGTGTGCCGACCGTGGCGAGCAGGCGGTTGTTGTCCCAGGGCTTGGTGATGAAGTCCTTGGCGCCGCGGCGCATGGCCTCGACGGCGATGTCGACGCTCGCCCAGGCCGTCATGACCAGCACCGGCAGCGTGGGATCCAGGCCTTGGATACTCTTGAGCAGGTCGAGGCCTTCCTGGCCCGAGGTGGTGTCGCGGGCGTAGTTCAGGTCGATGATCGCGAGGGCGTAGTCGCGCGA
>JACSRI010000107.1 GCA_014879845.1 Opitutaceae bacterium
AGCGGCTTGAGGCGCGGGTGCAGGTAGTTGACCGTCGGCTCCATGATCATCACCAGGGACGGATGAGCAGGGGTGGCGGCGGCGCGCTTGGCGCGGGGGCGCAGGTAGGTGTAGCAGCGCAGCAGGATCCGGACGGGGCGATTGTCGTCGTCCGGCTCGCCGACGTAGTCGTGCGCGGTCTTGCCCGCGCGGTCCTTGAGGCCGGGATCGGCGCCGGCCCAGAGGAGCTCGCGCACGCAGGCAAACGAGCCGGCCTCGGCGGCCAGCATGAGGGCGGTGCGGCCCTTGGCGTCGCGCACGTCGGGGCGCGCGCCCGCATCGAGGGCGGCGACGAGCGCGGCGGGCTCGGAGGCCGAGGCGGCCTCAAGGAGGTCGTCCTTCGGGGCGGCGGCGAGGGGATGACACAGCGCTGCAGTCAACAGCGCGAGCGAGACGATCGCTGGGCGGAACGGTGAGTTCATGCGGGAGGAAACGAACACCCTGGGGGAGCTGCGGCTCGGGGCCGATCGTGCCGGACAGGGGATTGGGCACAACGCGGAGCATGCCGCCGGCCCGCGGGGCCAACAAGACCATCATCGAGGCCGCGTGCGGGCGGGGCGCGGTAGATGATCGGCTACTTCTGCGTGGGCTGGAGCGAAAGTTGCGCTTTCGCCGGCGCTCAGCCAAGCAGGTGCCCGCGCTCGACGACGCGTGCGGCGAATTCGCGACCGGCCTTCTGCAGGAAGGGGATGAGAGCGAGGTTATCCAGGCTGAACTTCTGCCCGGTCTCGCGCTGGAGCGACTCGATCTCGGCGGCGGCGAACTCGCGGTTGTAGCGCACGTAGGCGAACTTCTTCTCCGTCTCGGCGAGCAGGCCGGGCCCGGCGAGCGATCCGATCTCGGAGTCGATCGGGTCACCGTGGTCGCATCGTCCGAGCACGCGGCAAAGCAGGTCCTGCTCGACCGCGACCGAGCCGAGCAGGGCGGGGATGACGAACGCCGCCTGATCGAGCATGTGAACCTCCGTCGCTTCGTGCTTCTTGAGCCGCGCCCGCTCGCTGCCGGTGCCGACGGAGACCACGTGGAGTCGCTCGGCGCCCGTCGGCCACTCGATCCGGAACTGCGGCAGCGTCGCCATCAGGACCGCGATCAGGGTCGGGTTGTTGTAGGGTGAGATGCCGCCGTCGACGAAGAGAAACTGGCTCGGGCCGAGCGTGATCTGCTCGGGCGGGAAATAGGTCGGTGCGGCCGTGCTCGCGCGCAGGAGCTGCCAGAGCGGCACGCGCAGGTTGCTGTCGGGAAGGGCGGGGTCGTTGTATTTGGCGCGTGGATTGTTGCAGACGGGCCAGGGCGAGCCGGTCGAGGCATTGCGCATGACCATGAGGAGATACTTGGGTTCGTCCCCCTGCCAGAGCCGCCGCGTGCCGAGCAGGGAGGGCGTTCGCGCCTCGTCGAGTTCGCAGAAATGCCCGCGGAAGAAATCGGCGATCGCATCGGCGCGGTACTTGCCCTTCCAACGCTGCCACCACGGCATGGGGGCGAACATCTCGGCGCCGCGCGCGATGTAGAGTCGCTCGACGTCGGCGACGCTCATGCCCCAAGCGAGACAGGCGGCGATGATCGCGCCGGTGCTGGTGCCGGCGAAGAAATCAAACTCTTCGCGCAGGACGAGGTCCGGCTTGGCGCGCGCGGCACGGAAATGCTCCTCGATGCGGGCGAGGATCTGCAGGCTGAAGATGCCGCGAATACCTCCGCCATCGAGGGCGAGGATGCGGCGGGGACGGGGGACGTTCATGGGGAGGAAAGGGAGGCGGTCAGTGGCCGCTTGAGGCAAAGCGCGACACCGAATGCCACTCGAGCGCCTCCTGGATGAGCGCGGTCTCGGTCTCGGTGGCGACGCGCTCGAGTGACGTCCACGAGCGCACGTGGCTCATGCGAACGGCCAGCGTGTCGAGCGTGCGCACCATCTCGTCGTAGCGCGAGACCCGCCGCCCGAGATCGTGCGCGGCGACGAAGGAGAGCAACGCGGCGTTGAACAAGGGCAGGGTGAGCGACAGTCCCTTCACTACGTAATACGCGGGCCCGTGGATATGGAGCAGGCCGAGCGCCAGCACGAGCAGGCCGAGCGCGATCGCGGCGATCGTGCAGGCCGAGGCGGCAGTCTTCATCAGTCGGTGGCGCGGGGCGGCGTGCGCGAGTTGGCGCGCAAAGTAGGCGGCCTGGTCGCGCACGCGCCGGGAAAGGTAGGCGTCGCGGGTCTGCTCGAGCGTCGGACGCGGCGCGTGGTCCGCGAGTCGCTCGAGGCGGATCGTGCGCTGCAGTTGCTCGAAGCCCGGCACGCGGGTCTTGGGAAAGGTGATCTCGGGATCGGGGAGGACCCAGGTCGCCAGGGCCGAGCGGCACATCTCGGCGGAGATGCGCGTGCGCATCCACTCGTGGTGGGCGTGGCGGTGCCGGAAGACCAGCCAGAGCGACGCCGCGAGGCACGCCATCTTGAATCCTGCGATCGAGTAGGCGGCCGCGCCCGTGAGCCCGAGCATCAGCGAGATCGCCGCCGCACCCGAGGCCACGAGGTGGAGGAGGATGACGGTGGCGGTCAGGTTCTTCGCCGCGGGAGCATGGCGCAGCGCTGACGCATCAAAGTCCGCGAACAACGCCTCGATCGTGGCGCGTCCGGTCGGTTCGGGCGTCGCCGGTGCCGGCGCCGCCTCGGGCAGTCGCTCCATGCGCTCGCGCACGACCGCGCCGGTTTCGCTGTGAATCCAAAGCAACGGCCGGCCCACCTGCCGGGCGTAGGCCACGACCTCGGCCGTGCCGCCCGTGCCCGCGGCCGGACCGCCGTTCCAGACCGCGACGAGCACGTCACACTCGTCGACCGTGCGCAATCCGGCCTCAAGGAACGCCTCATCGCGGTTGTCGGTCGGCGCCACGATCTGGACGGATGCGGCGCGCTGCATGAGCGCCTCGGCCTCGCGCCACTGCTCCGGCGTGAAGTCGCGCGCAAACTCCTCGCGGGCGAACGGAAGCACGACCAACCACGGTATCCTTCGGGCCAGCACGGCGCGCCCGAAAAGCGTGTCCGCGCCGGCCGCGGCGGACGAGACGGCCGCCACGCGCCCGCTGCGCGGGCCGCTCAACTCGTCGATCACCGCGCCCAGGGCGGCATCGATGATCGCGGGAGCGGGCAGGTGGCGGTGGCCGGTGAATCCGACGACTGTCCAGAAGCGCGGCATGCGGGCGGGATGGCGCCGACGTTGCGAAGTCGCCGTCCGGTTGGCGATGAAGAAAGCGCCGCGGACGGTCAGTCGCGCATGCGTGTTGCGCAGTCGCACGCGCCGGTGCAGAGATGCCGGACATGGATCTCCGTCGTCTTGCCTTCGTATCGTTGTCCCTGATCGCCTGGCTCGTCCCGACCGCACGGCTCCAGGCCAACACCGCCATCGAGCCCGCACCCCGGGATGAGAAGTGGGTGGCCCGGCACGCGGGTTTTGTCGCCCGGGCGCAGCAGGGCGACATCGGCGTCCTCTTCCTCGGCGACTCGATCACCGACAATTGGAGGCGTGCGGACAAGGGCCTGCCGGTGTGGGAGCGCGAGTATGGTGGGCTCAAGGCAGTCAATTTCGGGATCTCCGGCGACCGCACGCAGCACGTGCTCTGGCGCCTGCGCCACGGCGAGGCCGAGGGGTATGAGCCGAAGGTCGTCGTGCTGATGATCGGCACGAACAACACGGGGCTCGAGCGCGACGGGACCACGCCGCGCAACACGCCGGCCGAGACGATCGTGGGGATCACAGCTGTCGTGGCCGAGCTGCGCGCGAGGTTTCCCGCCGCGACGGTCCTGCTTCAGGCGATCTTCCCGCGCGGTGAACCCGGCGACGCCCAGCGCGTCCAGATCGCGGAGATCAACGCCGCGATCGCGAAGCTCGACGACGGGGTCCATGTCCACTTCATCGACTTCGGCGCGCGCTTTCTCGACGCCGAGGGCCGGCTGCCGGCCGACATCATGGCCGACAAGCTGCATCCGGACCTGAAGGGTTACGAGATCTGGGCCGACGCGATCCGCGAGCCTCTGGCCACGCTGCTCAAGGACTAGCTGCGCTTCAGGCGCGCGCGGGAGCCGCGCCGCCGGCCGGCACGTCGGGCAGCCGCGCGATGAGTTGCTCGAGCGTCTCGCCGCCGAGGGCGTCCTGCGTCGCGGCGCGGGATTTCGCGAAGAAGGTCTTCACGACCGGATCGATCGAACCGAGCAGATCGTCGCGAGGTCCTTCGCCCGAGGTCTCAAAGAGTTCCTTGAACTCGGCCAGCGTGATCGAGCCGAGTGGGCGCGCAGGCTGGAAGCGGTAGTCCAGGCCGGTCATCGACTCGTCGGTCGGGATGCGCGAGATGACACCCAGTTCGAGCAGGCGCATGAAGCACGCGTTGAGCACCTGGATCGGCACCTTGACGATCTCCGCGATCTGCGCGGCGGTGAACGGCTGCTGGCAGGCGCGGAATCGCCGCGCCACGACCGTGAGCACCAGCACCGCGAGCCCGAGGCGTGCGGCGTGGGTGAGGTCGGCCCACGCGATGTTGCTGCCGCGGTAGTGGGCATTCTGCACCGCGTAGGTGATCTGCCCGCCGAGCAGGAGGATCAGCCAGAAGACATAGAGGCCGAGCATCATCACCACGAGTACACCCAGGCCGCCGTAGATACTGAGGTTGAGCTTCACGCTGCGGATATAGAGAAACGCCAGCGTGTTGTTCAGGTAGATGAGGCCGACCACGATGACCGCGCCGACGAACGAGGGAAACCACGCCACGCTCGTGTTCGGGATGAACTTGTAGAACACGGTCAGCAGCAGGACGAGTATCAGGACGGCGGACACGGTCGTGATGAGCGAGGCGGCGCCGTTGGGTCCTCCCCCCTCGGGCCCGGGACCGAACACGGAGGCGAAGGCCCCGCCCGAGATCACGGCGAACGCCGCGATGAGGAGGATGGCTCCGAGCGTGATCGCCGACCAGTAGTAGACGACGCGTATGACCCAGTTGCGCCCGCGGCGAACACCCCAGATGTCGTTGAAGGCCGTCTCGATCGAGGTGAACAGCTGGATCACGATCACCACGAGGCTGACGATGCCGACGGCGGTGATTGCCTTCGAGTTGGACTGGTCGAGGAGGCCGCGGAGCATGGCCTCGATCTGGGGATTGATCGCCGTGATCACCACCGCCTCGCCGGCGGCGCCTTCAGCCCCGGAAGCCGCGGCCTGGGTGCCGGGCGACTCGGATTGCGCGGCTTGCTCGAGCTGGGGTGCGACGAAGCGCAGGGCCTCGTTGAGCTTCTGGAGGACGAGGTCGCGGTCGACGCGCTCGGCCGCGATGGACCCGGTGAACAGCACCACCAGGATGATGAGCGGCCCGAGCGCGAGCATCGAGCTGTAGCTCAGGGCGCCGGCGCGGCTCGGCAGCGAGTTCTCCACGACGCCGAGGACGGTGGTCGCGGCGATGCGGAGAGCGGCCATGCAGCGGCCGCGCAGCGAGCGATCGGCGAGGGCCCCGGCCTGCCAGATCGAGCGCGTAAAGAAATGCTGGAGACGGGCGAGTTTGTCTTGGAAGGCGGTCATCGCGCGAGCGGCGCCGCCCTCGGGCCCGGTATTCGGGATCTGCCGGCGCTGCCGCTCAGTTCACGAGGAAATAGGCGAAGCCCGCCATTCCCGCCAGCCCCAAAAGGCTGAAGAAGCACACCGACCAGAGATTGACCGTGAGAGTTGTCAGGAACGCCCCGACCGACCCGACCGCGAGCGCGGCGATGGGCAGGAGGTCGCCGTCGGCCCAGAAGAGGAATCCGAAGAAGCCCAGCCCGAGCGCGGCGCGGAACCGCACGACCGAATAGAGCGAGGTCATCTCCAGAAAGAGCAGCAACCCGAGCAGGAGATCGGCGAGCCCGATCACGATGAAGGGGTTGGTCGAGATGGTGACGTAGTCGAGGGTAAGGACCGCGTCCATGTGCAGGACGAGCATCCCGGCGGCGCTGATCAGGAACATGAGCGCCATCGCGCGCATGCCCCAGCGGGCGGCCATGGCCTTGCGCGGCGTGAGGTCGCGCTTGCCGCGCGTCTCGGCCGTCTCGCCTTCGGCGGCGGCGAGCATCTCCTCGACGGTGATGGGCTTCTCGTCCTCCTTCTTGGGCGTGTTGATGGTCTGGACGTTTTCCTTCGGCTTGATCGAGAGCTTCTTCTTCGTGGGGAAGAGCGCGGCGACCAGCTCGGCGTTGGACTGGATCTCGACCCATTTCTCGGAGATCGAGTCGTAATAATAGGTCTGCCGGTTCACCTGGCCGGCCTCGACGAGGGACGCGAGTTGATCGAGGGTGAACGGACCGCGGGAGTCCTCGTCACCTTCCTGCCGGATGTAATACTCCTGCATAGAGCGGGTTAAGCTTTGTTCGGCCATGGCGGGGGCTTCAAGGAGTTATTCGACGGCGAAGATGGGCCCCGCTTGAGCGGTGCGCGCTCGGAAGGGCGGCGCGCGGCCCCGCCGGGCCGTCGCCACGCCATTCTTGACGGAAATTTCGCGGGCGTGCCCGCAGTATCACATCTGGTCGAGCGTGCGGATCTCGAGCAGGTGCAGGCCGGTCTGGAGCGTCATGAGCGTGCGGCGACAGAGCACGAGTCGGCGCGCGCGGACCTCGGGCTCATCGACGAGCACACGGTTGGCGTTGTAGAAGCTGCTGAACGCGCCGGCGAGTTCGTAGAGGTAGAGCGAGATGAAGTGCGGCCGCAGGGTCGAGACCGCTTGGTCGATCGCGCCGGGGAAAGCCACGAGCTTGCGCGCGAGCGCGATCTCCTCGGGCGTTTCGAACGGCGTGGCATTTTCGGCCCCGACGTCCTGAGCGGGCTCCAGCTTGCGCAGGATGCTGGCGATGCGCACGCAGGCGTAGAGCAGGTAGGGAGCGGTGTTGCCGTCGAGGCTGAGGAGCTTGTCCCAGGAGAAGACGTAGTCGCTGCTGCGATTCTGGCTGAGATCGGCGTAGATGACCGCGCCAATGCCGACCGCGCGGGCGATCTCGCGGCGCTTGGCCTCGGGCAGGTCGGCGTTCTTCTCGGTCACCACCGCGAACGCGCGCTCCTCGGCCTCGTCGAGCAGGGCCTTGAGGCGGATCGGGTCGCCGCTGCGCGTCTTGATGGCCTTGCCGTCCTCGCCGAGGATCGTGCCGAAGGTCACATGCTGGAACTGCGGCAGGCGGCGGCCGGCGTGGGCGAACCATTTCTGCGTCGTGAGCCAGAGCTGCTCGAAGTGGTCGTTCTGGCGCGCGTCGGTCACGACGATCACGCCGTCGGCCTTGAAGTGCTCGACTCGATACGCCATGGTGGCGAGGTCGGTCGAGGCGTAGTTGCTCGCACCATCACTCTTGCGCACGATGAACGGCTGCGTGGCGAAGCGCGGGTGCTCGGGGTGGAAGACGACGAGCGCGCCTTCGCTCTCCACGGCGAGGCCGGCCCCGATGAGTTCGCGGTAGACCGCCTCGATGCGGTCGCGATAGAAGCTCTCGCCGAGGAAGTGGTCGTAGCGCACGCCGAGGCGTGCGTAGATGGAGTTGAGCGTGTCGATCGAGAGCTGGTTCACGCGTTCCCAGAGGGAGACCGCGTCGGCCTCGCCGTTCTGCAGGCGCACGAGTTCGAGGCGGGCCTCCTCCAGCGCGGCCGGGCTTTCTTTGCAGGCCGCGTCGGCGGCCTTGTAGAGGCGTTCGAATTCCTCGAGCGGGTCGCGCTCGAGGGCGGCGCGGTCGAGGTGGTGCTTGTAGCCGTAGAGGATTTTCCCGAACTGCGTGCCCCAGTCGCCGAGGTGGTTGTCCCGGACCACCTTCGCACCGCAGAACTCGAGCAGGCGGCAGATGGCCTCGCCGATGATGATCGAGCGGATATGCCCGACGTGCATTTGCTTGGCTGTATTCGGGGAGCCGTAGTCGACGATCCACGTCTGGCTGGCGAGTCGCTGGCCGGCGCCGCGGCGCAGATCGTCCTCGCGATCGAACGTGCGCAGCCAGGTCAGGAGGAAGGATGGCTTGAGCGCGAAATTGATGAACCCCGGCCCGGCGATCGAGACGGTCATCCGGTCGGTCAGGGCCGCGCCTTCGCGGCGCAGGAGCGCGTCCATCAAAGCCTGGGCAAGGGCGCGGGGATTCTGCTTCGTGCCCGGAGTGGCCGAAGCCTTCGCGTAACTCAGCACGCCATTGGCCTGAAAATCGCCGAAGCGCGGGTCGGCCGTGCGGACATCCGGGGTGAACGATCCGGCCGGCCAGCCCAGTTCGGCGGCCGCGGCCTTGAGGGCCGTTTCGAGGTGGTGTGCGACATCAAACCATACGTCCATCCAAGCACTCAAACGGGGCGGCGCGCGGTTGCGCAAGACCCGATTGGCTCGTGGTTTGGACGTGGATCGCCCCTCCCGCGAACCGGGCGTCAGCGGCGCGGATTCGGGCGGTTTTGCGACGGATTTGCGTCACCGGTTCGGACAGGTGTGCAAAATCGTCTCGACACGGGGCGGATAATGGGTTAACCATGAATGCTTTAGGCATGACAGGCTCAGCCTGCATCCAACTCACATATGACTAAACGTCCGTTGACCAGCCGCCGGTTCGTAAAACCCAGCTACAACTTCCTGATCGAAAAGAAACGCGACGGAGGGGAGTTCACGCAGGATGAGATCCGGTTCATCATAGACTCCACCCTCGATGGCGAGATGCCGCAGTACCAATGTGCGGCGCTGATGATGGCGATCTACTTCCAGAGCATGTCGGCTCAGGAAACCGCCATTCTCACCGAGGAGATGATGCTTTCGGGCGAGGTGATCGATCTCTCCCACATCGCGAAGCCGAAGATCGACAAATACTCGTCCGGCGGGGTGGGCGACAAGACCTCCCTCGTGCTGCTCCCGCTGGCCGTGGCCAGCGGCATCGTGGTCCCGATGATGTGTGGCGAGGACCAGGAGTTTGAGATCAGCACACTCGACAAGCTCGCGGCCATCCCGGGCTTCCGCGGCAACCTTTCCATCCGCGAATTCGTGCACCAACTCGAGCGCGTGCATGGCGCCTTTGTCCGCCAGGTGCCGGAACTCGCACCGGCCGACGCCAAGCTCTTCGATCTGCGCCGCAACACCGGCACGATTCCCAGCCTCCCGCTCATCACCGGCAGCGTGCTCTCCAAGAAGCTCGCCGAGGGCGCCGAGGGCCTCGTCATCGATGTGAAGTGGGGCAACGGCTGCTTCATCAAGGACCTCGAGCAGGCCAAGCAGCTCGCGCGCTCGATGACTCGCGTCGGCCGCTCGATGAAGCGTCGCTGCGTCGCGCTCGTCACCGACATGAATCAGCCGCTGGGCGACTCCGTGGGGACGTCGCTGGAACTGAAGGAAGCGATCGAACTGCTCAAGGGCAACGGCCCCGAGGACATGAAGGAACTCGTCCTCAAGCTCGGCATGGAGATCGTGCGCCTCGCCGGCGTCGCAGGCTCCACGCTCTCGGCCAAGCAGACCGTGCAGCGCCACCTCGAGGACGGCACGGCCCTCGCCAAGCTCAAGGAGATCGTCAAGGCCCAGGGCGGCGACACGTCGTTCATCGACGATCCATCGAAGTTCCCGCAGGCGAAACACATCCGCAAGCTCCCGGCCCCCAAGCGCGGCTACGTGCACACGATCAACGCGGCGATGATCGCCCGCGGCGTGCACCTGCTCGGCGCCGGCGTCGAGAATCCCGAGGATAAGCCCGACTTCTCCGTCGGCGTCTCCGAGATCAAGAAGGTCGGCACGCAGGTCAAGCAGGGCGAGCCGCTGATGATGATCCACTACAACGACGAGGCCAAGCTCGAGACCGCGCTCGAGTATTTCAAAAACGCCTACCGCCTCGCGCCCAAGCGCCCGGTGCCGCCGCCGCTCGTGGTCGAGCGCGTGGCCTGAGCGTCGCACGCCCCCGCGTTTCCGCCGCTGTTTTCCAGGGCGCCCTCGTTCGCGAGGGCGCCTTTTCTTTTCCATTGGCACGTCCGCGTCTTCTGTGAGTTTCTCGGTCCAACTTTCCTTCCATGCTGACGCTCCGCGGCGCACCCGCACTCTCCGACTTTCGCCTCGAGAAACTTCGCCACGACCTCGTCGCCGCCGGCGTGCCCGTGGCCGCCATCACCACGGCGTTCATCCATGTGGTTGAGTTGGTCGACGGCGCCGTGGAACTCTCGGCCGCGGACCACGCGATCCTTGAGAAACTTCTGACCTACGGCCCGCAACGCGCCGCCCACGCGCCCGTCGGACTGCTCCAGGTTGTCGCACCGCGCCCTGGCACGATCTCCCCGTGGTCGTCGAAGGCCACCGACATCGCCCACATCTGCGGGCTGTCGCAGATCAAGCGCATCGAGCGTGCCGTCGCCTACTGGATCGAGGTTGACAACGCCCAGCTCGGGAAGCCGCTCACCAACCTCACCGCCGCCCAGGTCGCGACGCTGCGCGCCAAGCTCCACGACCGCATGACCCAGGCGGTCTTCGGCTCGACCGACGAACTCGCCGCGCTCTTCTCGCACCACACGCCCAAGCCCTTCACCGCCGTTCCCGTCCTCGCGCAGGGCCGCTCCGCGTTGGTCGAGGCCAATGCGTCGCTCGGTCTCGCGCTCGCGGAAGACGAGATCGACTACCTCGTGAAGGCATTCACGACGCTCGGCCGCGACCCGCACGACATCGAGCTGATGATGTTCGCGCAGGCCAACTCCGAGCATTGCCGCCACAAGATTTTCAACGCGTCGTGGGAGATCGACGGACTGGGACGCGACCGCTCGCTGTTCCAGATGATCAAGAACACGTATCAGCTGCACAGCGACGGCATCCTTTCCGCCTACAAGGACAACGCCGCCGTGATGGCGGGCACGCGCGCCGGCCGCTTCTATCCGGACCCGAAGACGGGCGAATACGCCGCGCACGAGGAGGACATCCACATCCTCTGCAAGGTCGAGACGCACAACCATCCGACCGCGATTTCGCCGTTTCCCGGCGCCGCCACGGGCTCGGGCGGAGAGATCCGCGATGAGGGCGCCACCGGCCGCGGGTCCAAGCCCAAGGCGGGACTGTGCGGATTCACCGTCTCGCACCTGCGACTGCCCGGCGCACTGCAGCCGTGGGAGCAAAACGACCCGGGCAAGCCCGGCCGGATCGTCACGCCGCTCGAGATCATGATCGACGGGCCGCTCGGCGCCGCCGCCTTCAACAACGAGTTCGGCCGTCCGAACATCCTCGGTTACTTCCGCACCTACGAGCAGGCAGTTCCTGCGGCGCTGCCTGAATCTCAAATCTCAGATCTGAAATCTCAGATTCCCGCCACCGAGTGGCGCGGCTACCACAAGCCCATCATGCTCGCCGGCGGCCTCGGCAACATCAAGGCCGCGCACGTGCGCAAGGGCACGCTCTCGCCCGGCGACAAGCTCATCGTGCTCGGCGGGCCGGCCATGCTCATCGGCCTCGGCGGAGGCGCCGCCAGCTCGATGGCCAGCGGGCACGGCCAGGAGGACCTGGATTTCGCCAGCGTGCAGCGCGACAACGCCGAGATGGAGCGTCGCTGCCAGGAGGTGATCGACCGCTGCTGGGCCCTCGACGCGGACAACCCCATCGCGTTCATCCACGACGTTGGCGCGGGCGGCCTGTCCAACGCGCTGCCCGAGCTGGTCAACGACGCCGGCCTGGGCGGGCGCTTTCACCTGCGCGCGATTCCCAACGACGAACCGGGCATGAGCCCGCTCGAGATCTGGTGCAACGAGTCCCAGGAGCGCTACGTCCTCGCCGTGCCCGCCGCGCGGCTCGAGCAGTTCACCGCCATCTGCGCGCGCGAGCGCTGTCCGTTCGCCGTCGTGGGCGAGGCCACGGCCGAGCGGCAGCTCGTGCTCGAGGACACGCACTTCAGGAACACGCCGATCGACATGCCGCTCGAGGTGCTGCTCGGGAAGCCCCCGCGCATGCACCGCACGGCGGAGACGCTTGCACGCCCGCTCGCCGCCGTCGACGTATCCGCGCTCGAGACCGCGGCGACGCCGTCGGCGCAGCCCGCGCTCGGCGACGACCTCGATGCCGAGATCGCAGCCGTCCTGGCCGAGACGGACCCGGCCAACGCGCCCAAACGCAAGTCTGGCGAAAAGCGACTGCGCGATTCCCTGAGCGAAGCGGTGCATCGCGTGCTCGCGCACCCGACCGTGGCGGACAAGACCTTTCTCATCTCCATCGGCGACCGCACCGTCACCGGCCTGATCAGTCGCGACCAGATGGTCGGACCGTGGCAGGTGCCTGTGGCGGACTGCGCCGTCACAGCCGCGGCGTTCGACACCTACGCGGGCGAAGCCATGGCGATGGGCGAGCGGACGCCTGTCGCGGTCAACAGCGCCGCCGCCTCGGCCCGCCTCGCCGTGGGCGAAGCGCTGACCAACCTCGCCGCCGCCCAGGTTGGCGATCTCGGCAGGGTCAACCTCTCGGCCAACTGGATGGCCGCGCCCGCGGTGCCCGGCGATGGCGCCGACCTCTACGCCGCGGTGCAGGCCGTGGGCATGGAACTGTGCCCGGCCCTCGGCATCACGATCCCCGTGGGCAAGGACAGCATGAGCATGTCCACGGTGTGGAAGGACGGCAGCGGGCAGAAGCGCATCACCGCGCCAGTTTCCCTCATCGTCTCGGCCTTCGCTCCCTGTGCGGACATCCGCCTGAGCCTCACGCCGCAACTCGCGCAGGAACAGGATTCCGTGCTGCTGCTCGTCGACCTTGGTCGCGGCCGGGACCGCCTCGGCGGTTCGATCCTCGCGCAGGTGCTCTCGCAGACCGGCGCCACGCCGCCCGACGTCGACAGCGCCGAGGACCTCAAGCATTTCTGGAACGCCATCCAGCAGCTCGGCCGCGAGAGGAGGATTCTCGCGTATCACGACCGCAGTGACGGCGGGCTGCTCGCCACGATGGTCGAGATGGCCTTTGCGGGCCATGTCGGCGTCGACATCGAGTTACCGGCCGACCGCGATCCATTCGCCGGACTGTTCAGCGAGGAACTCGGCGCGGTGATCCAGGTGCGCGAGGCCGACCTCGATGACGTCTACGGCGTCCTGCGCCAGCACCGGCTCAAGCACCACGTCAGCCGCATCGGCGTTCTCAATACCAAGTTCGCCCTGCGCGTGAAGCACCGCAACCAGGTCGTCTTCAACGAGGATCTGGGCGAGCTGCGCGCGATCTGGTCCGACGTCACCCGCCGCATTGCTGCCCTGCGTGACAATCCTGCCTGCGCGGAGCAGGAATACAAACTCAAGCTCGACCGCGACAACCCGGGCATCACGCCCAGGATCACGTTCCCGATGGTGAGCACGCGCACGCCGCCGTCCGCGCGTCCATCCATCGCCGTGCTGCGCGAGCAAGGCGTCAATGGCCAGGTCGAGATGGCTGCGGCTTTCACGCGCGCCGGGTTCCGCGCGGCCGACGTGCACATGACCGACATCCTCAGCGGCCGCGTGTCGCTGCGCGATTTCCGCGGCCTCGTGGCCTGCGGCGGTTTCAGCTATGGCGACGTGCTGGGCGCGGGCGAGGGCTGGGCCAAGAGCGTGCTCTTCCATGCGACGGCGCGGGCCGAGTTCGAGGCGTTCTTCAAGCGGCCCGACACCTTCGCCCTCGGCGTGTGCAACGGCTGCCAGATGATGAGCAACCTGCACTCCATCATCCCCGGCGCCGACCTCTGGCCGCACTTCGTTCAAAACAAGAGCGAGCGGTTCGAGGCCCGCTTCGCGTCCGTCCGGATCGAGAAGAGCCCGAGCATCTTCTTCGCGGGCATGGAGGGCAGCGTCATCCCGATCGCTGTCGCGCATGGCGAGGGTTACGCCGAGTTTGCCAGCGCCGCCGCGGCCGCGCAGTGCAACACCTCCGGTCTCGTGGCCGCGCGTTTTGTCGACAACCGCCACCAGCCGACCGAGCTGTATCCGCTCAATCCCAACGGTTCGCCCTTCGGCATCACCTCGCTGACCACGACCGACGGCCGTGTGACGATCATCATGCCGCACCCTGAGCGCGTCTTCCGCACGGTGCAGATGAGCTGGCACCCGGCCGACTGGGGCGAGGATTCGCCTTGGATGCGGATGTTCGACAACGCGCGCACGTGGGCGGGCTGACCGCTTGGGGCTCTCAACGGGCGGCCTCGATCCCCGGATCGAGGGCTGCGGCGCGGGTTTGCCGGGCGATGCCGGTCAGCGCCAGCGCCGCCGCGAGGGCGCGGAGCGCCGCGGCGGCGGAGAGCGGCCCGAAGGCCGTCGCCAGCACCGCGTCGATTTCGTGCAGCGAAAGCATCGCGGCGAACTCGGTGGCGCCATAGCCCACGATTCCGGCCAGAGTGGCTGCAGGCATGCGCGGGCGGCTTCGCCGCAGCCCGAGCGCTGCGAGTCCACCCAGCGCGCACACGGTCCCCATCGTCGCGAATTGTTGGAAGCTGCGTCGGTCTTCATAGACGTCGGCGGCTTGCGCGAAGGTCCGTGCCGCCTCCCCGATCCATGCGCCCAAGGCGAACGCCTCCCACAACGCGAGCCCGAGGCAGATGGCGGCCAGCGCAGGTATGCCGCGGGGAATGGGTCGGCGCCTCCATCCACCGATCGCCACCCACGCCCCGGCGGCCCAAAGTGCTGAGATGGCGATACGCACGGCAGGCGGGCTGGATAGTTCGATCTTCGGATTGGACTGCTGGTCATGAATGATCAGCGGCGCCACCTGCGTATCCATATCATCTGGCACGGCCCAGACCACCTGAAGTGATTTCGAGTGGGCCACCTGAACCCTGTCGGCCCAGTGTCCGGTCGTTGAAACGTAGATGACGGCGTGCGCATCCGCGAGGTCGGGACGGCCGGGCACGATCAGGCTGAAGGTGTAGCAGTGACTCTGCGCCACGACAGCCTGACTGCTCCCGGCTGCGACAACGCGCAGAGGATGCCTGCGTGCATCCCGCCCGTGCAGGTCGAAATTGAGAAAGAGTCCGTCCCGCGGTTCGGCCAGCGTCACCGTGGCGACAAAGGGCTGTGCGACCACCACGGCCGTAGGTGCATCGACGCGCAGCCATGCGGCGGGTGGGGCCTCGCGAAAGACATACACAGCCACCGCCACAACACCCGCGGCGATGGCCGCCGGCAGAAGCAAGGTACGGACGCGGCTCACGCGGGAGGCGACGGGGGAGTGCCCGACTCGCGTCGCTGCAGCTCACGTATGGCCTCGTGCACGCGCGCCAGCGCGGCCTGCGCTTGGTCGGCGAGCACGGCGACTGCGGGCTCGTCTTGCGCCTTCGCGGCTGCCTCGAGATTGAGCAGGGTTGTGCGCGCGTCGGTGGCGCCGAGGTTGGCGCACGATCCGGCCATGACGTGGGCATGCGAGGCCAGGGCCCGAAAATCGCGCGTGGCGATATGTTGATCCAGACGCTGCATCCGCTCGGGTTCGAGCTCGAGATAGAGGTCGACAATATCGGCGAGCATCGTGCGTCCCTGGCGTCCGGGCAGGCCGCGGCATTCCTCGAGGATGTGTGGATCGAGCACGCCGGCGCCGGGCTGGGCCGCAGCGGTTGTCGCCTCGTCCGGCGCCTCCGACTTGGCCGGACCGGCGCCGAGCAGCCCGAGCCGCAGGAGCGCATCTCGCAGGGCGGCGGAGCGGATCGGTTTGGTCAGGTAGTCGTCCATGCCGGCGTCGAGGCAGCGCTTGCGGTCGCCGCTCATCGCGTAGGCTGTCAGGGCGATCACCGGCACGTTCGCATCGACGCCCGACAGCCGGCCCGAGCGTATCTCGCGTGTCGCGGTATAGCCGTCGAGCACCGGCATCTGGCAATCCATGAAGACCGCGTCGTAGCGCGCACGCGCGAGCAGGTCGAGCGCCTCGCGGCCGTTGTGCGCGATGTCCACCGAGCATCCGAGTCGTCGCAGCAGCATCTCCGCGACGATCTGGTTGGCCGGGTTGTCTTCGGCGAGCAGCACATGCGCCGCGTGCGTCGCCGTGGGCGGCGGCACGAACGTGGGCAGCGCCGGAGCCAACGTCGCGTCGTCACCGGCGAAGAGATCCAGGACGGTGGCATGGAGCCGTGAGGCGCGGACCGGCTTGACGAGAAAGCGGGCGATGCCCAGCTCGGCCAACGGTTCGGAGGCCCCGAGTGCACCGGCCGAGGAGAGGACGACCAGGGTCGTATCACGAATCGCTGGATCGGCCCGGATGGCCGCGGCCAGCTCTGGGCCGCCCATGTCCGGCATGTGCCAGTCGAGCAGGGCGAGGCCGAAAGGGGAACCCGCGGTCGCGGCCCGCCGCAGGGAAGCCAGCGCCTCGGCTGCAGTGGACACGGCCTCCGTGGTCACCTCGATCGCAGCGAGCTGGCGTTGCACGATCTCGCGATTGGTGCCGTTGTCGTCGACGACAAGCACAGGCCGGATGCTCGCCGGTCGGACGGAAGCGACGGGAGCCGGGGCGTCGACCGCCGCCTCGAAGTCGAACCAGAATTCCGAACCGCGCCCGGGCTCGCTCTCGAGGTCGATAACTCCGCCCATGAGCTGCGCGAGTTGCCTCGAGATCGCGAGTCCGAGGCCGGTTCCCCCGTGGCGCCGCGTGTGCGAGCCATCTCCCTGGACGAACGGTTGGAACAACCGCGCTCGCGCCTCGGGCGTGATGCCGGGGCCGGTGTCGCGCACCAGGATCCTCAGGGCCGCGCGCCCGCCCTGGACCGGTCCGCGCAGGCTCAGGCGCAACAGGACCTCGCCGCGCTCGGTGAACTTCACGGCGTTCCCGGCAAGGTTCATCACGATCTGGCGCACCCGCGTTGCATCCCCGAGCACGCGTGCGGGCACGTCCGGCGCGATGTCGCAGGCCAGTTCGATGCCCTTCTCGTGGGCGCGCGGCGCCAGCAGGGTGGTGGCATCCTCGACCAGCGTGCGCAACTCGAAGGGCGCGAGATCGATGGTCAGGCGGCCGGCCTCGATCTTGGAGAAGTCGAGGACGTCATCGATGATCTCGAGCAGCGCGTCGGCGCTGTTGAGGATGACCTGCCCCATGCCTCGCTGGTGATCGTCCAGCGTCGTGTCCATGAGCAGGCCGGTCATGCCGATGATGCCGTTCATCGGCGTGCGGATCTCATGGCTCATGTTCGCGAGAAACTCGGACTTGAGACGCGAGGCCTCGAGCGCCTGGTCGCGCGCATGGGCAAGTCGGGCCTCGATCTCCTTGCGCGAGGTGAGGTCGTTGACCACGACCACCGCGCCGGCCGGTGATCCGTCCGCGGCGCGGATCGCGCCCAGGTGCAGCGAGACGGGCAGCAGCGATCCGTCGCGCCGGACGCACGTCGATTCCCACACGCATCGCCCGCCCTGCGCGAGCGAACGCAGGATCAACGCAGTTGCGTCCGTGGCGGGTGCGAGGGGTATCGGGACGGTCCGGCCGAGCCGGATGACTTCGGCGGGGCTGAAGAGGATCGCCGGACCCGCGCGACCGACGACGTCGTCCGCCGACCAGCCCAGCATCTGCTCCATGGCCGGATTCCAGGTGGTGAACGTGCCGTGCATGTCGATCGAGGCGATGCCGACATGCGCGCTCTCCAGCACCGCCCGCATCTGTGCCTGCGCGGCACGCAGGGCCTGCTCGGCGCGGCGCAGGGGCGTGATGTCCGTCGCGACGCCGACGAGCCAGAAGTGGTCGGGACCATCGCGGGTGATCGTGACAGTCTCGCGTATCCACGTCGTGATGCCCTCGCGGATGACGCGAAATTCCTGGTCGTAGCCGGGTTCATTGCGGAGCATGGCCTCGCGCGAGCGCCGGTCCATCTCGGCCTGCTCCGGGAGTTCGAAGCGGTACCAGAGTCCGACATTGGGCGGGGGTACGCGCTCCCCGAAGAGCCGGTGAAACAGGCCCGAGGGCTGGATCGAGAACCGCCAGGCCCAGGATTCGGCGGTGCAGTCGACCTGCGCTTCCCAGACCAGGCAGTCTGCCCAGCCGAGCAGGCGGTGGAGTTGCTCCTTGCTGGCCTGGAGCGCGGCCTCGGCGGTCAGTCGCTCTTCGCGCGCGGCGATCTCGTGGGTGACGAGTTGGGAAAACTCCTGCAGGAGCCCGATGTCGTGCGGCTCCCAAACACGCGGCCTGGCGTCGATGACGCAGAAGGATCCCAGCACGAATCCATCCGGCGCGATGACTGGCACGCCAAGGTAGGCGATGACCGAGAGGTCCGGCACAGCGAGGTTGTCCCGCACGAGCGGGTCGATGCGCGCATCCTCGACGATGAGCGGACGGCCCGAGGTGACGACATGCTGGCAAAAGGAGTGCGAGAGCGGCGTCCTGCGTGTCTCAGCCGCCGGTCCGTCGAGACCGACCGCCGCTTTGAAATACTGATGGCGGTCGTCGACCATCGACAGGAGTGACACCGGCGCCCGCAGGATCTGTTGCGCGAGCCGGACGAGGCGATCGAACGCAGGCTCCGGGGTCGTATCAAGCAGGCGAAGACGCTGGAGCAGTGCGATGCGGCCGCGATCGGCGAGCGCGTTGCGTCCAAGGCGAGGTCGTTGCGCTGGTTCGATCGGTCTCGGCGGTTGGGACGGATCCGACTGGGGAGATGCAGCGCTGTCGGCTGGCATGATGGGGGAGTGGAGGTAGCGGCACCATAAGAAGTGTTTGGTCCGAGGCCACTGCCAAAATCGCGGCGGCGGGCGGCGGCGCGATGCGCACCTCAGGCCTGCGCCTCGAAGAGCGAGCCGGGTGCCGAGGTCGTGGCGACGGCATATTGCTCAGCGAGCTGCCGCGCCAGCTCGAGCCGCGCCTGCAACTCCACCTGGGTCGCGGTCGCCGCCGCCGCGAAGTCGCTGGCCGAAGGTGAACTCGACGCGAGTGCGGCGGCGCGCACCTGCCGCATCTTCTCGATCGTCGCCTGCGGATCATCGGCGATCGGCGCGGTGTCATAGGAGAGTGTCACGCCCATCGCATAGAGCTGGCCGTCGGGACCGATCGTGTACGCATAGGACGAGCCGCCATTCACGTATCCACCGCCGGCCGCAAGTTGTGCGGCGCGATTGCGCAGGGCCTGCTGGGCTGCGGCCTTGAGACGGGCAATCTGCAGCTCGACCTGGAGGGTCATGTCCTCGACGGGCGCAAAGAGACTCGAGGCATCGCGGCTCGCGGATGAAGTGCTGGCATTGCCCGCGGCGGCGGACGCCATGGCCGAAGTGGTGTTCGTGCGCGCGAGACTCGTGGAGGCGGCCGTCTGCGACACCCTCCCGGCGTTGGCCCACATCTCCACGTAGTTGAGTGGAGAAAACCCCAGACCCGAGAGCGTCGCCGTCGCCTCGACCATGCGCCCAATGTAGGGAGAAACCCCCGCCGGGGCAAGGCCCGGGCCGCCGGCTCCCTGCCGGGTCAGACGCGGTCTTTCGAGCCCGTCTCGTCGAAGTAGATCGCCTCAAAGGCCGACTCGACTGGAGCGGGCGGCTGGTCGCCGTAGAGGCGGCGCCGCATGAAGAGAAACGCCTCCCGCCCGGGCTGACCCTCCCGCCCGATGTTGGGGGCGAGGGCGTTCCAGCCCTCGATGGAGGTCGGCGATACGGTGGGCTGGCCTAGGAACCAGGTCGCAACGGCCGGGTCATCCGGCGCCGTCGCGATCGCCGCGACGATGGCCTCCCGTTGGAAGCCAAAGTGTCGGAAGAAGTGCCCGTCGACTCCGCGCGGATGACCGAAGGCCAAGCGGTAGTCGGCCGGGAGCCGTCCGTCCCGGTGTGCGCGCACCTTGTCGACGAACCGCGGCAACCACAGGCACCCGGCCAACATCTCGTGGGGCAGTCGAAGGCTCATCGCTCGACGATCGACTCACCCTGCCGGTGGATCGAGCATCAAGCGCGCGGTCGCCTTGCGCTGCGTGCTCTCGCCCGCGCCCGACCCCCGGGTCTCCTTGGTGTGCTGCGTCACCACGAGCCGATCGGCGACGCGGGAGAACTCGTAGGACTCCGTCTCGGTCGACTCGAACGAGATGACCAACATGGCGCGACCGCGCACATGGACGCGGCGTTCGGCCGCGACGGGCACCCCGTCGGAGTCGAGCCAGAGCTTCGCCCCGGCCTCGAGGTCCTTGACATACTTGCGGCTTTTCTCGTCCAGCTTTGGCGTGACCTTGAGCGTGACGAGACGCACCGGCCGGCCGCCCCACGTCGCCTCTTGTTCGCCTGTCACCACGGCATCCTCGAGGACGCGCATGATATCCGGCGCCGCGTTGAGGTAGCCGGTCAGCCGCGAGACTGAGAGCGACTCGATCGCACGCAGGGATCCGCTGCGCGGTCCGTCCTCCGCGACGGCAACCTCGGTGGTGCCGCCGAGCTGATCGCGGCTCCACCGGATCGACAGGCCGTCCGGTCCCATGGATACGAGCGCCGTGCCGGTGCTGTCGGCTGGCACGGATTTCGCAGTCTCATCGGAGATATCGGCGACCGCCACCTCCACGCGGGCGGTGAGCGGTGCGTCGCCGGAAAAGCCGCGCAGGGTGGCGATGAGGTCGGAACGCGTGTCGGCGTGGGCGACGGGCGCGAGCAAGACAAGGAGTGTGACAAGTCGCATGCGACCTCCTCCGACCCCGGCGCGCGTCCGGAGTGCCGTCAATTGGCCGGATACTCGCCGCGATCAATCGCCTCGATCAGGTCGGTCACGGCCGCGTCGATGGAGCGCCGGGCGACGCCTTCTTCCACCTGCTTGGCGGCCCCGGCGAGAATCTGCTCCTTCACGTCGTGGATACGGTCCGGCCGGGCGCCGAGGATGCCGAGGAGGCCGTCGCCGAGCCAGAGTCGCCAGCGCTTGTCCTCGGCGCCGTAGACGAGTGTGGCCGAGCGCGGGTCGCGTCCGGCAAGTTGCTCGTGCAGGGCCGCGACGGCCGCCGAGACCGCATCGGCGTCGGCTCCCCCCTCGAGGGCGGGAAGCGTACGGACATGTATCGTCACCCCGCGCACGCGCGCGTAGTGGTGGAGCTTGTCGTTGAGCCAGGCGGGATAGAACTCGGGCAGGTCGAGGCGGGCGCCTTCGACGAAGAGCGGTGGGAGGGCGGGATCCCGCGGCGCGATCACCGCAGAGGAGGCCCGCAGCGCGGCGAACGATTCGGCCGACGGATGGAACGCCTCCGCGGCCGGTCCAACGCGCGTGATGCGCACCTGCAGCAGGGCGTCGCCCTGCTTGACCGACGGAAGCACCCCGACGCCGCGCACGACGCGACCGAACACCGTGTGCTTGTAGTTGAGCCGGTCGACTGGATTGAGGGTGAAATAGAACTGCGACCCGTTGGTATTCGGGCCGGAGTTGGCCATGGCGAGCGTTCCGACGGTGTCATGTTTGAGCCGGGGTGTGAACTCATCGGGAAACTCATAGCCGGGCCCACCTTCGCCGTTTCCGAGGGGATCGCCGCCCTGCACGACGAAGCCGTCCACGACGCG
>JACSRI010000029.1 GCA_014879845.1 Opitutaceae bacterium
GCCCCACGCCGTCGGCATGATAATACTCGTGAAACAGCCCATCCTGTTCCAGCGATCGTGCGGTGACCGCGAGGGCGCGCCGGGCGATGTGGGCGGCTTCGGCCATGCGCCCGGCTTCGATCAGGCCTTCGCCCAGCAGGGTCATCCAGAACATCGACACCACCAGCGGGGACGACGGCTGTGCGGCGCTGACGCCCGTCATGCTGACGCCGTTTTCGTGCCAGAAGGCCGGGCTGAGCATGAGATCGATCAGCGGCTTGTAGGCGGTGTAGAGGCGGTCGGTGTCCAGGCTGAGACCGATCTGGCCCCCGGTGGCGCGGAGTTGCCGGATGTCATCGCCCGTCTCGACGACGGGAAGAGCGAGGTCGAGACCCTGTTCGGCGGGGGAGACGACGAGGCGATTTTGAGCGAAGGCGGCGAACATCGGGCGGCCGCTGAGAGTGACCTGATAGCGGCCCTCGGTCGTGGCGAGGGTGAAGCCGAAGGCGGGGTTGGCCTTGGTGGCGGCGGGATCGACGACGGGGACGACCAACGCGAGGGGCACCGGCGTCTTCTGCGGATCGAGGACGAGGACGAGAATCTCCGAGGAGGTATCGATGCCGAACATGGCGGCCGCGGCCGTGAGTTGGGCGGTGGCGGCGCCGGCACCGGGCTGAACGTTGTCGGCGAAGGCGGCGGCGGTGGCGGCGAGGTCGTCGAGGCTGGCAATGCGGAGGGCACCGAGGATCGAGTCGTCGGCGGCGCGGACGAGGAGCGAACTCGCGAAGGCGAGGGCGAGGGTGGCAGTGGAGCGGATCATGGAATGGGAAGATCCCGGCCGCGATGCTTCAGGGGCGACGAGGAGCAGTGGCTTCGCCCGCCACGTGCGCGTGGCGGGCCGGTTCGGGTGAGTGCAGGCAGGGTTTCAGAAACGCGCGTGGGTCGTCGCAGACTTGTTCGGAGTTCGCCACGATTTTCGGCGTGAGCCGGTTTCGACGGGACTGCGGCCCGGGAGGTGGACGCATGCGTCCGTGCACGCGTGTTGGACATTCGCATAGTGAAACGGCCGTGGGGACACGGCCGACCACCTTGGGAGTGCAGGGTTCCGATTCAGGCTTGAGCACAGAGCGAGGCGGCACTCGCGGACGGATACACGATCGGCCGGCTTCGGTTTCTCCACGACCTCTTCATGAGGTCGTTTTCTCGGATCGACTCCGTGACCTCTGTGTCTCCTCCGTGATCTCTGTGACCTTCTCCGACCGCGGCGGCCGGAGGGCGCCCGCGAGCCCCGACTTTTCGGGGCAGGCCGCGGCGGCCTACGTGTATTCGCGGCGCAGGTTGCTCGGCAGGATGCCGAGCTCCTCGCGGTATTTTGCGACGGTGCGGCGGGCGATGGTGATGCTCTTTTCGGCGAGCTTGCCCACGATCTCCTGGTCGCTCAGCGGCGTGGCGGGATCCTCGCCGGCGATGAGGTTGGCGATCATGTCCTTCACGCTCGTGTTCGAGACGGACTCGCCCTCGGCCGACTGGTAGCCGGGGGTGAAGAAATACTTCATGTCGAAGACGCCGTGCGGCGTCTTGATGTACTTGTTCGCGATGGCGCGGCTCACCGTCGTCTCGTGCACGCCGACGACCTCCGCCACCTGCGTCATCGTGAGCGGCCGGAGTTTCGCCACGCCCTCCTCGAAGAAATCCAGCTGTCGGCGCAGGATCTCGCGCGTGATCTTCTCGATCGTCTGCTGGCGCTGCTCGATCGAGCTGATGAGGAACTTGCCCGAGCGCATCTTCTCCTGCAGGTAGTCCTTCTCCTCCTTGGAGAGCGTGCCCTTGGCGAGGAGGTCCTTGTAGGTATTGCTGATGCGGAGACGCGGGATGTAGTCGCTGTTGAGCGTGATCGTCCACTCGCCGCCGACCTTCTCGACGGTGACGTCTGGGGCGACCGAGCGGTTGGTGTCCTCGCCGAAACGGCGGCCGGGCGCGGGGTCGAGACCGGAGATCTCCTCGATCGCGGCCTGGATGTCGTCGAGGTCCATGTTCAGCTTGCGCGCGATCTCGGGGATGCGGCGGCGCGTGAGCAGGAGAAAGTGGTCCTTGATGATGCGCGCGGGGATGGACTTGCCCTTGCCGCGCAGGATGAGCTGCTGGAGCAGGCAGTCCTGGAGGTTGAGCGCGCCGATGCCGGGCGGGTCGAAGGACTTCAACACGGCGTGCGCCTCCTGCACGGTCTTGAGCGGCAGGTTGGCGAGCAGCGCGATGTCGTTGAGCGAGGCGGTGAGGAAGCCGTTGTTGTCGAGGCTGCCGATGAGGTAGCGCATGGCCGCCCCCTGCTCGGGCGTGATGTCGGCCATGTGGGCCTGGTCGAGCAGGTGTTCCTGCAGCGAGGTCTCGCCCACGAGCGAATCAAAGAAATGCTGGCGGCGCTCGGCGTCCTCGGCCGTGTAGGTGTTGTTGCCACCGGCCGAAGCCATGTAATCGCGCCAGTCCTGGTCGAGTTTGCCCAGGATCTCAAAGTTGCGCTCGAACTGCAGCTCCTCGCGCGAATCGGACGAGTCGCTGGAGAAGTCGGCGTTGTCGTTGCCGCTGTCCGACTCGGTCGGCTGGCGATCGAGGCTGACGTTGTCGAGCGAGAGTTCCTCGAGCGTGGGGTTGGCCTGCAGTTCCTCCTGGATGGTCGTGCGCAGGTCGAGCGCGGCGACCTGGAGGATCTTCAACGACTGGCGAAGCTGCGGGGCGAGGACGAGCGACTGCGTCTGTCTCTGGCGGAGCTCCTGGTTGAATCCGGCGCACATGGATCGTGGTCTCCGGGATGCTCAGGGGCGCGCCGACGCGGGCGCGCCGGCGAAAATGCGCCGCCCGCCGCGGTGGTGGCGGCGCGACGACGATGACGTGGAAACTCGCACGAGCACGAGATGAGAAAATTCCCACGGCCCGCGGGATGCAAGAACGGAGGCGAGCCGCTAGCATGCTTTATGCTCCGGCTAATAGCACCACAGTGCGACGCTGCCCGCGATCGGCGTGTCCGTTGACACGCGGGGGTTCGCTTTTACCGTGCGCGCGATGATCACGCTCACATCACGCGCCGCCCAGCAGGTGCGAACGCTGCAGAAGGAAATCGCCGACGATGCGAAGCGCCTGCGCGTCTTCGTGGAGTCGGGCGGGTGTTCAGGTTTTCAGTACGGCATGTCCTTCGACGTGTCGAAGGACGGCGACCAGCGCATGACGAGCGAGGGCGTGGAGTTTCTCGTCGATCCGACGAGCCTCGCCTACATGGAAGGCTCGGTCATCGATTTCGACGACGGGCTGCACGGCAAGGGCTTCGAGATCCGCAATCCCAACGCCCAGAGCACCTGCGGCTGCGGCAAGTCGTTCAACTGAGTCGCCCTCGATTCGCCAGGGAGTGCGCTTGCCCGCGCGCACGGCGGCTGCTTGATCGAGGGACGTGTCCCTTGAGCCCGAACTGCCCGAGCCCGTGTCCGCGCCGGATGTGATCGATACGCTCGGCGTCGATGCCGCCGCCGCGCAGGCGTCCGATCCGCACGCAGAGCCCGCGTCGTCGCATGGCGGCGCCCCCGGACACGGGCACCACGGGCCGTTTCACACGCATTGCGAGAACTGCGGGACAAGACTCGAGGGTCCCTGGTGCCACGCGTGCGGCCAGCATGACTTCGAGTTTCATCGCTCTTTCCGGCACGTGTTCATGGAGGCGCTCGAGGCCTTCCTGCACTTCGACGGGAATTTTTTCCGCAGCACGCGAGCGCTTCTCTTCCGCCCCGGCTGGCTGACCGAGCAGTTCAACGCCGGCAAGCGCGTGTCCCAGATGCCGCCCTTCCGGCTCTACCTGTTCGTCGCGTTTGTATTCTTTTTTGTGATGCACTTCACCGGTGACGAGGAAGGGCACGCCGGCCCGGTGAAGCTGACACTCGACGGGGTCGCCATGGAGGCGCGCAGCGAGACCGAGCGCATGATCTGGGCGGAGTTGACGCGCGGGTTCAGCGCTGAGGACTGGCGCGACGGGGCCAAGGTCGCTGCACTGGTGGAGCGCATGCGCGCGCAGGGAGAAGCGGTCGACCGACACCTCGAGAAAGCACGCGCCGAGGGGCGTGAGCTGACGGACGCGCAAATCAAGGAAGTCGTCCTGACTGCGCTCGCCGAGAACGGCGCGGCCGCCGGTGCGCCGGCCGGCGTCGTCGCTCCGGCCGGGGAGCCCGCGGGCGGCGCCACGGCGGTGGCATCCGGTGACGAGGAGATCCCCGCCTGGGTGGCGCGCCTCGCCGAACGCACCTCCAGCGAGGAGAAACGGCGGCAGCTCGTGGACAAGTTTTTCTCCAGCATTCCCAAGATCCTGCTCGTGTGCATGCCGGTCTTCGCGCTCCTCACGCGAACGCTGTTTCGGAAGAGCCGCGACTTTGTCTATCTCAAGCACCTCGTCCTCGCGCTGCACTTTCACACCTTTCTCTACCTGTGGACGCTTGTCGTCATGGCGGCCGCTTGGATGGCCGGGCTGCCGGGATGGGGGCTCGATGGGTGGTTCGAGCTGGGCGGGTTCCTCGCGGCGGCTCAATTCGG
>JACSRI010000140.1 GCA_014879845.1 Opitutaceae bacterium
ACGGGATGGGGAAACGGCCGGGGCTTGGCAATGCCCGACGGGATGCGCCCGCGCTGCAGACTCGCCAAGCGCCGGCATTCCGTCCACGGTCGGCCCTCACGTCCCATGAGGCCGGCCTCGTTCACGCATCTCCTCACCAAACCCGCGCTGCTCATCGCCGCCGGTCTGGTGCTGCTCGGTGCCACGGCCGGCCGCGATGCGCCCGCCGCGCTGGGAGGCGCGTCGTCGGCGGAGCGGGGCGTCGGAACCTCGTCGTGCCGCGCGACCAAACCCTCGTTTGACGCGCTCTGCCGCTGCCTGGGGGTATCCTTCACGTCCGAGGAGGACGGTGGTTTCTCCCATGTCGGGCTGCACGCGGCCTTTGCGCCGGCGGGGGCCCGCCTGGTCGGCGAGCCGGGCGTTCGCGTCGCGGTCCAGTCGTGCGAGATCCCGCTCTCGCGCACGCGGTTGCGACAGTGTGCGGTGGGGCCCTCGCCGCCGGTGTGACGGCGTGCCGGCGCGCGAGCCGGTTGAACTGAGACTCGGGTTCTGCGCGGTGCGTCCGCGTCGGGCCCTCGCATCATCGCCCCGCGCTCGTCCGCGACACTCGGCCGCACGGGGGATTCACCATTGCCCTAGGAAACGTTCCGCCGCTAAACACTCACCTTTCCCATGTTCGGATTCCTCCTGAAAAAACTCTCCGGCCGCCACTACCGCAAGTTCGTGGCCAAATGCCGCCCGGTCGTGGACCGCATCAACGCGCTGGAGCAGGAATACCAGTCCCTCTCCGACGAGGCCCTCAAGGCCAAGACCGACGAATTCCGCGGGCGCATCAAGGCCGGTGCCACGCTCGACGAGATCCTGCCCGAGGCCTTTGCCACGGTCAAAAACGCCGCCCGCCGCCTCTGCGGCCAGACCGTGGTCGTGTGCGAGCACGAACTCACCTGGAACATGGTGCATTTCGACGTGCAGCTCATCGGCGGCATGGCCCTGCACCAGGGCAAGATCGCCGAGATGGCCACGGGCGAAGGCAAGACGCTCGTCGCCACGCTCCCGCTCTACCTGAACGCGCTCAGCGACCGCAACTGCCAGCTCGTCACGGTCAACGACTACCTCGCCCGCCGCGACTCACAGTGGATGGGCCATCTCTACAGCTACCTCGGCCTGACGGTGGGGTGCATCCAGAACCAGATGGGCCCGGCCCAGCGGCGCGAGGCCTACGGCTGCAACATCACCTACGGCACGGCCTCGGAGTTTGGCTTCGATTACCTGCGCGACAACGGCATGGCCACGCGCAAGGAAGACCAGGTCCAGCGCGACCACTACTTCTGCATCGTCGACGAGATCGACTCCATCCTCGTCGATGAGGCACGCACGCCGCTCATCATCTCCGGCCCGATGGCGATCCAGCGCGAACAGCCGTACCCGCGCCTCAAGCCCTCGATCCAGCGCATCGTCGACGAACAGACCCGCCTGTGCAACCGCCTCGTCGGCGAAGTGAAGACCGCGCTGGAAAAGCCCGACGCCTCGGCCGAGGACAAGGCCGACGCCTTCCAGAAACTCTACCAGGTCAAGGTCGGCGCTCCGAAGAACAAGCTGCTCATGCGCCTGATGGAGACCCCGGAGTGGCGCAAGCAGCTCGACAAGGTCGAGCTCGAGATGAACAGCGACTTCAACAAGGAGGCGAACTTCCGCCTCAAGGAGGAGTTGTTCTTCGTCATCGACGAGCGCCAGCACCAGGCCGACCTCACCGAGAAGGGCCGCACCTTCCTCAAGCCCGAGGATCCCGACGCCTTCGTCCTGCCCGACCTGCCCACGCTCTTCTCCGACCTCGAGCGCGAGCACGACCTCTCCCCCGAGGAGAAGGAAAACCGCAAGCGCACCGCCCGCGAGCGCTTCGAGGCCGTGGGCGAGGACATTCACGCCATCTCGCAGCTGCTGCGCGCGTATTCACTTTATGAACGCGACGTGCAGTACGTCGTCACGCCCGACGGGAAGGTCGCGATCGTCGATGAGAACACCGGCCGCCTCATGCCCGGCCGCCGCTGGTCCGACGGACTCCATGCCGCGGTCGAGGCCAAGGAGGGCGTGCAGATCGAGCGCGAGACCCGCACCTACGCCACGATCACGATCCAGAACTACTTCCGCATGTATGCGAAGCTCGCGGGCATGACCGGCACGGCCGAGACCGAGGCCACCGAGTTCCACGAGATCTACAAGCTCGACGTCGTCGTCATTCCCACGAACCGGCCCTGCATCCGCAAGGATGAGAACGACGTGATCTACAAGACGCGCCGCTCGAAGTTCCAGGCGGTGATCAAGGAGATCGAGGCCGCGCACAAGGTCGGCCAGCCCGTGCTCGTCGGCACCGTCTCGGTCGAGGCCTCCGAGGTGCTCAGCCGCATGCTGCGCCGCTCGAACATCACGCACGCCGTGCTCAACGCGAAGTTCCACGAGCAGGAGGCCGACATCGTGGCCCGCGCCGGGCAGCGCGGCGCCGTGACGATCGCGACCAACATGGCCGGCCGCGGCACCGACATCAAACTCGGCGAGGGCGTGCCCGATGTCGGCGGCCTCTTCGTCATCGGCACCGAGCGCCACGAGTCACGACGCATCGACCGCCAGCTGCGCGGCCGCTGCTCGCGCCAGGGCGACCCGGGCAAGTCGAAGTTCTACATCTCGCTCGAGGACGATCTCATGCGCCTGTTTGCGTCGGCCGGGCCGCTTGCGCGCATCATGGAGAAGTCCATGACCGAGGAGGAGGAACTCGCGCACCCGCTGCTCAACCGCTCCATCGAGTCGGCGCAGAAGAAGGTCGAGCAGCAGAACTTCTCCATCCGCAAGCGCCTGCTCCAGTACGACGACGTGCTCAACAAGCAGCGCGAGATCATTTACGCGATCCGCAACGACGCGCTGCACAACGACGAGCCGCGCAAGGTCATCTTCGACATGATCGGCGAGGAGATCGCGAACCGGCTCGAGTCCGCGGGCTTCGGCGAGAAGGGCGGCCCGGTGCCGCAGGCGCTGGAGGGCCTGGTGGGCTGGCTCAATACGCACTTCCCGGTCGGCATTCGTGGCGCCGATTTCGAGAAGCTGCCGGCGGACGAGGCGGCCAAGCTCATCGTCGGCAAGATCAGCGAGGCCTACGGGATGAAGGAGTCGGCGGAAAACCGCGACGCGCTCCAGCATCTCGAGCGCTACCTCGTGATCAACGCGATCGACAATCACTGGCAGGAGCACCTCACCGAGATGGAAGACCTGCGCAAGAGCATCGGCCTGCGCAGCTATGGCCAGAAGGATCCGCTCATCGAATACAAGAGCGAGGCCTTCCGCTACTTCGGCGAGCTCATGGACAACATCCGCGTGCAGATCTGCACGAGCGTGTTCCGCTCTGCGACCAACCTGATCGCGCTGGAGAACATGAAACTCATGCTCGCGCGCAGCGCCCGCCTCGAGGGTCCGGGCACGCCGCAGGCCGCCGCGCCCGCCGCCGCTGCACACGCCGCGCCGGGCGAGCCCGCCGCCGGCGAGCCGAAGAAGGAGATCAAGCTTCCCGTCATTCAGGTAAAGCGCGACGTCCCAAAGGTCGGCCGCAACGACCCGTGCCCCTGCGGCAGCGGGAAGAAATACAAGAACTGCCATGGGGCATGATCCGGGAATGATGGCAGGGAGGTCCCGCCGAGGCCTCCGCTCCGGGCTCTCGTGTCTGCGGGGGGCGCTCGCGGACGCCGCGGCGAGGCGTCCCTGCCTGCGATCAGAAGTCCGGTGTCTCCCTGAGATTCGGGACGAACCGTGGCACAGGGGAACGTCGAGGGAGCCGAGATGAGTGACCTGGGTCGTCTCTGCTGTCTCTGCGGCCTCCTGTGCAACCTGCCTTTCTCCGTGAACTCCGTTTCTCCTCCGTGTCCTCGGTGACCCCATCTTCGTCTTCCGATTCGCGATGACGTACTCCTTCTCCCGCACCGGCCCGTCTCCGATGTCCCGCTACGGCGGCTGGCTGTGGGGCCGCGCCGTGCTCGTGCTCACGGCGCTGCTGCACACGGTGGCGTTCCCGCCCTTCGATGTGCCGGAGGCGGCCTGGGTCTTCGCCACGCCGGCCCTGTTGTGGATCATCCTGCGGCAGCCATCGCGTCGGGAGTTCCTGCTCATCATCGGCGGTGCGATGTTTGTCTCGTGGCTGGTCCTGCTCGAGTGGTTGAGGCACGTCACGATCGGCGGCATGATAGCGCTGGCCGCGGTCATGGCGGTGTTTCCGACGCTCTGGTTCGCGGCCGCCCATTGGGCGTTGCCGCGGGTGCACCAGGCCGACGTGCGTCGCCGGATCCTGGTGACGCTCGGCCTGGCGGGTTTCTGGGTGGTGCTGGAGTGGGTGAGGGGCTGGTTCCTGACGGGTTTTCCCTGGCTTCCGCTCGCGGCCAGCCAGTGGCAGCGGCCGATGCTGCTGCAGGCCGCGGCCTTCGGCGGCGCGGCGGCGGTGTCGTTTCCGCTCATCCTCTTCAGCCTTGGGCTGGCGGCGTATCTGAAGCGCATCCAGCTCTGGATCCGCGAGCGCAAGGGCCGGTTTTGCCCGGAGTTCTACCTCGCGATGGCGTCGCTGTTTCTCGTCACCTTCGGCATGTTCGGCGAGATCGCGCGCCAGCAGCGCCGGCCGTTGATCAAGGCCGGCATGGTGCAGCCCAATATCCCGCAGACGCAGAAGTGGGATCCCATGCATGCCTCCGAGATCCTGCGCGTGCTCGACATGTTCACCAAGGTCGCAGCCCGACAGGCGCCCGACGCGATCTTCTGGCCCGAGGCGGTCATGCCCGCTCCCGTCGTCGGCGACCCGCAGACGCAGGCCTGGGTGGAGGGTCTGACCGACACCGTGGGCACCCCGCTCGTCTTCGGCGCCGTGGCCTACGAGGAGACTCCGCCGGCTGACGGCGCGGGCCAGGCGGCCTCGGTTTGGCGAAACGGTGTCTTCGTCACCGTGCCCAAGGACGGCCTCTCGCGCTTCTCCTACACCAAGCGCCACCTCGTGCCCTTCGGCGAGTACGTGCCGCTGCGGCGGTTTTTCCCAAACCTCGCGAAGTTCGTGCCGATCGGCGGCGACTTCCTGCCAGGCGACAGCGCGGGCTCGGTCCTCGTGCCCGTGGCCTCGAGCGGCGAGGTCATCCGCGTGGCGCCGCTCATCTGCTATGAGGATGTATTCGCCAATCTGGCACGCGCGTCCGTGAAGGACGGCACGGATCTCTTCTTCGTGGCGACCAACGACGCCTGGTACGGCGAGCGCGGCGCGGCCTTCCAGCACGCCGCCCACTCGGCGTTGCGCGCGGTAGAGACGCGCCGGCCGGTCCTGCGCGTGGGCAATGCCGGCTGGAGCGGTTGGTTCGACGAGTACGGCAACATCCGCGCCATGATGCTCGATGACGATCGGCGCATCTACTACCGCGGTGCGGCGGCGTTTCAGGTCGACCGCGACCAGCAGTGGATCGATCGGGAATCGCTCTACGTGCGCTGGGGCGACTGGTTCGTCGGTGTGTGTGCGGCCTTCGCCTTGATCGCGGCGCTGGCGCTTCGTACGGTGCGGCCGGTGCCGCTGGAGTTCGAGCCGCTCGTGTCCCCGGCTGAGGGCGAATCGCGCGACCAGGAGTCGGAGCCGGAGAACGAGAAGACTCAGCGCTGAGGTCGACGGGACGATCGGAGCATGGGCTGGGCGAGCCCCGTCCATGCCAGCCGTGCTACTGTCCGGGCGCTTCGAGCGTGCGGATTACGATCGGTCATGCCGATGCTCATATAAAGCGTGCTTATCCGCTGACTGGGCATCCCAAGAACTGCTAAGTGATGGCCAACCCCTGCCCAGCGGTTTCCGGCCTGCCCGGTATGATCTCCCGAGATGAACGCCACCACCCTACTCAACGCGCTGCGGCGCCATCGCGAAGGCCTGGCCTCGCGTTGGTGTAAGCAGTTCGTGGACAACAGGGTGACTGCTCGTTCGGAGGTCGTCTGGCTGCAGGAGCCGCTGGCTCTCGCGCTGGTCGACGAAGTGATCGGGTTGCTAGCCTCGGCGAGCCGGGACGACATCCCCCGGCGGCATCGCGGACACGCCTTCGCTGAGCTCGCGCCGTTCCCGGAAAACGTCGCGGTCTGCATCGATGCGTTCCAGGCGGGTGCCCAGGTGTTCGGAGCCTTCGTGGTGGAGAATGCCGGGCCGTTCGCGGCGTGGAGCATTCAGGCGCGCAACGCCTACCTCGCCGAGCTCGACGCCGTTTTCCACATTCTGGTGCACCGTGAGATCGAGGCGGTGTGCGAGCATCGGTTGGACCACACCCGGATCTCGGCGAGCGGAGCCCTCGCGCGCGCCGGTGCGGAGAGCCTGCGCGTCCGCGCGGCCGACGCCGTATCCAACAACTAGCCACCACCCCTTACCCCACATGGCACACCTCGAAAAACTGATCCCAAACAAGGAGGCATCCGGCCCAGGTGCCGGAGGAGGCAACACTGCGCTCGGTCAGGCGAAACCGAAGTCAGCCAAGGTGCTGGCTTGGGTCGAGCAGATCGCAGCTCTGACCAAACCCGACCGCATCTTCTGGTGCGACGGTTCGCAGGCTGAATACGACGCGATGTGCGACCTCATGGTCGCGAGCGGTACCGCCGTTCGACTCAACCCGGCGAAACGCCCGGGTTGTCTCGCCGTGCGATCGGACCCGGGCGACGTGGCCCGCGTCGAGGACCGCACCTTTATCTGCAGTGTTCGCGAGGGCGATGCCGGCCCGACGAACAACTGGATGAAACCGAAGGAGATGAAGGCCATTCTTGCGCCTCTCTTCGATGGCTGCATGCGCGGGCGCACGATGTACGTGATCCCGTTCAGCATGGGCCCGGTCGGTGGCTCACTTTCCCACATCGGCATCGAGCTGACGGACTCGCCCTATGTCGTGGCCAACATGCGCATCATGACGCGCATGGGTTCGAGAGTCTACGACGTGCTCGGCGACGAGGACTTCGTCCCCTGCGTGCATTCGGTCGGCAAGCCGCTTGCCGCCGGCGAGAAGGACGTACCCTGGCCCTGCAACGCCACCAAGTACATCGTCCACTACCCGGAGGAGCGCTCGATCTGGTCGTTTGGCTCCGGATACGGTGGCAACGCCCTGCTGGGCAAGAAGTGTTTCGCCCTGCGCATCGCCTCGTGCATGGCGCGCGATGAGGGCTGGATGGCCGAGCACATGCTCATCCTCAAGGTGGAGAGCCCGCAGGGTGAGAAGCGCTACGTGACCGCCGCCTTCCCGAGCGCGTGCGGCAAAACCAACTTTGCGATGCTCATCCCGCCCCCGGCCCTCAAGGGCTGGAAGGTGACGACCCTCGGCGACGACATCGCCTGGCTCAAGCCCGGCAAGGACGGGCGCCTCTGGGCCATCAATCCCGAGAGCGGGTTCTTCGGCGTCGCTCCGGGCACGTCGTACGAGTCGAACCCCAACGCGATGGAGAGCTGCAAGGCCAACTCCATCTTCACCAACGTCGCCACGACTCCCGATGGCGACGTGTGGTGGGAGGGCATGACCAAGGAGCCGCCGCCTGAGCTGCTCGACTGGACCGGCCAGAAGTGGACACCCGACTGCGGTCGCAAGTCCTCGCATCCGAACTCCCGCTTCACCGCGCCCGCCGCGCAGTGCCCCTGCATCGACTCCGACTGGGAAAGCGCCGACGGCGTGCCGATCAGCGCGATCGTCTTCGGCGGTCGACGCGCCACGACGATGCCGCTCGTGTTCCAGTCCTTCAACTGGGTGCACGGCGTCTTCCTCGGTGCGACCATGGGCTCGGAGACCACCGCGGCCGCCGCCGGCGCCGTCGGCCAGGTCCGCCGCGACCCGATGGCGATGCTACCGTTCGCCGGGTACAACATGGGCCAGTATCTCGACCACTGGCTCACCATGCGGAAGCTCATCAAGCGTCCGCCCCGCATCTTCCATGTGAACTGGTTCCGCCGCGACAAGGACGGCCGCTGGCTCTGGCCCGGCTTCGGCGAGAACATGCGCGTGCTCAAGTGGATCTTCGAACGGTGCGCCGGCACGGTCACCGCCGACGAGACGCCGATCGGCCTCATGCCGCGTATCGAGCAGTTCAATATCGAGGGAATGGCGAACTACGACCGCGCCACCCTCGAGAAAGCCTTCGAAATCAGTGTCGACGACTGGAAACAGGAGATCCTCCTGCAGGATGAGCTTTTTATGAAGCTCTATCATGACCTGCCGAAGGAGATCATTTTCCAGAAGGAGCTGCTGATTTCGCGTTTGTAGTTGTTCATAGGTTGGATCGACCCGCCTCGGTTGCTGGTCTGGGGGGACTGGCGCCGGGGCGGGTTACTTTTTGTACGGGACGGTGGCTCGAGGGGCGCCTCGCTACCGTCCGGGTTCGGGACCGTTCTGAGTGGCGGCTTTGGCGATGTGTGTCACCCTCCGGCCTGTGCCTGACCTCGCCCAGGGCTTTCGCGCCTCGCTCGTCTCCGTCGTCGCCAACCCGCTGTTGGCGTTCGGCAAGATCGTGGCCGGCATCCTCGGCAATTCCTACGCGCTCGTGGCCGATGGCATCGAGTCCTCGGCCGATGTCTTCAGCTCGTTCGTGGTCTGGAAGGCGTTGCGCGTATCGACCCGTCCAGCCGACCACGACCACCCGTACGGCCACGGCAAGGCCGAGTCGATCGCCGGGCTGTTTGTGGCCGCCGTGCTCGTCGCGGCCGCGCTGCTCATCGCGGTGCAGAGCGTGCGCGAGATCATCACGCCGCACCACGCACCCGCCGCCTTCACGCTCGTCGTGCTCGTCGCGGTCGTAGTGACGAAGGAGCTGCTCTTCCGCTATGTGTCGCGTGCGGGCCACGCGCTCGACAGCACGGCGCTCAAGAGCGATGCCTGGCACCATCGCTCGGACGCGATCACCTCCATCGCGGCCTTCATCGGCATCTCCATCGCGTTGATCGGAGGGCCGGGGTATGAGTCGGCCGACGACTGGGCGGCGCTCGTGGCCTGCGCGATCATCGCCTACAACGGCGTGGCCCTGCTCCGGCCGGCGCTCGCCGAGATCATGGACGCCGCGGTCTCACGCGAGACCGAGGTTCGCGTGCGCGAGATCGCGGGTGCGGTCGACGGGGTGCGTGCGATCGAGAAGTGCCGGATCCGCAAGAGCGGGCTCGGCCTGCTCATGGACATCCATGTCGTGGTCGCCGGTGATCTCACCGTGCGCGAGGGCCACACCATCGCCCATCGTGTGAAAGATGCGCTTATGGCCGCAGCCGACCTGCCCGTGCACGACGTCGTCGTGCACACGGAGCCGGACTGAGCTCGAGCGAACGACCCTGGGGCTGATTTCAGCCGATGCCGGACCCGGGAGTTTGTGGGTTGGCTCGTTCAGGGGGACCCGTGGGGTGTATCCCGGATGCGCGATTAGCGAACTCCTGCCATGCTTCGGTCCATGCGACGACTACTGTCTCGGGACATTTTCCGTGAAGCGTGCACGCGCCTCGTCAAGGCGTCCGCCACCGGGTGCGCACTGGCCTGCCTTTTGACCGCGCACGCGGCTGAAACGACGCTGACCTTCACCAGTAACGACGACGCGCACTGGTCCGACGGTGTCGCGGAAGATGGAGACGGTGGTTCGACTGATATCGCAGGGATCGTCCTGCAGGTTTTCAACAGCTCGGACACCGCGGGCACGGCCATCTCGTACCGGCTGGTTGTCGGCTCCGCGGAGGCCGCGGATACCTTTGATGCGCTGACGACCTACGCACTCGATCCCATGGGGCTGGGTTGGCGCGGCATGGTGATCAAGTCCACGGATGGTAAGGATTTTCAGCTGAACGGTTTCGCCTACTGGAACTACGGCGAAGGCGCCCCGAAGACTCTCACCGTGAAAGGCTACCGCAATGGATGGGAGGTGGCCTCGACCTCGTTCACCACGGCATTCACGGGCGGCTGGCAGCGTGCCACTGTCACGCTCGGGACTGATTTCGATGCCGTCGATCGAGTCATCCTCTACTCGGCCACCAACACCTGGCACGGCATCAACGACATCAAGATCGACGATCCGATTCGCCCGGAAAACACGCCGCCGACGCTGACGATCACGTTGGCCGACAGCGCCGTTCGCATCGGCGAGACCTCGCTCGTGACCTTCGCATTTTCGGAGCCGGTGGCCGACTTCTCCAATGCCGACATCACGGTCCCCAACGGCACTCTCGCTGCCGTCAGCACTTCGGATGGTGCCACGACATGGACTGCGGTGTTCACCCCGACGAACGGTGTCCAGGACGCCAGCAACGTCATCTCGGTGGACATGACCGGACTTCAGGACGCCGCGAGCAACCCGGGCATCGGTACGGTGGACTCCGGGAACTATGCCGTGGATACACAGCGCCCAACAGCGACTGTTCTGCTGACGGACACCGCCCTGCGCGTTGGTGAGACGTCACAGGTGACGATCACGTTCTCCGAGGCGGTGACCGGTCTCACGGTGGCGGACTTCGCGGTCGATAACGGCGTGCTTGCGTCGCTGAGTTCTTTGGACGGCGGCGTGACGTGGACGGCCACGCTGACGCCGGCCGCGGGCGTGACTGACGGTTCGAACCTCATTACGTTGGACAACACGGGTGTGACCGATGCGGCCGGCAACTCCGGCAGCGGGTCGACCGACTCGAACAACTATGCGATCGACACGGAGGCGCCCGCGGCGCCGTCGACGCCTGATCTTTCCTCCTCCAGCGACAGCGGAGCCTCGAATTCGGACAACATCACCAACGTGGCCACGCCTGTCTTCACCGGCACCGCGGAGAGCGACAGCACGGTGACGCTTTACGACACCGATGGCACCACGGTGCTGGGCACGGCCACCGCCGCGGGTGGAGCCTGGTCGATCACATCATCGAGCCTCGCGGCCGGTTCCCACACGATCACGGCCCGGGCGACGGATGCGGCCGGCAATGTCTCGACGGCGTCGTCCAGCCTTGCCGTCACGATCGATGCCTCCGCGCCGACGATCAGCAGCCAGCCGACAGGCGGGACGTATGTGGCGGGTGGTTCGTTTACGCTGACGGTGGGTGCGACGGACATCTCGCCCCTGGCCTATCGTTGGCGCCTGGGGGGAGTGGACCTCGCGGACAACACCAATCGCTCGGGCTCGTCGACCGCGTCGGTCACGCACACCGACATCGGCACGGTCGGTTTCGCCGGCGACTACACTGTCGTCGTGACAGATGTCGCAGGCAACACCACGACGAGCGCCATCGCCACCGTGATGATCGACAAGGCGGACCAGACGATCACCTTCCCCGCGATCGCCGACAAGGTCGTGACGGACGATCCGTTCACGATCAGCGCGAGCGCGAGCACGGGATTTGCCATCACCTTCTCGGTGGTTTCGGGCCCGGCGACGGTCAGCGGAAACACCGTGACCCTCACCGGAGGCGGGATAGTCACGATCCGCGCGTCGCAGGCCGGTGATCTCAACTACAACCCGGCCACCTCCGAGAGAACGTTCAACGTGGCCAAAGTGGCGGCGAGCGTTGTCCTCGGCGACCTAGCGCACACCTACGATGGATCGGCCAAGGCCGCGACCGCCTCGACCACGCCGTCCGGCCTGACGGTGACGGTGACCTATGATGGCGGCGCGACCGCGCCGGTCTCCGCCGGCACCTATGCCGTCGTCGCGACGATCGACGACTCCGTCTATGAGGGTACGACGAGCGCCACGCTCACGATCTCGAAGGCGACACAGACCATCACGTTTGCTCAGCCGGCGGACCGCGGTGTCCAGGACGGGGCCTTCGCGCTTACGGCGACGGCCAGCAGCGGGCTGCCCGTGACGTTTGCGATCGGAAGCGGGCCGGCGACCGTCAGCGGGAGCACCGTGACTCCGGCCGGGATTCCCGGAACGGTGGCGGTCTCGGCCGCCCAGGCTGGCAATGAAAACTTCCAGGCTGCAGCCGCGGTGACGCGCACGTTTGCCCTGACCTCGCCCACGGCGCTCATGGCCTTCGGCGCCGTGTCGGATGGCGCCGGCGAACGCGGACGTCTCGCGGCCCGGATCGCCGCCGATGGTGAGTCGGGCGTATTGATCGGATACCTACCGGGTGCCGGTGGATTTGTCATGGACATCACGTTCGACGACGATCGCGCCTTTGTCGGCACGGTCCAGGCGCTCAATCCTGCGTCGGCGGGAATCGCTCCGGCGACGTGGACCTTCCGGGGCCAGGCTCAGGCCGGTGCACTCGCGGGGTCGATCGACGAGCTGGCGTTCTCGTTCTCGGCGGTGATCGATCCGCTCTCGGGCCCCACCGCCGCGATCGCCGGCTACTACGTCGCTCCGACGCTCGATGCGACGAATGGCCGGGTCCACACCATGATTGGTACGACCGGGAAGGTCTTCGTCCTCGCCATCCTCGACGACATCGTCGTCGGTGATGAAGGCACGGCCGAAGCGGCGACGGGCGACTTTGTCGTGGTCTCGGATTCAGGCCTCGTCATCGACGGCAACGCCGATGCCGCCAGCCGTACGATCGATGGTGCGGTCATCCGACCTGGTGACGGTGCGGTCACCGAGTTCGCGGGTCCCGCCTGGGGCGTCGAGCGCACGGACCGCCTGGTCAATCTCTCCTCGCGCGCCCGTGTCGTCACGGGTGAAGCGGTCACCATCGCGGGCTTTGTCGTGGGCGGCACGGTGCCCAAGCCCGTGCTCCTGCGCGCCGTCGGGCCCGGGTTGGCCCGGTTCAATGTCGGCGGAGTCCTCGCCGACCCGAAGCTCACCCTGATGCGCGGCTCCACGGTCCTCGAGTCCAATGACGACTGGGGATCGGCCTCCAACGCGACCGAGATCGCCGACGCGGCGCGCCAGACGAGCGCGTTCGGATTGGTCGCGGGCAGCAAGGATGCCGCGATCCTCACGACCCTCGCGCCGGGCAGCTACACGGCGATCGTCGAGGGCAACGGCACGTCGGGCGTCGCACTGGCAGAAGTCTACGACGCCAGCGTGACCGGGACGCCCAGCTACCAGCGTCTGGTCAACATCTCGACGCGCGGATACGTGGGGCCGGGCGAGGACACCCTGATCGGTGGATTTGTCGTCACAGGAAATGCGCCCAAGCGCGTGCTCGTGCGCGGTATCGGTCCAAAGCTCGCGGCTTACGGCGTCTCGTCGGTCCTCGCCGATCCCAAGCTCACGGTGTTCCAGGGCGCGACGGCGCTCGCGTCCAACGACGATTGGGGCACGGGCCCGAATTCGGCCGCCGATCTCGCGGCCGCCGCCACCGCCGCCTCGGCCTTCGGCCTCGATGCGGGGAGCAAGGATGCGGCGGTCGTGATCACCCTCGCGCCGGGAGCCTACACGGCCCACGTCACCGCGGCCGAGGGATCCAGCGGCGTCGCGCTCGTCGAGGTCTACGAGCTGCCCTGAGGTCGGGAGCCCGGTGTCGGCTGTCGCGTGTGGTGCGCGACAGCCGTCTGTCCGGGCGTGTGGCGCCGAGGGGCGTGAAGGGGCGATCACCTGCGGCGATCGCGCACGAAGCTGCGAGTTCTCAGTGCGCGAAGCGCGCCCGGTGCGCCGCCGCGACCTTCACGTACTTCTCCGCCCACTTACGGATCTCGGCCTGCTTGTCGGGCGCGAGCGTCTTCACGACTTTGCCGGGCACGCCCATGACCAGCGATCCCGGCGGGATCACCGTGCCGGGTGTCACGAGCGAGTGCGCGCCGATGATCGAGTGGTGGCCGATGACTGCACCGTCGAGGATCGTGGCCTGCATGCCGATGAGGCATTCGTCCTCGATCGTGCAGGCATGGATCATGGCGGCGTGACCGACCGTGACGTACTTGCCGATCTTCACGGGGTACTGGTCGGCGAGGTGGACGATCGTGCCGTCCTGGATGTTCGTGCCTTCGCCGATCTCGATAAAGTTAATGTCCCCGCGCAGCACCGTGCCCGGCCAGCAGCTGGCGTGCGGTGCGAGGCGCACGTCGCCGATGAGCGTGGCACCTGCGGCGACATAGGCGGTCGGATCGACCTGCGGATCCTTGGCAAGAAAGGTGGCGAACTGTTCGTCGAGAGTCACGGCCCCGGAGTCTGCCCCGGCCGCCCGGCAAGGCGAGCCCGGCCCGCGCTCTCGCGGCGTTGTCAACTATTGGGTGACAAGGGGCTGAGCGCCCGGACGCCGGAGGTCCGGGCGCCGCGGTTCAAGATCGGGGCAGCGGCGGTCAATCCGCGCACAGGTTTTCGCCCAATGTGGATTGTCGAGAAGCGGGCCTGAAGGCACAATTCTGGCAAATCCCGTCCACTTATGGCCGTCTCTCCCGTCATCTTCAACAACACCGTCCTGCGTGACGGTCACCAGTCTCTCGCCGCCACCCGCATGAGCACGGCGCAGATGCTGCCGGCACTCCCGATCCTCGATGAACTCGGCTTCGGCGCGCTCGAGACCTGGGGCGGGGCGACGATCGACTCCGGCCTGCGCTTCCTCAACGAGTTTCCCTTCGACCGCCTCGACGCGATCAAGAAGGGCACGCCGAAGACCCCGCACATGATGCTCCTGCGCGGGCAGAACATCGTGCAGTATACGAATTTCCCCGACGACGTGGTCGAGGCGTTCGTCGCGATGTCGGCCAAGCACGGCATGGACATCTTCCGCATCTTCGATGCGTGCAACGACCTGCGCAACATCGAGACCGCGGTGAAGGCTACCAAGAAGGCCGGCAAGCACGCCCAGGGCGTGATCTGCTATACCTCCAGCCCGGTGCACACGATCGAGAAGTTCATCTCCGACGGTCTCGAGATCGAGAAGCTCGGGTGCGACTCGATCTGCGTGAAGGACATGGCCGGACTCATCCCGCCCTACGTCGCCTACGAGATCATCTCCGGCCTGAAGAAGCGCGTGAAGATCCCGATCGTGCTGCACACACACGAGACCTCCGGACTGGGCGGGCCCTGCTACTACGCGGCCATCGAGGCCGGAGTGGACATGATCGACACGTCGATCACGCCCTTCGCCAACGGCACGGCCCAGCCCGACACCGTGCGCATGCTCGCGCTGCTCGAGGATCATCCGCGCCGGCCCAAGCACTTCGACGGGAAGCGCAAGGAGCTCATGGCCCTGCGCGAGCACTTCGAGAAGGTCTACGCCGAGCTCGGCAAGTTCACCAGCCCGGCCAACGAGCGCGTGGACAGCGATGCGCTCACGTATCAGGTCCCTGGGGGCATGCTCTCGAACTTCCGCACGCAGCTGAAGGAGCAGAAGATGGAGGACCGCTTCGACGAGGTGTTCGCCGAGATCCCGGTCGTGCGCAAGGCCCTAGGTTGGATCCCGCTCGTCACGCCCACCTCCCAAATCGTGGGCGTGCAGGCCATGTTCAACGTGAAGTTCGGCCGCTGGAAGAACTTCTCTCCGCAGGCCATGCAGATCGCGCTCGGCTACTACGGGCGCACGCCCGGCCCGGTCGATCCCGAGGTGCGCGCGCTCGCCGCGAAGAACACCAAGCAGGAGCCGATCGACTGCCGCCCGGCCGACCTGCTCAAGCCGCGCATGCCCCAGCTGCGCGAGGAGCTCAAGGCCAAGGGCTATCCGACCGACGACGAGCACTGCGTCATCCACGCGATGTTCCCGCAGGAGCTGGACAAATACTTCGCCTCGAAGAAGGCCCCGGCTCCGACCGCCGCGCCGGCGGCTGCACCCGTGGTCGTGTCGAGCACGCCCGCGGCCCCGGCCGCCAGCCCAGCTGCGGCCGGAGGCGCCCGGGCGACGCGCGACTTCGTGCTCACGGTCGAGGGCAAGACCTTCCCCGTGCGCGTCGAGGAAGTCGAGTAGCGCGGCCGGCTCCGGATTCGCTCTTGCCCCGGCTCCCGCTCCGGGTCCTTGTCTCCGTCCTGCACCAGGCACCCGCCCGGGTGCTTCTGGAGAAGTAACACGAGCAGGAGCAGGAAATGAGCATGTCGATCGCCACCCGCACGGGAGATGACGGTACCACCGCGCTGATGTACGGCCGGCGGGTCTCGAAGGCGCACCCGCGGGTGGCCGCCTACGGCACCGCCGACGAGCTCAACGCGGCGCTCGGTTTCGCCCGCGCCACCGCGGAGGACGCCTGGGTGCGCGAAGTCCTTCTCGCCACGCAGAAGGAACTCGTGGGCTTGATGGGTGAACTCGCGGTCGACGACGCGGATCGCGAGCGTTACCTCAAGTCGAAACTCGCGCGCCTCGAGGAGGCGCACCTCAAGAGGCTTGACGAGGCGGTGGCGACGGTCGAGGCGAAGCAGGTCACCTTCGAGGGCTGGGCCACGCCGGGCGCGACCCTGCACGCAGCCGCGCTCGATGTCGCGCGCACGGTTTGCCGGCGCACCGAACGCGCCATCGTCGCGCTGGGCGAGAGCGGCGCCGCACTCAATGCCGTGGTGCTGCGTTATCTCAATCGCCTGTCCGACCTGCTCTGGCTGCTGGCGCGTCTCGACGAGACGGCGAAGGGCCTGCGGTAACACGAATCGCCAGGCCGGGTTGAACCATGGAGGGCACAGGGAGCATGGCGGGTGGCCGGACCAGGATTGGCCAGGCCCGGGGCTGAGAGCCCGCGACGGCCGAAGCAGGTTCCCCGGGGCTTCCGAGTTACCCGGGACCGAAGCCACGGCCGTATTTCACCGATGAGCATGCGTCTCCAGGTCCATCCCCATACGCGCCGGCGTGCGATCGGCATGCTCTGCCTCGCCTGTCTGCTCTGGGGCGGGAGTTTCCCGATCATCAAGGCGCTGGGCGACGTGCACCGCCGCGTGGACCCGGAGGTGTCGGCGCTGCTGCTCAACGCCAGCATGATCTGGCCGCGTTTTGTGCTCGCGGCGCTGATGCTGCTCCCGCTCGCGTGGCGGCAGGTGCGGGCGGGCATCACGCGCCTCGAGATCGCGCAGGCCGCCGGACTCACGGCGTTTCTCTCCGCGGGATTGCTCGTGCAGGTCGACGGCCTGCGTTTCACCTCGGCCTCGACCTCGGCATTCCTCACGCAGGCGTATGTCGTGCTCATCCCGATCTGGGTCTACAGTCGCGCGCGTCGGTGGCCGCCGCGGATGTTTTTCGCGGCGATGGCGCTCGCGGTGCCGGGTGTGGCCGTGCTCGCGGGCGTGCGCCTTGATGACTTCCACCTCGGGCGCGGCGAGATCGAGACCCTGATTTCGGCCTGCTTTTTCGCCGGACAGATTCTTTGGCTCGAACGACCGGTCTACCGCGACAACCGCGGCCTCGCCGTGACCGTGGTGATGTTTGTCTTCATGGCGGTGGTCTTCGCCGTTGTCGCCGCGGTCGGCGCACTCGGTGCCGGCGCGCCCGTGGCTGCGGTGGTGCGCCCGCTCCAGATGTGGCCCTGGCTGGTGCTCACCGGGCTGCTCGCGCTGTTTTGCACGTTCGGCGCGTTCACCTTGATGAACCTCTGGCAGCGCTGGGTCAGCTCGACCGAGGCGGGGCTGATCTACACGCTCGAGCCCGTCTTCACGGCGCTCCTCGCGCTTTTCCTGCCGGCGCTGTTCTCCGATCTGGCCGGGATCGAATACGCCAATGAGCACCTCACCTGGCGCACTGTGGTTGGCGGCCTGCTTATCTGCGGGGCCAACGTGGTCGTCCAGCTGTCGCCGCCCGCGCCGGCACGATAAGGCGGAAAACCATTCGGCTTGCCGCCGTCCGGGCCGCGGCCAAGCCTCCGCGGGCATGATGAGGTTGTCCGCCTGGCTGTCCGCCGCAGTCGCGTCCTCGGTCCTGTTCGCCGTCGCCGCTCCCGGCCAAACCCCCGCCTCCAATCCCTTCGCCTCCGCTGCGTCCGAGCCGAAGCCGAAGACGCCCGAGGACCTCGACCTGGCCGCCTTCGGCGAGCGCGACGCCAACCGCGACGGCTGGCTCTCGGGCACCGAGACGATCGGTATCCGGCATTATGATGCCAGCAACGACGGTGACATCGACCAGGCGGAGTTTCTCGCCGGCCGCGCCGCTGAGCGCGTGCAGCTGCGCGAGGGCAGCGTGCTGCCGGAGGACATCGACCTCTTCAACGGCCTCGACTCGACGGGCTCGGGCTACATCTCCGGCATCGACATCGAGCGTGGCGGCGTGGCGGCGTTCGACGCCGACAAGAACGGGCGCGTCACGCGCCAGGAGTTCATCGACGGCCGCATCCGCGTGCGCCGCGAGATCGAGGAGAAGATCGCCGCGGCCAAGGAAGCGGAGCGCCGCCGCCGCCAGGCGGCAGGCGAGCCCGAGCCTGCTCCGCCGCTCGACGAGGTGCTCAAGCCCAAGCGCGGGATGATGCGGGGCCGCGTGCTCACCCCGGACGGCAAGCCCGTGCCGCAGTTCAGCCTCGAGATCCGCGGATACAGCGTCGACGCCAAGAACCCCGGCATCGAGGGCCGGCAGTTTGAGGAGCCAAACATGAAGGCGCACTACGTCGGCCGCGACGGATACTACGAGATCCGCCTGCCCGAGGGCAGCTTCGGCTTCGCGGCCACGATCACGATCCCGACACCGTCCGGCCCGAAGGACTATCCGCTGCGCGCCGAGGGCGAGCGGCAGACTATCGACTACATCGAGGTGCAGCGCACCGGCGAAGGTGTGGTCAAGAACATGATCTGGGACCCCGCCGCCGGTGAGATCAAGTCCGGCGCGAACGTGCCGTGACGCCCCGGTGAGCGCGCCCGCGCAGGACGGCGGTCGTGATGGCGCGGGCGAAAGCGCGGCGACGGTGCGCCCGCGTCCGCGAAGCTTTGCGACGACGCGGTGGTCGATCGTCGTGCGAGCGGGAGCCCGCGAAGGGACGGAGGCGGGCGAGGCCCTGGCGCACCTGTGTCGCGGCTATTGGTATCCACTGTACGCGCACGTGCGCCGGCGGGGCTACGCGCCGCACGACGCCGAGGACCTGACGCAGGCGTTCTTCGCGCGCGTGCTGGAGCGTCGCACCGTGGGCCGGGCGGATCGCGGGCGCGGGCGTTTTCGTTCGTTCATGCTCACTTCGCTCGACCACTTCCTTGCCGACGAACGTGCGCGTGCGCAGGCGCAGAAGCGGGGCGGCGGCCAGTTCGTCGTCTCGATCGACGCCGAGTCCGCCGAGGAGCGGCTCCGCCTCGAACCGGCGGATACGCGTGCGCCCGATCGCGAGTTTGACCGCGCCTGGGCGATGGCCCTGCTCGAGACCGTGGTCGCGCGTCTGCGCGCCGAACTCGAGGCGGCCGCCCGCGGCGGACTGCTCGAGGCGCTCTCCGCGACGCTCCTTGGGGCGCGCGAGACGCAGCCGTACGGCGAGTTGGCTGCGCGGCTCGGCATGAGCGAGGGCGCGGTCAAAGTCGCGGTGCATCGGCTGCGCAGGCGTTATCGCGCCCTGCTCGAGGAGGAGATCGCCGAGACGGTCGACTCGCCGGATGCCGCGCGCGAGGAACTGGTGCACCTGCTGGCCGCATTGCGCGGCTAGGGCGCCGCACGTGGTTCCGCGCCGGCGTAACCTTCCGGATCCGATCCCGTAGAAACGCGGCAGCATGAACTCCACGCCTCCGAACCCGATCTGCCCGCAGTGTGGCAAACCGCTGTCGCCATCGAGCCCGCTCGGGATGTGCCCGGAATGCCTGCTGCGGGCTGGTCTCCCGTCTGAAGTTGTGTCGTCCGGTGCGACTGCATCCGCGGCGGAGGCACCGTTCCGCCCGCCGGCTCCGGCTGAGCTGGCGCCGCATTTTCCTCAGCTCGAGATCCTCGAGTTGATCGGGCAGGGCGGCATGGGCGCCGTCTACAGGGCACGCCAACCTGCGCTCGACCGCCTCGTCGCGCTCAAGATCCTGCGCCCACGTCCTGGCGCCGACGCGGCGTTTGCCGAGCGTTTCGCGCGCGAGGCGCGCGCCCTCGCGAAGCTGGCGCATCCGAACATCGTCGGCGTGCACGACTTCGGCCGGGCGGGTGGGCATCATTTCCTGCTCATGGAGTTCGTCGACGGCACGAGCCTGCGCAGCGCGATGCAGGCCGGGCGCCTGGCACCACGCGAGGCCCTGGCGATCGTGCCGCCGCTGTGTGAGGCGCTCCAATACGCGCACGATCGCGGCATCGTGCACCGCGACATCAAGCCCGAAAACATCCTGCTCACGCGCGCGGGCGTGGTGAAGGTGGCGGACTTCGGCCTGGCCAAGCTGGTCGCGGTGCCGGGTGAGCAGGGCGCGACGATGCTCACGGGCATCGGCGACGTCATGGGCACGCCGCACTACATGGCGCCGGAGCAGGTCGAGCATCCACAGTCGGTGGATCATCGCGCCGACATCTATTCGCTCGGTGTCGTCTTCTACCAGATGCTCACCGGCGAGTTGCCGCTGGGCCGTTTCGCGCCGCCGTCCCAGCGCGTGCAGGTCGACGTGCGCCTCGACGAGATCGTGCTGCGCACGCTCGAGAAAGAGCCCGAGCGCCGCTACCAACACGCGAGCGACGTGAAGACCGAAGTGGAGACGGTGACCGCCGGCGCGCCACCTCCGTGTCCGGGCCCGGTTTGCGACACCGCGGTGGAGGACCTGCGCTGCGCGGAACTCGTGCGGCTGCCGGCCACGCTGCTCATGGGCTTTTTCACCCTCGGGCTGCTGAGCGTGCTGCCGACGGGCCTCGTGTTCATGGGCGGCTTCTCGGCCGCGGTCGCCGGGAAACTCGGCACCTCCGAGGCCGGCCTGATGACGGCGATCCTGCTGGTCACCGTGGCAGGCATCACGCTCGCCGGAGTCGGAGCATGGGCGGCCCACGGTGCGCGACGCCTTCGCAACCATCGTCACGCGCTGGTCGCCGCCGTCGGCGGCATCGTCGCCTTTCCCTTCCTCAACCTGATCGGCTTGTTGACCGCGGCGGCCGGCGTATGGCTGCTGGTTGTCTTGATGCGCGCCGACGTTCAGGCCGCGTATCGGCGCCACCCGGGCGGCGTGGAGTACGATCCGATGCGCTCGCGCGCGACGCGTTCGGCGTGGCTCATCCTCCTCGGTCTCGTCGTGCTGACCCTCGCGCTCGCGACAGTCGCGATCCCATTTGTCCGTCGCAGTCGTTCGCGCGCGACGGGTGTCGAAACGATCGAGCGCGCGGCGCCCACGACCGCCGTCGCCAGGCCCGCGGAGTACGTGGCGCTGATGCAGACCCTCGTCGCGCGGCACCCGACCGACGAACTCGACATGCGACTCGCCGCGGCGCGCGAATCGCTGGCT